>NZ_CP065139.1:737500-1017897 GCF_015693305.1 Sphingobium sp. Cam5-1 | reverse complement strand
TTTCCACATCCCCTCAGGGCCACTGGCATATTCCTCACCGACACTGGCTGCTGTTCCGCAGCGACAAATTGCGTAACGACCTGACTGTCGCGGACAGCGTCTCCTCTGCAAGTATGCTACCGTTAGGCATCCGCCCGCGAACCGCCTTACCTTTCCGTTGCGTTGCGACTAAAGTCAGGCAATGTTCCGGAACCGGGCAAGGATCGATACGGACCAATGACGGAGAGGCAACGGTGACGATGAGGCGATCATCCCTTGACGCGCGCAGCGTTCCCCCTCTTGGCGCACAGGAGATGCAGGCGCATCTAAATCAAGTGTTGAT
Source organism: Sphingobium sp. Cam5-1 (assembly GCF_015693305.1). Lineage (NCBI taxonomy): Bacteria > Pseudomonadati > Pseudomonadota > Alphaproteobacteria > Sphingomonadales > Sphingobiaceae > Sphingobium > Sphingobium sp. Cam5-1. Next base: position 1,017,575 of record NZ_CP065139.1, on the reverse strand, counting down.
GAGCCCCGTCTTTGAACGCAGTCCCCGTATGCAGCGATTTTTACGCTATCTCTGCGAGGAGATGTTCGCGGGGCGTGGATCACTCCTGAAAGAATATAGTATTGCGCTAGGGGTTTTTGACAAGCCTCAGGATTTTGATCCCGGCACCAGCGCGACTGTCCGGGTTGAGGCAGGACGCCTTCGCCGCCTGCTGACAAGCTATCAGATCAACCATGGTCAATCCGACACCATTCAGATTATCATTCCTAAAGGAGGATATGTCCCAAGCTTCCAACGCAAGACGGAACAATCGGAAATTGTTGAGCGAGACGATGACGCTCCTGCAAAGGCTGCGACCCCGGATTTGCCTTCGCATATGGAACTGCGCAGGGTAACGGTCTTATCCTGCTCCTTCCGGTTAAGAGGCATTTCCCAACTGACGGCCGAGTTCCTTGAAGAATTCGACCGCTTCCACGCATATTTTTCCTCGATCGTGACGCAATTGGGCGGTGTCATGGAAAACAGCGCAACGGCCCGGCTCACCGTCTATTTCGGCTGGCCCACCTCGCTGGAAGATGCTTCGGGACGGGCCATGACGGCGGCAACGGAAATCATTGCCTATGCGCGGCGTGAACATGGAGGTAATTGTGAGGTCCGTGTGGCCATTGATACAGGCAGGGTTCTCTCACGACCCTGCCTGGAAAAGCCGCTGATATTGGGTGAAGTACCCACCATCGCTCTACAGATAGTCGATCACACGCCATGTAACGCAATTCTCGTTTCGGAAGAGACCCGCCAACATTCACGCACCGCATTTGAAACCATTCCGGCTGGAGCAATAGAAGGCGAGGATGGGCACCAAATTCTTCTTTGGCGTCTTCTGAGCCCTAGATCCACAACATGCTTTCTAGCAAAGCAAGATGCTCCGTCCGCCGACATCATCGGCCGGGGCGCTGAATTGGATCTTCTAGGCAACCGTTGGCTCCTGGCTTCGGCGGGAGAGGGACAATCCGTCATCGTCGAAGGCGAAGCGGGTATCGGCAAATCCTGTTTGTCCGAAGCATTGATAAAGAGGCTGCGGCCAAGGGGCTATCAAATTCGCCTGCAATGCTCTGCGCACCACAGCAACAGCGCACTTTATCCCGTTATCCAAATCCTCCGCCGGTTGTTGGCAGGGAACGATCCATCCAGCGCCGTATTGGGTCGATTTCTTGAGAGAGTCGGTCTGGACGGGCCGATCAACAGGGCGCTTCTTCAAACATTGCTCGCTCAGGCGGATGTGGACGAAAATATGGGGGGCATCCTTCCGTCGGCGAGTGAAAAGAAAGAGAAGACGCTTCAGCTTCTGATCGCCATCCTTTCTGCCTTATGTAACCGCAGACCAGTTATTCTTCTTGTCGAAGACATACATTGGGCGGATCCCACGACGCTGGAGCTGATTGGATTTGCCGCGTCGGCATGCCAGGATCTACGGCTCTACCTGCTGATGACGGGCAGGTCAGGGTGCGCGGCACTGTTTGGACCGGCACAACCGGTTACTGTTCTTCGTCTCACCCGATTATCCCGCCAGGATTGTAGCCGGATGATTGACGGCATTGCGGGGGATGCGGCGTTGCCAATCCCGACCCGGGACACGATTATCGACAAAGCCGACGGGGTGCCGCTCTATCTTGAGGAACTGACGAAGCTCCTGCTTGCCCAAAATGTTGGAAAAGGCGATCTGTCGACAGTGCCCGATAGCCTGAACGACCTGCTGGCATCTCAGCTCGGCTGCATGGGCTTTGCACGCCGGGTTGCGCAGGTGGCTTCCATAATAGGACGGGACTTCCCTGGCGAGATATTAAAAGCTCTGGTCAGTGATGAAGATCAGCTGGTGGCCGCTGCGATCGACCAGCTGCTGGCCGCAGGCATTCTGACGCGCGGCCGCTCCAACGGCAAAGGTCGATATGCCTTTCGACACGCGTTGCTCCGCGACGCAGCCTACACGTCGATGATGGACGCAGATCGTCAGGACCTGCATTCTCGAACTGCCGACATGCTGGTTGACTATTTCCCGGAAATCGCAGCCGATCACCCCGAAGTGATCGCTGGACATATGCGCCATGCGGGGCGTTTCGACGAGGCGGTATCCTTCTGGCTGGATGCTGGCCGAAAAGCAGCACAAAGATATGCCCTCGCCGAAGCAAGCGCGAACTATCGCGCGGCAATAGAAACCCTTGCATTGATTTCGCCAAGTATCGGACGAAGCGAACGCGAACTCGATGCCTTGTTGGAGCTGGGCGCGACTGTCCGGGAAGCGGAAGGCTATTACGCCCCGGACTTGAAGCAAATTTATGAGCGCGCGCATCTGCTGGCGAAGGAAGTCGGACGGCCTGAAGCACTAGCGGCTAGCCTGCATGGGCTTTGGACCGTGGCGGCGGGCCGTGGGCGATGGAAGCATGCTGACCTGTTGGCGATCGAGTTCGACCAGTTCATTCATTCGCTGGGACCAAATGCCCGCCTGGAAGCGGAAGGAGGGCGCCTGCTGGGCGCTGGAGCAGCATTTCGGGGAGACTTTGCCGCAGCCCGAACGCACTTCGAGCGCGTGGTCGCTGTCTATGATCCCGCGCAACACGGCCGCAGCTTCGGCTATGATCCCGGCGCGGCCTCCACGGCCTATCTTTCCTGGGTGCATTGGCACACCGGCAATCCTGATCAGGGTAGGCGAGAGGCTGAGCGCGCCTTGGCCATGGCGGAGGCCTTGGGTCACCCGCCAACTTTGTCACTGGTCCTTGTCTGGCTGCTCTTCCACGCGGTTTGCGAAAGGGACTACGACCGCATCCGCAGCTATAATGACCGGCTTCAAAAACTATGCTCCCAGCAGCTTTGCCGGTTCTGGCAACCGTTCGGACGAGCATGCCTGTCCTGGGCGTCGTTCCATTCGACGCGCGATCCAACTCATCTGGATCAGCTCCTGGTGCATACCAAGGCTTTTTCCGAACTCTATCTCACATCCTGCCTGCATCTGCTCGCCGCTGATATCTGCGACCAGATGGGCCTGTACGACAAGGGGCTGCACCATGCAGGCTTGGCCGCGACGTTCATGGCCGAACATGACGAGGGGATATGGGAAGCGGAATATTGGCGCTTGACCGGACAGTTGCACGCACGCTGGGGGCCGGACAAGAGCGAGGCGCAGCGTTGCCTGGAACAGGCGCTGGCCATCGCGCGTCAGCAAAACGCGGTCATGCTGGAACAGCGGGCCGTCGCCAGCCTGAAAGCCCTGTCGGGTGCGGATATCGGCCTGGTTGCCTGAGCTGCCGACGCCGGCCACGAAATTATGCCCGATGATCTGGGAGGCCCGCCTAGCTGCGGGATGATCCCCGGTCAGCCATAGGGCAGCAGGGACAATGGCATCTCTACAGGCGGCGCCTCCTCAACCGGAATGGGCCGGGTGTAAAATCGTCCGGTCTCGCCCGAGGGGAAGGGCGTCTCTATCCATTGCCTCGGTCGATCGGCAGGCACCACAGGCAACTCGATCGCCGATGGCCGTGCGGCATCGTGATGGATCGTCTGGCGCGCGATCCGATGATCTTTTGGAGCAGCGGTGGATAGGTCGAGGAAATCCTGGGGGTTCACCTCGCTGTTCGGATAATCGCTGCTGGAAATGACGATACGAACGCGGTGCCCCTTTTTGAACAGGTTGCTGGTTGGCGCCAGCTCAATCTCATATCTTTCGACCGCATCCGGCATCAGCCCTTCCGGGGCGGTGCGCGATTTACGATAGCGCGCCCGCACCATGCCGCTCGCCAGATTGTAGGAACGGCCGTCCGGAAACAGGTCGATCAGCTTCACGAACCAGTCGCAGTCCGTTGCCGACGATTGCGCATGGAGGATGACCCGGATCGCGCCCGTCACCTCCATATCCTCTTCCAGCGTCGCCGTCGTATAGACAAGAATATCCGGCCGATGGTCATTGGGCCGTTGATCCGCAGGGCCGCCGTGCAACGAATGCCCGCCCAGCGAAGGCACAGGATTAGCAGGATCGCTGACATAATGGTCAGCGGGTTCATCCGCGCCCGGAGCAGCCTGAGACAGCAGCCCGCCGCCCTCTGCGCCGTTCGCGTTACCGTCGCTGTGCAAGTAGAACAGCGTCGGCCGAGCATCTGGAAGCGGCCAATCCTGCTCGGCCCGCCAACGATTTTCGCCCATCACGTACAGCATGACCCGATGGTCGTCCCCGTCCCCCGCGACCCCCAGAAGGTGGCGGTCCATCCACGCCCCCATCATGGCGACGTCATCGACCAGTGCATCGGGGAAATGACAGAACATCCCGTTCGCGACGTGCCCCCATGGCCCTATGATCAGCCGCTGCCCCTGACGCGCCGCTTCAGTAGCGCCATGGCGAGAGATGTTGACGAACGCGTCCAGCGAATTGCGGTTGAACAGATCATACCATCCAGTGAAATGCAGGACCGGCACTTTGACCCGGTCGAACCGCGATGCTGCGTCATTCGTGGCGAAGAATTCCGGATTATCCCTGTTGTCGAGCCAAGCGTTCCAGAATGGCATATGCCGGTTGATGGGAACGTCCTTCAGTGCGTGCCCGCGCGCGATTTCGAATGCCAGATCTGGAGATGCCATTAACATTTGCGGGGCCGCAAAGCCGCTGGGCAGGCCGACCGCCCGAGCGTCGGCCTTGATCGCTGCGGTCACCTCCTCGCCCATCCGCGCCGCGGCGGTGAACGCCATGCCCATGGTCCAGCACAAGGCCGTGCTATCCATTACGCCCCCCTTGTAGACCCAGCCATTGTTGAACTGGCTGACGGCCGGGACCTGAACGAACGCGGCGTCGATCTCATTACCTTCGGCCTGAAGGTGCAGCAGCTGCGTCCCACCCATATAGGACTGGCCAGTAGTGCCGACCTTCCCGTTGCACCAACCTTGCTGCTTGATCCAGCGAACAGTATCAATGCCGTCCTGCCGTTCGCCCCACCCCTCATTCATCATCGGGTCGAACACGCCGCCCGACCCGTTCGTACCGCGCACATCCTGAACCAGAACCGCGTAGCCTCGCCGGGTCAGATAAGTGGCCGTGCCGAACGAACCCTGCACAAACAGCTTGTTATAAGGGGTGCGGATAACAATCACGGGATAACCGACATCCGGCTCCAACTGTCCCGACGCCATCGGCAGGTAGAGGTCGGCGGCCAGATCAACGCCATCGCGCATTGGCACGTCAAGGTTCCGGAAAACAGCTGTTTGCGCGGTTGTCAGATCCGATGGCACAATGGTCACTCCACTGGTTGAAGGGCGCAGCGGGCCGTATCCCAACCGATCGCTGTGTTTGCCCGATATACTCCTCCCAGACGCCGTTGAAACATTTCGGTTCGCTATCTAACCGTATGCTACTATCATCAAATGGCGCATTGGGAGAGCATTTCCGAAAGGCTCGGATGAGGCCTGAAGAATATGTCGGATAATGCATTGGAGGGGAATTGAATATGTCTGTCAGGAAGTGGGTTCTATTGGCCTCTGCGCCGCTGTTTCCGGCCATGGCCCATGCGCAAACCCCGCAGTCGGAGGACCAGACTTCGGGCGCGGGAATGCTGCAAGATATTATCGTCACGGCGCAAAAACGTGCCGAGCCACTGCAATCGGTGCCTGTTGCGGTTTCCGCTTTCAACAGCGAAACGTTGGAGCATGCACGTCTGGATAACCTGACCGGACTGCGCGGACTGGTGCCGGGGTTGACGATCAACCGATCCGGCGCGTCCGTGGACGTTCCCCAGCTTAGCTTGCGCGGCATGTCCATTCAGGATGTGCTGCCCAGCCTTGAATCCAGCATCGGCTTTACCGTTGACGGCGTCCCGATCGCCTTCCAGCGCGGATCGCTCATGGACGCCTATGACATTGAGCGGATCGAAGTGCTTCGCGGCCCGCAGGGTGTCTTGAACGGCAAGAACACGACGGGCGGCACCATCAACGTCATCCGCTCACGACCCGACCCGGCAGCCGACGCAACCGGCAAGGTTCGCTTCACCCTCGGCAGCTTTGGCGAAAATGATTATGAAGGCGTCATAATGGCGCCGATCGTCAATGACCTGTTGGCGGTCAAGGGCTCCATCACGGTGCGGAAAAACAACGGCCAGTTCAGAAATATCGTGACGGGTGGACGCAATGGAGATCGGGACGTGCGCACGTTCGGATTGGCCTTCGTCGCCACGCCAACGGACAAGCTCAACCTGTATCTCGCGCTGGATCGGGTAGAAAATGACAGCGACTTGCCGCCCTATTCCCAATTGCTGACGCCAAATCTGATCACCTACAAGGTGCCGGGTTATTTCGGCGGCGCGAACTCGCCTTGCCTTAATCCCTATACGGCGTCCATCTGCACGCCTCTCACCAAAGACAAGAATGTTGTCGAATCGAGGCCATTCCCCGGCTCCTTGCGGCTTAATGCCTTAACCGGCGAAATTTCATATCAGGCAACGGATGATATTCGGCTCGTCAGCCTGACCGGCCTTCGCGAGTTCAAGGAATATACGCTCGGAGACTATGACTCCACGCGCTTCGCCCTGGCGCGCAATGAGAGCAATTTGAAGGCACATCAGTTTTCCGAGGAACTAAGGTTCGAAACGTCTTTCAATGGCCCCTTCAATCTCGTCGGCGGCTTCTTCTACATGAACTATGAATATACCCAGAAAACCAACTTGTCGGTGGACCTTGCCGCCTTGCCTCCCATCGCCACGGGATTGCCCGATTGGCTGCCGCCGGGCTTTGCCTACCTCAATTCGGTGGATGCCTATGTCACCAACCAACATAACCGGTCGACCGCGCTATTCTTTCAGGCCGATTATGACCTGACGGACCAGCTTCGCCTGACTGTCGGTGGGCGCCAGACCTGGGACCGCAAGAAAACGCATTATGTCCTTTATTCGGCCGTGCCGGGAACGGTGCGGGACATGAGCGTTCTGGGACCGCTGGTGGGCGACGTCTCCGCTGGGGTGAGCTTTCAGAAGTTCACGCCAAAGGTCAACGTCCAGTATAAGTTCAATCCCGACATACTGGCCTATGCGAGCTACAGCCGGGGTTATAATACGGGAGGCTTCAGCGGCCGCACGGGTAACATTGTAACAGCTGTTCAACCCTATGACCCGGAAGTAATGGATGCATTTGAAATCGGGTTCAAAAGTGAACTCTTCGATCATCGTGTCCGCTTCAACATCGCGGCATTCCATAATATTCTCGACAACAAGCAAGAGAATGTTCTTCAGGTTGATGGATCGCGCCTATTGTCCAGCACCTTAAATGTCGCGAAGGCGAAATATACGGGGGTAGAGGCTGAACTGACCCTCGTGCCCACTCGGAACTGGACGATCCTGGCGACGGGCGGCTATCTGCACGCCAAATATTCAGAGTTCAGGGGCAACCTTGGGCAGGGGGACGCTGACCTGTCGGTACTCCGCCTGCGTCGCACGCCCAAATGGACTGCTGGCCTCGTTTCCGATTATACAATCGACGCCGGAACCGGGAAATTCGGCCTGAATGCTGCCCTATACTATACCTCACGATATGAGACGGACGCGTTGAACGATCCGCGAGGATCGATTCCCCCCGTTGCCCGAATGGATGTAGGCATCCGTTACGAACTGCCGGTCGGCGATGCCACCAAGTTGGAAATCTCCGGTTTCGTGAAGAATGTTACCGACAACACCACTTACGATGGCATTACATCGGGCGAGAGTCCGGGTTCATTGGTCGAGTTCGCGAACCCGATCACGGGCCGGACATGGGGCGTTTCCCTGTCCGCGCGCTTCTAAAACGGTTCGATCCGAAAGCTCGTGCCTGTCGCACCAAGTTGCGGCTGGCACGAGCCAGGGAGTTCTCCAACAAACAAGCCAGCGACTGATCGCCTGATCAGCGACCGCGCCACACCCCTGCGCGCTTCTCCACAAAAGCGCTCATGCCTTCTGCCCTGTCCTCGGTAGCGGTGAGGATCTGGAAAAGGCGCCGCTCGGTCAATATGCCTTGAGCCAGCCCCGTTTCAAAGGCGATGTTCACCATCTCCTTGTTCACCATTGCTGCCATTGGCGGCATCGAGGCGATGGCGGCGGCAGTTTTAAGCGCCTCTTCCAACAGCTGCGCGGCAGGCACGATGCGGCTTACCAATCCGGAACGCTCTGCTTCGGCGGCATCCATCATGCGGCCGGTCAGACACATTTCCATCGCCTTCGCCTTGCCCACGGCGCGGGTCAGGCGCTGGGAACCGCCCATGCCAGGCGCGACGCCCAACTTGATTTCGGGCTGGCCGAATTTTGCCGTGTCGCCTGCGATGATGAAGTCCGCCATCATCGCCAATTCGCAACCGCCGCCCAGCGCAAAGCCCTGCACGGCTGCGATCCACGGCTTACGCGTTGCCACCACGCCAGTTTGCCAGCCAGAAAAGAAATCCTCCAGGAAGAAATCCGCGGCCTGCTTCTCGACCATCTCCTTGATGTCGGCGCCTGCGGCAAAAGCCTTCTCACCGCTGCCGGTCAGCACCGCGCACCGTTGCGCCGGATCGGCATCATAGGCGGCGAATGCAGCGCTCAGATCCTTGAGCACCTGGCTATTGAGCGCATTGAGCGCTTGCGGCCGGTTGAGCGTGATTAGTGTGACGGCGCCATGCTGTTCGACGGTGATGGTTTCAAAGGTCATGAGAGATTTCCGTTTGAGGCAGAGGGGTCCATTCCTTGTCCTGCGGTAGAGGCGCAAAGAGACTATCTATCAACCTGTCATCAACCTCCTCTGGCGTGGCCGGGGACCATTTGGGAGCGTTGTCCTTGTCAAAGATCACCGCGCGCACCCCCTCGACGAAATCGGGACGGCGAATGATGTGGCAGGCCAGGCGATATTCGTTTCGCATATTGTCCGCAAAGTCAGTAAAGGCGGCGCCCTCCGCCAGTTGGCGCAGGGCGACCTTGACCGTTTGTGGCGACTTGGTTGCAAGCACCGCCAACTGCTTGTCCGCCCATTCCGACCCGTCCGCCCGGAGGGCAGCAAGGATATCCTCCAAGGCATCGCTCGCGAACAGGCGATCGATCCCGTCCCGCTGCGCCATCAACCGGGACTCCGGAGCGAGTTCATTTGCCTGATCGAGGATGGTCGAAACTTGAGAGGGATGCGTGAGGATTTCCGCCTTGAGCGCACCCAGCCTGTCAGAGCCGACATAATGGGTCGCAATCCCGATCGCGACGCAATCCGCACCATCCAGACGTGCTCCGGTCGCGGCAAGCCATGCGCCGACCCGTCCAGGCAGCCGAGGCAGAAACCAGCCTCCACCCACATCGGGGAAAAGGCCAATTCCGGTTTCAGGCATCGCGAAGGTCGTACGCTCCGTCGCAACACGATATCGGCAAGGCAGCGAGAGACCGACGCCGCCGCCCATCACAATCCCATCGATGAAGGCCACGATAGGTTTGTCGTAGACGAACAACAGATGGTTCATTCGATATTCGACGCGGAAGAAATGCTCGGCCGCTGCGCAGTCCGTCTTTGCGCTACTGGCGATAAGCGCGATGTCACCTCCGGCACAGAATCCGCGCCCTTCGGCATGGTCGATCATGACCATCCGCACCGCCGGATCGTCGCGCCAGTCCAGCAGCACCTGATTGATCGCCTCGCACATCTCCGGGGTCAGCGCGTGGATAGCCTTGGGACGGTTCAGCCGGATGCGGCCCACGCCATTTTCGACCGAGAGGATCAGCTGGTCTGTCATATCTTTTCCCTGCACTCGCGGAGCGTCTCCGATAATGATCGGGCGCGTGATCTGGCTGTGCTTCCCAGGACCGATATTCCAAAGAGCACAGCAGTAACGCCAATCGCCATGGAGTTGGTGCTGTCCATGCGCGGGCGCGATTGTGCAATCAACATCTCATATTCGCAAATTGGGTCTGCATTTTTGCAGCAATTGGCACGATCAACATCAATGACGCATCGCTCGACTGAGCAGCCGCTAGCGCAATACTTCTCCCACAGGCCGCGGGCGAACCCCTATGACAAAAGCCCGCTGCTTGGGGGCAGCGGGCTTTATCTTGTGCAGTTGAGTGGCGGTTCAGTGGAGGCCTGAGCCGCCTCCGCTGAGTTCCTTGGCGATGGAACCGACCATGTCCTTGGCGTCGCCGAACAGCATCTGGGTGTTGCTGTTATAGTAGATCGGATTGTCGATCCCGGCGAAGCCCGCGTTCATCGAGCGTTTGATCACGAACACAGACTTGGCCCTGTCCGCCTCGATGATCGGCATCCCCGCAATCGCGCTCTGCGGATCGTCGCGCGCCGACGGGTTCACCGTGTCGTTCGCGCCGATGATCACCGCAACGTCCGCCTGCGGCAGTTCAGGGTTGATGTCGTCAAGGTCGACCAGCTGTTCGTAAGGCACGTTGGCTTCGGCCAGCAGCACGTTCATGTGGCCGGGCATGCGGCCCGCCACCGGGTGGATCGCGAACTTGACGTCCACGCCCTTCCTGGTGAGCGCCTGATACAGCTCGCTGACCTTGTGCTGCGCCTGGGCGACGGCCATGCCATAGCCGGGGATGATGACCACGCTGCTGGCATTTTCCAGCTGCATCGCGGCTTCCTCGGCAGACGCCGAGCGTACGACGCGGTCGTCCTTGCCGCCCGCAGCGCCTGCGACCACCTTGCCGAAGCCGCCGAACATGACGTTGGCAAAGCTGCGGTTCATCGCCTTGCACATCACCAGCGCCAGGATGAAGCCCGATGCGCCGTCGAGCGCGCCCGCCACGATCAGCAGCTTGTTACCCAGCGCAAAGCCCATCGCCGATGCCGCAAGGCCCGCATAGCTGTTCAGAAGCGCGATGACCGTCGGCATGTCCGCCCCGCCGATCGGGATGACCAGCAATATGCCGAACAGCAGCGCCAGGCCGGCGAACAGCGGGAACAGCCAGGTCTGCGTCGGATCGATCGCGAGCATGATGCCGATCGCCACCGTCGCCAGCGCCACCGCGCCATTGACGATGCGCTGGCCGGGGAAAGAGACCGGACGGCTGCCCATCAGCTCCTGCAGCTTGGCAAAGGCGATGATCGAGGCCGTGCAGGTCAGGAAACCCAGCAGCATCTCGAACATCAGCGCCCACAGGATGAAGCCGCCCGCATATTCCGCATGGGCATGCTTGTAATATTCCGCCGCACCGATCAGGCCTACAGCCAGCGCGCCAAAGGCGTGGGAGATGGCGGTTCGCTGCGGGATCGCCGTCATCGGCATCAGCAGCGCCATCGGAATGCCCGCCGCCGCGCCCGCGATCATCGCGATGATGATCAGATTATAGTCCACCACCTCATGCTGGACCAGCGCGCCGACGATGGCGATGACCATGCCGATCTCGCCCGCGCGCACGCCGCGACGGGCGGTCGAGGGATGGCTCATCCACATCAGCGACAGGATGAACAAAGCGGACGCGACAATCGCCGCGAAGGGTACGAAGGCGTCCATCTGTTACTTCCCCCGCGGCTTGAACATCTTGAGCATGCGATCGGTGATCATGAACCCGCTCACAAGGTTCACCGTCGCGCAGAACACCGCGATGAAGCCCAGCGTCTTGGCCAGCGGCGTTGCGCCCGCCTCACCCGTGATCGTGATCGCCCCCACAATCACAACCGCCGCTATCGCATTGGTCAGCGACATCAACGGCGAGTGCAACAAAGGCGATACCTTCTTGATCAGCTGAAAACCAAGAAAGGCCGCCAATATGAAGACGAACAGATAATCTGCATTGAAAGCGTTCACTGACTTATCCCCTGTCCAGAAACCGCGATCTGATCAAACCCTGGCGATCTTCCAATTTCGCCTGGGTTCGGAGCATATTGCCCCTGCCATGATCGCTGGCTCCTATAAAATCCCTCCACGCATTATTGAGCGTGCCATATTGACCGAGTAGATCGCAGGCAAGCCGGTCAGAGCCATTTATCACGCCGTCGATTCGCGCAACGACTTTATTCGGCCTCTACGGCAAGCAGCGCTGTTGGCATCAGCGATTTTCAAAATGGCTTGCAGCCGCGTCCTTCTTCATCCGCCTTGCTTGAATGTCAGGGGCAGGCCAGCGGCGACAAACACCACCCTGTCGCAAGCGGCGGCCACATGCTGATTAAGCAGGCCCGCTTCGTCTCTGAAACGGCGGGCAAGTGCATTTTCCGGGACGATGGAGAGGCCGACTTCATTGGCGACCAGCACAATGGGAACGGTGCAGCCGGTGATGGCGGCGATCAGCTCTTCGCTCCACCGGGCAATGTCGTCGCCAGCCAGCAGCAGGTTGGACAGCCACAGGGTAAGGCAATCGACTAAGATCGGGCCAGCTAGCGTATGCGCGTGGGCATTCCGGATCGCGGCGGGCAGATCGATTGGGGCTTCGATCGTTCGCCAGCGCGCGTTGCGGCGGGCGCGATGCGTGGCGATCCTTTCGTGCATTTCAGCATCATACGCCTCGGCCGTGGCGATGTAGGTGATGACGCCGGGCAGGGCTTCGCACTGCGCTTCGGCATGGCGGCTCTTGCCCGAACGGGCACCTCCCAGCACGAGCAGCTTTTGGAAAGCGGTCATCGGCTGACACCTACGATCAGCGCCGTCGCGAGCCAGAGCAGCGCGCAGGCTAGGACGTAGAGCGCCAACGCGGCGCGGGCGACAGCGGGTGTGGCTTCGCCCCCTTCCCCGCCGATCCATGGCTTGGCATGATAATGGCCTTCATAGGCGATAGGCCCGGCAAGCCGGATGCCCAGTGCGCCCGCCATCGCCGCTTCGGGCCAGCCCGCATTGGGTGATGCGTGACGGCCATGGTCGCGCCAGAGGATGCGCCAGCCGCCCAAGCCCGCGACGCAGATCAGGAAGCCGGACAAGCGCGCGGGGATCAGGTTCAGCAAGTCATCGAAGCGAGCAGCGGCCCAGCCAAAGGCCGCAAACGGCTCCTCCCGGTGGCCGATGAGGCTGTCGGCGGTGTTGACCGCCTTATAGGCCCAGATGCCGGGCAGGCCGCCGATGAGCAGCCAGAAGAGCGGCGCAACGACCCCGTCGCAGAAGCTTTCGGCGAGGCTTTCTATCGCGGCCCGGGCAACGCCTGCTTCATCAAGGGTGGCGGTATCGCGTCCGACGATCTGGCTGACGGCGCGGCGGGCGGCGAAGAGATTGCCTGCTTCGAGAGCCTGAACGACGGGCAGGACATGGTCGTACAGACTGCGCTGCGCAAGTGCTGGCCATGCGGCAAGTGCGATCCCTGCCCAGGCCCAGGAGCCGAGTAAGTGGCGGATGAAGAATTCTACGCCCCAGCCTGCTGCGATGGCGGTCGCGAGGAGGAGTAGCAGCGTGACGATACCGCCGATACGACGGCGTATGGCGGTTAGATGAGGCCGATTCAGGCGTCGCTCGCAACCGGTGATGATCCGGGCGAAGGCTCCGACCGGGTGGCCGATACGGGCGTGCAATCGGACTGGCCAGCCTAGCACAGCGTCAAGAATCAGCGCGGCCAGCTCAACCAAGAGCTTCGTCCATCCGGGCCAGGGCGGCATCATCGGCGGGCAGACCGAAGCGGAGCCAATGAGGGTAATCTTCGAACGGGCGGGTGAGAATGGCGTGGCGCGCGAGGCGGTCGAACAGGGCGGCGGCGTTCGGCGTGTCGATCAGGCGGAATAGCGGGCAATCGCCGCGCGGGATAAAGCCGTGGCGGATAAGTAGTGCGTCAAGGCTGGCGGCGCGGGTCGTCAGGTTCGCGATCGTCTCGTCGATCCAGCGCTGGTCGCGATAGGCGGCGCGGCCGAACTCGATGGAGGCGGCGGATAAGGGCCAGTCTCCCACCAACCTGCGACAGGCCGCGACAATGACGGATGGCCCAAGGAGGAAGCCCAATCGCACTCCAGCGAGCCCAAAGAATTTGCCGAAGGAACGAAGGACGATCAGGCGACGGTGATCGGCGATCTCGCTGGCGATGCTGGCGCCGGGGATGCAATCAGCGAAGGCTTCATCGACGATCAGCCAGCCGCCTTCCCTTTCCTGTTGAGTTAGAAGCTGCTGCATTTGCGCCCGCATGTAGAGGCGGCCATCGGGATTGTTGGGATTGGCGAGCAGGAGGGCGGTGCCGGGTGGCGCATCTTCGGGTTGCTGCAACGGACGCGAGTTCGGGAAAGACTGCGCATGGGTTCGGTAGGACGGCAGCAGGTGACAGCCCGGTACTTGGATCAGGCGGCCAAGCAGGCGCAGGCCGGTTTCGCTGCCCGGCAGCGCGGAGATGTGATCGGGGGACACGCCGAAATGTGTGGCGGCGGCCTGTTCGAGATCGGCAAGCGCTGCGGGATCGGGGAGGGATTGCCAGTCCGGGGTGATCACGGCGGCACCGGGCCAGGCGAGTGGGTTTATGCCGGTGGAAAGATCGATCCAGGGAAGGCCAGTCTCATAATGTTGACGCGCCGCCGCCAGACGACCGCCATGCCAGTGGAAGATGTCACTCATCGCGCCAGTACCAGTGCGGCTAGCAGGCCGCTTTCGATAAGTTCGATCCCGGCGCCATGGCCATCGCCCGAAATACCGCCAATCCGGCTGCGCAGCCACCATCCCCAAAACGGGACGAGGATAGCGGCGGACAGGAGGGCAGGAATGATCAGGCAGAGAGCTACGGCCAGCATCGTCCAGCCGAGCAGATGCACCGGGCTGATGCTTTCGCGGAAGCGGCTGGCGAGGCCTTCATGGAGCGGCGGGAGCCAGAGGGTCCATGCCAGCGGGCCAATCCGGGCGACGAAAGGCACGGCGATGATCGCAATCGGCGCGACATGCTCCGCGCAGAGGCGCAGCAGGATCAGCTTCGCCAGCAGTTGCAGGACGATGGTGACGACGCCGAAGCTCCCAATATGCGGATCGGCGAGGACAGCGGACAGCTTTGCCCGGTCGCCATGGGCTGCCCCTGCCCCGTCAGCAATGTCGCCAAGACCGTCGAGATGCAGCGCCCCGGTAATGACGACCCAGGCGATGAGGCCAAGCAATGCCGCCATCCAGGGATCGACGAGGACGCCGATTGTCATGGCAGCGGCGACGGCGAGGCCGACGATGATGCCGGTCGCGGGAAACCATCGCATCGCGGCGGCGAAGTCCTTCTCTTCCGCCCGCACTTGCGGGAGCGGCAGGCGGGTCATGAGTTGCAGCGCAAGGATGAGGCGGGTCATGTTACAAGCCCGGTGATCTGCGCGCTGGCATTGTCTCCCGGCCAGACGCGCAGGCTGAGCAAGGCGCCATAGGGAAGGTCGATTGCCCAGGCCTGCTGGTAAGTGAAGCCACACAGCGCCGTCAGCGCGCCACGGATCGTACCGGCATGGGTCAGGACCAGCGAGGGCCGGTCGATTTCGCAAAGCGCCGCCTTTACGCGCAGGCAAAGGCTGGACCAGCTTTCCCCTCCCGGCGGAGGATGGTCGTCCGGGGATGACCAGAAACGGCCAATCTCCTCGGCAGGGAGAGCCGCGGGATCACTGCCCTCCCATGTCCCGAAGTGCAGTTCACGCCAGCGCGCGTCGACGTCGTGCGGCACCTGCCGGGCGGCGGCGATCAAGTTGGCCGGGGTGCGAGCGCGTGTCAGGTCGGAGCTGATCAGGCGGTCGAACGCAAGCGCGCGACATCGTTCGACGCATAGCTGCATGGCGGCAGGGTCTGGCGGCATGTCCATGTGACCGAGCAGAAGACCGGGCGTCTGTGGCGCTGCGTGGCGCATCAGGTGGAGCGTGAGCGGGCTCATAGCGCGTTAGCCACGGCGGCTTCGGCGAAGGTCGCCATCTGGTCGTGCGCGGCCAGCGCCGAGCGGATGAGTTGCGCCGCAACCGCCGCGCCGCTGCCTTCGCCGAGGCGCATGTCGAGGTGAAGCAAGGGGTGCAGGCCAAGCTTTTCGAGCAGCCGGGCATGGCCTGCTTCGGCGGAACAGTGGGCGGCGAGGCAGTGGGCCGTGATGGCGGGATTGTCGCGGGCCAGAGGGGCGATGGCCGCGCCGCAGATAAAGCCGTCGAGCAGCACCGGCACACGCATCATACGCGCGGCGAGGATGGCGCCTGCCATCGCCGCGATCTCTCGCCCGCCGAGACGGCGCAGCGTTTCGAAAGCGTCGGTGCAATTGTGAGCGTGCAGGGCGTGCGCTATCTGAACGGCCCGCGTCTTGCGGGTGAGGGCTGCTGCGTCGATGCCGGTGCCCCTCCCCGTCCAATCCTGCGCCTCGCCGCCGAAGGATTGAAGACACAGCGCGGCGGCGGGGGTGGTGTTGGCGATGCCCATCTCTCCGCTGAAGAGCAGGTCGCAATCCTGCATGACGACGGCGGCGCCTGCGTTCAGGGCGTCGAGGCATTCGACCTCCGTCATGGCGGGGGCTTCGCATATGTCGGCGGTGGGATTGTCTAGGGCGAGCGGGACGATGACCAGCTCGGCGCCGCAGGCGCCCGCAAGGGCGTTGATCGCCGCGCCGCCCGCCTGAAAATTCGCGACCATCTGCGCGGTGACGGAAGCCGGGAAAGCGCTGACGCCGCGCGCGGCGACGCCATGGTTGCCCGCGAAGATGGCGGCGCGGATGCGATCGGCGCGCGGGCGTTCGCGACCTTGCCAGCCTGCCATGAAGAGGGCGATCTCCTCCAAACGGCCGAGCGATCCGGCGGGCTTCGTCAAAGATGCCTGCCGCTCCGCTGCCGCTTCGATCGCTCCTGCGTCAGGTTCGGGGAGCGTGGCGAGCGCGGATTGAAAATCGGCACGATCCTGAAAGCGGATCATGTGCAGACGAAGCCTTCTGGCGGGGTGCGGGCGATGAAATGGCCCTTAACGCCCTGCGGCCATTCGGCGTAGCGAACCACGCCTTCTTCGCTGGCGGCGTGGCGCAGGGCGTAATCGAGGATCGCGCGCGCCGCATCCGCGTCCGGGGTGAAGTCGCCCAGCACATAGCCGACTTTGCCCGGCCCGCGCACATGAACAGTGCAATGACGCTGGCAGGCGAAGAGGCAGGGCATGTCCTGCACGGCAACCGCTTTATAGGCCGGGTCCTGCGCCTGAAGGTCGCGCATGGCCTCAACCAGCAGCGCGCCGCCGCGTTGTCCTGCCCCATCTTCCCGCTGATCGGCGGACAGGCGGCAGGTCGAGCAAACCACAACCGAAGCTCTGTTTTCGACCGCGCACAGCATCAGCGGCGCGCTTCCATAACCATGTGGACATGAAAGACCGTCGTCATGGTCCTCCCCGCAAAATCGAACCGCAAACGGCCCTGCCCGGCCGAATGGCGAGCAAGGCGGTGGCTGTCGTCCGCGAGGGGAACCCCGTTCGTCCGGCACACCCTGTCCGGTCGAAGAACGACTGCGGCAGGCAGGTCTCCTGGCTCACGGGTCGCTGCGCACCGGCCGCCTTCTCGGGAGATGCTCCCCCAATGGCTGCGTGGCCGGTCCACTCACCGCTTACAGTTGCAGGGGCAGCGCGGGCATTACACCCGACTTCCCTTTTGATCCCCGAGGGGAACCTGTCGCGGGGCTGCTGATAAAGAGGCGACGGCGCGTCCGCAAGCGGTAGATGGGAGCGGCGCGTCGTCAGTCGGGCAGGTCGCCCGCCGCGAGCACGGCATCGGGCCGCGCGAGCACGACGATCGGCAATCCGGCGCTGGCCGCGCGTTCGGCTGCCAGACGGGTCGGGGCGGAGATGGTAACGAGCAACGGGCAATTGGCGAGCGCTGCCTTTTCCACCAGTTCAAAAGAACAGCGGGAGGACAGCAGCGCGAAGCCGCCATCCCACGACAATTGCCGCAGCCGCATGGCCCCGATCAGCTTGTCGAAGGCATTGTGGCGGCCCACATCTTCATAGGCGAGGCGGATGGCACCATCCGCCCCGGCCAAGGCAGCGACATGGACCGCGCCGGTTTGCCGGTTAAGCGGCTGATGCGCGGCAAGATCGTGCAGGGCACCGAAGATCGCCTCCCAGCTCGCGTCCGATCGGGCAGTCACGGCAGGCAAGGGACGCAGCGCCTGTTCCAGATTTTCGACGCCGCACAAACCACAGGAGGAATCGGAGACGCGATGACGGACTCGGCCTAGCAGCCCCTCGATCCGGTCTTCCGGCAGCGTAGCCCGTGCGACCAAGCCCTGCTCCGTCGCATGGACATCGACGTCGAGCGGCGCGTCGGATGGGAGGACCAGCCGCTCGGCCAGCGCAAACCCCTGCACCAGTTCCGCAACGTCGGCGGGCGTCGCCATCAACACGGCATAGCCAACGCCGTTGAACTCGATCGCGACGGGCACTTCCTCCGCCAACTCGCGCGTCACGGGCGACGCCTCGCCGTCGGGGGTGATGCGGGTGAAGGAGAAGGGCGAAGACATAGGGTCGGTCTAGGCGGGCAATGCGCGCGCGGCAATATGGCGCGGGAGGCAAATGGACGCGGGCATGCAACTGCCGCTTCCCTTTGGCGGCCAAGCCATCTATGCACGGCCACGATCGCGCCGGTGCCTGAAAGGGCTTTAAAGGGAATGCGGTGCGGGCTGCTGACAAGGCGCCCAAATCCGCGGCTGTCCCTGCAACTGTAAGCGGTGAGCGAGACGCATATCGACCTTCCGTCACTTGTCGGAGGGTCAGCCACTGGGCCGGACGCTAAATCATGCGAGGCCTGGGAAGGCCATGTGTCGAGCGAGGACCCGTAAGCCAGGAGACCTGTCGGCGTCTGGTCGCTCTTGCTTTGGCCCAGGGGATGGCCGGGGCACGGTATTCCGTCTGAGCGACGCGTGCGGCGGGTCCGCACCGGCATGCGTGCCGGGCGCTATGATGCGTCCGTCCGGCGCGTGGTGTCGGCCGCTTTGCGGAGGTCCCGTCCAGTCTCGCCGACGCTGACGGGAGCCATGCTTTTATGGCCATGCAATTTCCGGCGCTGCGACGACGCGCCACTTTCATATTCGGCGCGTTGATCGCCGCCAACATCGCGTTGTGGCTGTGCGCCTCGCTGATCTTTGCGGGCGACACGATGATGCTGGGCACCGCCCTGCTCGCCTGGAGCCTGGGCCTGCGCCACGCAGTCGATGCCGACCATATCGCCGCGATCGACAATGTGACCCGTAAGCTGATGCAGGATGGGCAGCAACCGCTGACCGTCGGCCTTTGGTTCGCGATCGGGCATAGCGGGATCGTGCTGATCGCCGCCGTCGGAATCGCTTTCGCCGCCAGTGCGCTGAGCAGCGTGGAGGCGGCGGGCGAGATTGGCGGAACGATCGCGACGATCATCTCCGCCACATTCCTGTTCGCCATTGCCGCGATGAACCTGATGATCCTGCGATCGGTTCTGAAGACATTTAACCATGTTCGCAGCGGCGGCGCCTATGCCGATGAGGATATGGATATTTTACTGGGCAACCGGGGTTTTCTTGCCCGCCTGTTCCGGCCGCTGTTCCGGCTGGTCACGCGCAGCTGGCACATGGCGCCGCTGGGGTTCCTGTTCGGTCTGGGGTTCGACACGGCGACCGAAGTCGCCATCCTCGGCCTGTCTGCAGGACAGGCGGCAAGCGGGCTATCGATCGCGACGGTGCTGATCTTCCCCCTGCTGTTCGCGGCGGGCATGGCGCTCA
This sequence comes from Sphingobium sp. Cam5-1, assembly GCF_015693305.1. Classification (NCBI taxonomy): domain Bacteria; kingdom Pseudomonadati; phylum Pseudomonadota; class Alphaproteobacteria; order Sphingomonadales; family Sphingobiaceae; genus Sphingobium; species Sphingobium sp. Cam5-1. The sequence goes on along the minus strand of NZ_CP065139.1, from coordinate 998,027 downwards.
TAGACACGGCGGACGGGGCGCTGATGATGGGCGCCTATCAATGGGCGTTCGTGAAGCCAATCCGCAAGCTCTACTATAATATCACCATCACATCGGTGTCGGCGCTGGTCGCGATCGTCATTGGCGGGATCGAGGCGGCGGCGCTGCTGGGCGACAAGCTGGGCCTGACCGGCGGCGTCTGGTCGGTGGCCGCCGATCTGGGCGAGCATTTCAATAGCCTGGGCTTCTTCATCATCGGCCTGTTCGCCGCCTGCTGGCTGGTGAGCTGGTTCATCTACCGCTGGAAGCGCTTCGACGAGATCGAAGTACCCCTCTCCAATCAAGGACAGACTTTATGAGCAAGGTTCCTGCTACCGTCATTACCGGATTTCTGGGTGCCGGAAAGACGACGCTGATCCGCCATTTGATCGAGAATGCGGGCGGACGGCGGCTGGCGCTCATCATCAACGAATTTGGCGACGTCGGTGTCGATGGATCGCTGGTGAAGGGATGCGGCGATGAAGCCTGTCCGGATGACGACATTATCGAGCTGGCCAATGGCTGCATCTGCTGCACCGTGGCGGACGATTTCCTGCCTACCATGCAGCGGCTGCTGGACCGGGATGTGCCGCCCGATCATATCATCATCGAGACGTCGGGCCTTGCCCTGCCCAAGCCGCTGGTCAAGGCGTTTCAGTGGCCCGATATTCGGACGCGGGCGACGGTAGACGGCGTCATCGCGCTCATCGATGCGGACGCTCTGGCGGCGGGGCGCTTTGCGCATGACGAGGCGGCGCTGGCCGCCGCGCGGGCGGCGGACCCGACGCTGGACCATGACAGCCCCATTGAGGAGCTGTTCGAAGACCAGCTGGCTTGCGCCGATCTGGTGTTGCTGAACAAGACCGACCTGGTCGCGCCGGAGAAGCTCAACCAACTGGAGCAACAGCTGGGCGGCGAAGTGCGGCCCGGCGTCCGCGTCGTTCGCACCGCGCGCGGCGAGATCGATCCCGCCATCCTGCTTGGCCTGGGCATCGGCGTTGAAGAACATATCGACGCGCGACCGTCTCATCATGACGATGAGGAGGATCATGATCATGAGGATTTCGACAGTTTCGTCCTTGATCTAAACGAAATAGACGATCCCGCGCGGCTGCCCGCGGCTCTGGAGCGGGTCATCGCCGATCATGACATCCTCCGCTTAAAGGGCTTCATCGCAGTCGCAGGACGACCCGCGCGACTGGTCATCCAGGCGGTGGGGCCGCGCGTCCAGCATCATTTCGACCGCCAATGGCAGGCGGGCGAATCGCGTGCGTCCCGGCTGGTGGTGATCGGCCAGGCAGGATTGGATCGCGCCGCCATCGAAGCCGCACTGTCGGGACAGTTGGCGACCGCCTGATGCATTTGCTGACCGCCACGCCCGGCACCGTCTCCAACGGGGACGAAGCCATTGACCTTGGCCAATCGCCGGGCGACATCGTGCTGCTGACCGTGGCGGACAGCGACCTTGCCTGCTTCGCGAGCGCTGCGGCGATGCTGGGCGATGGCGCGCCTTCGATCCGGCTCGCCAACCTGCTGCAACTCAGGCATCCCTATTCGGTCGACCTATATGTCGAGAAGGTGATTGCCCACGCTAAATTCGTCTGCGTCGTCTTGCTGGGCGGCAAAAGCTACTGGCCCTATGGCATTGAGGAAATTGCCAATGTCGCGCGGGATAAGGGCATAGCCTTTGCGGCCATCGCCGACGGGCGGGAGGATGATCCGGAACTGCGGCTCGCCTCCACCCTGCGGCCTGCGACATGCGATCTGCTCAGGGATTATCTGCGGCAGGGAGGTATCGCCAACGCGATGGCTTTCCTGAAGACGGCGGCGGGGATCGCAGGGTTGGATGCGGGCTATGCCGACCCGCCGGTGCCGGTCGCAGACGCAGGGCTGTATTTGCGCGGTGTCGAACGTCCGGTGCTGGATCAGGTAAAAGCGGATTGGACAGATGGGCAGCTGACGGTGCTGTTCCTCTTCTATCGCGCGCTGCTAATCGCTGGGACGCTGGAAGCGGTGGACGCGATGATCGCGGGACTGCGCGCGGCGGGGCTAAATGTGATGGCCGTGCATGTGCGGGCGTTGCGCGAACCCTTTGCGCGGAATTTCCTCGAAGGGGTGATGGGCGCGGTGCGTCCGGATGTCATCCTGAACGCCACAGCCTTCGCCGCGTCCGCGCCGGGCGAGCCGCGCGCACCGTCGATATTGGAGCAGGCGGACTGTCCCGTCCTTCAGACGATGTTTGCCAGCGCTGAACAGTCGGCGTGGCAGGACAGCGCGCGAGGCTTGGGGCCGCGCGATCTGGCGATGCACATCGCCCTGCCAGAGGTGGACGGGCGGATCTTCACGCGCGCAGTCGCCTTCAAGGCGGTGGCGCGGTTCGACGCGCGCACCGAATGCAGCATCATCGTACCGCAGGTGCTGGCGGACAGAGTGCGCTTCGTTGCCGAGCTGGCTGGAAATTGGGCAAAGCTGCGTCGCACTCCGACAGGCGAGCGGCGGGTAGCGCTGGTGCTTGCCAACTATCCCAACAGGGATGGACGCATCGGCAATGGCGTAGGGCTGGACACCCCGGAAAGTGCGGCAGCGATCCTGGGGGCGCTTGGTGAAGCTGGCTATGCGGTCGGCGATGCGCCTACCGAAGGCGCGGCGCTGATGAAGTTGATGATAGGGGGCGAGGCGACCTGCGCGCTGCCGCTGTCTGACTATCGCACCGCATTCATGCGCTTGCCTGAAAGCGTTCGCCGAGCAGTGACGGACCGGTGGGGGGAGCCGCAGGACGATCCTTCCTGCAAAGGCGGCGCCTTCCAGCTGCGTGTGCATCGCTTCGGCCATGTCGCAGTCGCGGTGCAGCCTTCGCGCGGCTATGATGTTGATCCGAAGAGCAGCTATCATGATCCGGCGCTGCCGCCGCCGCACGCCTATCTCGCTTTTCACATCTGGCTGGCGCAGGAATTTGGCGTCCACGCGGTCGTGCATGTGGGCAAGCATGGCAATCTGGAATGGCTGCCCGGCAAGGCCATCGCGCTGTCGGAAAGCTGTTTTCCCGAAATCTGCGCGGGGCCGATCCCGCAAATCTATCCCTTCATCGTCAATGATCCGGGCGAAGGGACGCAGGCGAAGCGGCGCATCGGCGCATGCATCATCGACCATCTGACGCCTCCGCTGACGCGGGCCGAGACCTATGGGCCGCTCAAGGAACTGGAGGCGCTGGTCGATGAATATTATCTGGCGGCGGGGATGGACCCGCGCAGGTTGGAGACGTTGCGGCGGGACATATTGGCGCTGGCCGCCGCGCAGGGGCTGGACAAGGATGCGGGGGCGCAAGGGAGCGGCGATGATGCGCTGGCGGCGATCGACAACTATCTGTGTGAACTCAAGGAAATGCAGATCCGCGATGGGCTGCATGTCTTTACCCGATCGCCCGAAGGCGTGCTGCGCCGCGACCTGCTGATCGCGCTCGCCCGCTGCCCCAGGGGGTTGGACGAAGGACAGCAATCGCTGCTGCGAGCGCTGGCGGATGATCTGGCGTTGGCATTTGACCCAATCGACTGCGGGATGGGGGTGCCTTGGGAAGGGCCTAGGCCGGAGGTGCTGGGCGGTCTGACGATGGACCTCTGGCGCAGCACGGGGGATACGGTCGAGCGGCTGGAACTCTATGCCATGCAGTTGATCGACACAGGCGATGCCGCGCCGGGGCCGTCCAGCGCGCGCGTTCTGGAGGTGATACGCAGCGACCTTGGTCCCCGCGTGGATGCTTGCGGCGGGGCGGAGAAGGCTGCGCTGCTTCAGGCGCTGGATGGGCGGTTTGTGTTGCCCGGTCCTTCCGGTGCGCCGGCGCGGGGGCGGCCCGATGTGCTGCCGACGGGGCGCAATTTCTATTCGGTCGATACGCGCGCGGTGCCGACCGTCGCGGCGTGGAACTTGGGGCAGAAGTCGGCGGAACTGGTCGTGCAGGACTATCTCCAGCGCGAGGGGGATTATCCGCGCGCAATCGCCCTGTCGGCATGGGGCACGGCGAACATGCGTACGGGCGGTGATGACATCGCGCAGGCGCTGGCGCTGATGGGCGTGCGGCCGCGATGGGAATGGGCTTCGGGTCGGGTTGTTGGCTTTGAGGTGATGACGATCGCCGAGCTGAACCGGCCGCGCGTGGACGTGACGCTGCGTGTGTCGGGATTTTTCCGCGATGCCTTTCCGGAACAGATCGACCTGATCGACAGCGCTGCCCGTGCCGTCATGGCGCTGGATGAGCCGGACGAGGACAACCCGGCCGCCGCCCGTAATCGCGCGGAGGCCGCGGCGCTCATGGCGGAGGGGACGGCTGAAAAAGCCGCGCTGCGCCGCGCAGGCGCTCGCGTTTTTGGATCGAAGCCGGGCGCTTATGGCGCGGGTTTGCAGGCGATGATCGACGAGCGGCTGTGGCATGATCGATCGGATCTTGCGAACATCTATCTGGATTGGGGCGGCTATGCCTATGGCGGCGGGGTAGAGGGCGATGCGGAACGGGGATTGTTCGCACAGCGGCTGACCGAGGCCGACGCCCTCATCCAGAATCAAGACAATCGCGAGCATGACCTGCTCGACAGCGACGATTATTATCAGTTCGAAGGCGGGATCGCGGCGGCTGTCGAACATTTGTCAGGCCGCAAGCCGCTCAGCTATCATAATGACCATAGCAGGCCGGAGCGGCCCGTCGTCCGCACGCTGGAGGACGAGATCGGCCGGGTGGTGCGGGCTCGCGTCACCAACCCCAAATGGATCGCGGGCATGATGCGCCACGGCTACAAGGGCGCGTTCGAGATCGCTGCATCGGTCGATTATCTCTTCGCCTTTGCCGCGACGACCCATGGCGTGAAGGACCATCATTTCGACGCCGTCCACGCCGCCTTTATCGAGGATGAAGCGGTGCGCGCCTTCATGCACGAAGCCAACCCCGCCGCGCTGCGCGAGACTGCCGCCCGCCTCCACGAGGCGCTGGACCGGGGGCTGTGGCGGCCACGGTCGAACAGCGCGGCCATGCTCCTCGCCCAACTGAAGGACCCATCATGATCGAACGCACGCCGGAACAACATGCCGAAAAGATGAAGAAGAAACAGGCCGCCCATGACAAGATCATGGCGACCAAGACACAGGAAAAAGGCCTGCTGATCGTCCATACCGGCAAGGGCAAGGGTAAGACGACCGCCGCGCTCGGTATGGTCGTCCGCGCCATCGGCCATGGCAAGCGCGTGGGCGTCGTCCAGTTCGTGAAAGGCGCGATGACTACCGGAGAAAAAGCGGTGTTCGATGCGTTCCCTGATAATGTCACGTTCAAGCCCATGGGCGAAGGTTTCACCTGGAACACGCAGGACAAGACCCGCGACATTGCGCTCGCCCGCGAAGCATGGGACGAGGTAAAGCGGATGATCGCCGATCCCGCCTATGATATGGTGCTGGCAGATGAGCTTAATATCGTCCTGCGCTACGACTATCTGCCCGTTGATGAGGTGGTGGAGGCCGTGACCAACAGGGCCGAGATGAAGCATGTCCTTATCACTGGCCGCAACGCGCCCGAGGCTTTGATCGAGGCGGCGGACCTCGTGACCGAGATGACACTGGTCAAGCACCCCTTCCGCAGCGGCGTGAAGGCGCAGGCAGGGATTGAATATTGACATGAGCCGACCCGCCATCACCCCGATCGACAGCGCGCAGTTCGAGGCGCTGGTGCGGGCGCGGCGGGACATTCGCCATTTCAGGACTGATCCGATCGACGAGGCGGACGTCGAATGGCTGCTCAGCATGGCGCATCGCGCGCCGTCGGTGGGATTGTCGCAGCCGTGGCGTTTCGTGCGGATCGAGACGGCGGAGTTGCGCGAGGGGCTGGCGTGCCATGTCGACCACCAGGTGCGGGAAGCGGGCAAGGAATATGACGGGGATCAGGACCGGCTCTATCGCAGCCTGAAACTGCATGGGCTGCGTGAGGCGCCGGTATTGTTCGCCGTCTATTGCGACGATGGGACGGAGACCGGCCATCATCTGGGCGCCGTCACAATGCCCGAGGCGCGGCGCTATAGCTGCGTCATGGCGGTCCATACGCTGTGGCTGGCGGCGCAGACGCGGCGGATCGGCATGGGGTGGGTGTCGATCATGGAACCGGAAGGCGTGAACGCGATGCTGGATATTCCGGTTGGGTGGGAGTGTCTGGGGCTGCTGTGCCTTGGGCGGCCGATGAGCGAGGAAGATGTGCCGGAACTGGAGCGGCGGGGATGGGAGCAGCGCACGGACTGGCATTCGGTCGTGGTGCGGCGTTAGGGATTGCGCCCACACCCCTGCCCGTTCGGGCTGAGCCTGTCGAAGCCCACTCCTTCTTGAAAGAAAGAAAAGCCCTTCGACAGGCTCAGGGCGAACGGGGAGAGATTAGCTGTTCACCCCCGCAAGAAATCCAGAGCCAACGCTTCAAACCGGTCCTTGTGCTCGATCATCGTCCAATGGCCGCAGCGCGGAAACACGTGCAACTCCGCATTGGGGATGATGCGCATCGGCAACAGCGCACCGTCGAGCGGGCTAACCTTGTCATCCCGGCCCCACATGATCAGCGTCGGTGCCTGTATCCTGCCGAGATAGTCGATCCGCTGCGACACGCCCGGACCACTCATCGACTGGGCAATGAAGCCCAGCGCAGCGCGCGTGTACAGCTTGCGGCTGCTTTCCATCGTCACCGGCTCCAGCGCCGCCTTGTAGCGCATGTCGATCAGCTCATCGGTGATGATCGACTTGTCGTAGACCATCGATTCCAGCCAGGCGATGATATTCTCCCGCGTCGGGTCTTCGATGAAATCGACGAGGCGGGTCAGCCCTTCATTGGGAAAGGTCGAGGTGACGTTGAAGCCGATGCCGCCGATCGTGATGTAGCGCAGCACGCGGTCGGGATGGGACGCCGCCAGATGCCCGCCGACGATGCCGCCATAGCTGTTGCCCACGACATGGGCGCGATCGATGCCAAGGCCGTCCATCAACGCGACAACCGCGTCACGCGCCACGCCGACCGGGTCGCCATCCACCGGATCACTCTTGCCATAGCCGGGCGCGTCAAGAATGATGGTGCGGAAATGCTGGGAGAAGAAAGGCAGATTGCCCTGAAAATTGGCCCAGCCAGTGACGCCAGGGCCGGACCCGTGGAGCAGCAGCAGCGCGGGACCCGATCCGGCTTCATGATAATGGAGCCGTCCCTTATCCGTTTCCAGAAAGCGGCTGGTCGCTTCAAAGCTGAAATCGCTCATCTTGTCCTCTCCATTTGCTGTCTTTGATGACGGCCTAGCTTCGACGGCCCGCCGAGGCAAGGAAGCGGCCCTTGGCCACTTCCCTTTCGCCCGCATCCCTCCTATGAAGCGCATCGAGCCGGGTTCATCCCGGTTCATCGATCGCGCCGGTGCCCCGCAAGGGGCTTAAATGGGAACGCGGTGCGGGAGGGTTTCCTCCCTAATCCGCGGCTGTCCCTGCAACTGTGAGCGGCGAGCGAGGCATGGACCGGCCAGTCCCGAGAAAGGACGGCCAGCCACTGGAGCAATCCGGGAAGGCCCCATGCCAAGCTATGACCCGCAAGCCAGGAGACCTGCCGGAGCAAAGGTCGCTCTTGCCATGATCCAGGGGATGGTCACGGCTCGGTTCTCCGTTTGAGCGACGAATTTCGTGCGGCTGCGGCCGTGCAGGCGTGCGGCCTGTCCGCCTACCTGCGCATGCCGCCCGTGTGTCGTGGCGCTGGTGCGGGGAGTGCAGGAGCAATGCAGGAGCAGGCGCGAAGTGCCGACGCTGGCCCACGCCCGGCCCATCGCGTGCGCGGCTGGTGCCCGACGGCGTGGCGCCCGATGATGGCGGGCGACGGGCTGCTGGTCCGGGTGCGCCCGGCGCTGGGCCGGATGAGCCGGGCGCAGGCGGTAGGGCTTTGCAAGGCCGCCATCGCGCTGGGCAATGGCCATATCGACATCACCAATCGCGCCGCGTTGCAGATCAGGGGCGTGAACGAGGCAGGCCACGGCGCATTGATGGAGAGGCTCGTCGCGCTGGGGTTGACGCACGCCGATGCGGATCGGGACAGGCAGATTCCTGTCCTAATCAACCCCGACTGGTCGCCGGGTGACGATAGCGCCGTCATAGCCGCTGCCTTGATCGCGCGCATGGACGAGCTGCCCGACCTGCCCGCGAAGGTCGGCTTTGCGATCGATGCGGGGCCTGCTCCGGTGCTTAGCGATGTTCCGGCTGATTTCCGGATCGAAAGAGGGACGAGCGGCACGCTGATCCTGCGCGCTGACGGGCGCACGCATGGCGTGGCCCTGAGTGCAGAGGACGCGGCCGAGGGGTTGATCCGTCATGCCCATTGGTTCGTGGCCAGCGGTGGCGCGCAGGCGGGGCGCATGGCGCGGCATTCGGCCCCGCTCCCTAACGTAGCGACTAAGTCCCCTGCCCCCGCCCGGTCCTGCGCTGCCGCCCTGTCCGCTGCGCCCGGCCCTTTTCGTGCAGCGCCCTTCGGCAGGATCGAGGCGGCTGCGCTTCTTGCCGCGATGGAGCGAGGGACGGAGGCTGTCCGGCTTACCCCCTGGCGTGGACTGGTGCTGGAAGGCAGCGGCGCTCCGTCCGATGATCCGGCCGATCCGCGCCTTTCCGCCGATCGCTGTCCTGGTGCGCCAGCCTGCCCGCAGGCAAGCGTCGCCACGCGCGATCTGGCCGCTCGGCTGGCGCCGCATGTTCGCGGACTTCATGTTTCGGGTTGCGCCAAGGGTTGCGCCCGGCCTTCGCAGGCGGCGGTGGTCCTCACCGGGCGTGACGGGCGCTTCGACATTAGCCGCAATGCGTGCGCGGGTGCGCCGCCGCTGCAAACGGGCCTGTCGCCCGATCAGATACTCGCCCTCTTCGGAGCCAATTGATGCCGCATCTCTATGAAACCGACGGCGCGGAAATCTATCGCCAGTCCTTCCGCATGATCCGGGCTGAGGCGGCGCTCGACCGCTTTGCGGCAGAGGAAGAGCGGGTTGCCGTGCGGATGATCCATGCGGCGGGCATGGTCGGCCTCGCGCCGCATATCCGCTTTTCACCGGGTTTTGCCGGTTCGGCAATCACGGCGCTGGAGGCTGGCGCGCCGATCCTGTGTGACGCGCGGATGGTGTCGGAGGGGATTACGCGCGCGCGTCTGCCCGCTGGCAATGCCATCATCTGCACCCTGAACGATCCTCAAGTGCCCGATCTCGCCCGGTCAGTGGCGAACACCCGATCGGCGGCGGCGCTGGAGCTGTGGCGTCCCCATCTGGCGGGAGCAGTGGTCGCCATCGGCAACGCCCCGACCGCGCTGTTCCACTTGCTCAACATGCTGGAAGACCCCACCTGCCCGCGCCCGGCGGCGATCATCGGCTGTCCGGTCGGTTTCGTCGGAGCGGCGGAATCGAAACAGGCGCTGTGGGAGAGCCAGCCCGCCCCCTGCTGCATCGTCGAAGGGCGGCTGGGCGGCAGCGCGATCACAGTCGCGGCCGTCAACGCGCTGGCGAGTGCGGCGGAATGAGCGGGACGATCCACGGCGTGGGGCTAGGCCCGGGCGCGCAGGACCTGATGAGCGTGCGCGCCGACCGACTGATCCGCGAGGTGCGCCACATAGCCTATTTCCGCAAGCCCGGCCGTCACGGCCATGCGCGAAAAATCGTCGAGGGGCTGCTGCGCCCCGACGCGGTCGAATATGCGATGGAATATCCGGTGACGACCGAAATTCCAGTCAGCGATCCGCGCTATAATCAGTGCCTCTCCGCCTTTTACGCCGAATGCACCGCGCATCTGCATGAACTGGCAGCGGCGGGCGAGGATGTGGTCGTGCTGTGCGAGGGCGACCCCTTTTTCTACGGCAGCTTCATGCATCTGCACAGCCGCCTGTCGCCACTCGCGCCCGTACGGATCGTGCCCGGCATCACCGGGATGTCGGGCGCCTGGACCGCGAGCGGGACGCCGATCAGCTGGGGCGACGATGTACTCACGGTGCTGATGGCGACCCTGCCCGAAGAGGAACTGGCCCGCCGCATCCATGACAGCAATGCGCTGGTCGTCATGAAGATCGGCCGCAATCTGGCCAAGCTCCGTCGCGCAGTGGAGGCGGCAGGCAAGCAGAACTGCGCCTGGTTGGTTGAATATGCGACGATGGCGGATCAGAAGATCACCCCGCTGGCCGAGGCGGAGGCGATCACCAGCTATTTTTCCATCCTGCTGATCCATGGTCAGGGTCGGCGGCCATGAGCGGATGGGTTGCGGTAGCGGGCCTCGGCCCGGGCGCTGACGCAATGGCGACACCGGAGGTGACGCAGGCGCTGGCCGAGGCGACCGATCTGGTGGGCTATGCACCCTATGTCGCGCGGGTCGCGGATCGGGCGGGCCTTGTCCGTCATGCTTCGGACAATCGGGTGGAGCTTGAACGGGCCGCTCATGCGCTGGAGATGGCGACGGCGGGACGGCGCGTGGTGGTGGCTTCGTCCGGCGATCCGGGCGTATTTGCGATGGCTTCGGCACTGTTCGAGGCGTTGGAGGCAGGGCCGCGCGCGTGGCGCGCGATCGACATTCGCGTGCTGCCGGGGATCACCGCCATGCTGGCCGCCGCGGCGCGGGCAGGTGCGCCGCTAGGCCATGATTTTTGCGCGATCAACCTGTCGGATAATCTGAAGCCTTGGGCGCTGATCGAGCGGCGGCTACGCCTCGCTTCACAAGCTGACTTCGCGATGGCCTTCTACAATCCCCGGTCAAAGGCGCGGCCCGATGGCTTTGCGCGGACGCTGGATGTGTTGCGGGAGGAATGTGGCGGGGACAGGCTGATCCTCTTTGCCCGCGCGGTATCAATGCCGGAGGAGCAATTGCGGGTCGTGACGCTGGGCGAGGCAGAGCCAAAGATGGCGGATATGCGGACGATGGTGATCGTCGGGTCGAGCAGCACGCGCCTGATCAAAGGAGCGTCCCGCCCGATCCTCTATACGCCACGATGGGCCGAATGATCGATCCAAGCCAGCACATCGCTTATGTCATGGACGGCTTGCGCCTGCGGCAGCGCGGGCCGGTCGATCATGAGGACGGGCAGGCCCAGCGTTCGCGCCGCGTCAATCTTCGCGCGGGCGCCCTCCCCTCCGGCATTTTTGGCGACGATGAGGTCGATGGCATGCGCGCGCATCAGGGCGAGATCGCCGTCCAGCGTGAAGGGGCCGCGATCGACCAGCAGATGATGGTTCGGCAGCGCGGGCGGCGCTTCGGGCGCATCGACGAAGCGGAGCAGATAATGATGCTGTGGCTGGGCGGCGAAGGCTTCGACATGCATGCGGCCGAGCGCCAGCATGACGCGCCGGGGCGTGCCGTCCAACGCTCCGACAGCGCCCGTAATATCAGGAACATGGGTCCAGCGGTCACCCTCCCCCGCTTGCCATTCCGGGCGGGTGAGGATCAGATGGGCCACCCCCGCCTCTCGCGCGGCGGCGGCGGCATTGGCGCTGATCATCGCGGCGAAGGGGTGGGTCGCGTCGATGAGGTGGGTGAACTCGCCCTCCTTCAGGAACGCCGCCAATCCAGCAGCACCGCCAAAGCCGCCGACGCGCACCGGCACCGGCTGCGCGCGCGGGTTGCCGGTGCGTCCGGCATAGCTCAACATGGCGCGCTCACCGCGTTCGGCAAGGGCCTTCGCCAGCGCGCTCGCTTCGGTCGTGCCGCCAAGGATCAGGATGTGGCGCATGGTAGCTGAAGGTCCTTGGCTGACGATCATCGGCATAGGCGAGGATGGGGCGGCGGGCCTTTCCGACGTTGCGCGCACCGCACTGAAACAGGCTCGCATCATCACCGGGGCGCCGCGCCAGCTGGCGCTGCTGCCACCCCTTAGGGCGGAACGGCTGAGCTGGCCAGTGCCCTTTGAGGATGGCGTGGAGGCGCTGCTTGCCCGGCGGGGGGAGCCGGTGGTGATGCTGGCGTCGGGGGACCCATTCTGGTTCGGCGCGGGGGTGAGCATCACACGGCATTTGCGGCCCGAGGAATGGGTGTCGCATCCGGCGCCGTCGAGTTCTTCGCTGGCGGCTTCGCGGCTGGGCTGGGCGTTGCAGGATGTCGCCTGTCATGGCCTGCATGCCGCGCCATTTACGCGGTTGAGGCCCATGCTGGCGCCGGGGCGCCGTGCCGTCATACTACTGCGTGATGGGGCGGCGGTGCAGGCGCTTGGCCGTTATTTGGCGGAGGCGGGCTTTGGCGCATCGACGCTGCATATCATGGAAGCGCTGGGCGGGCCGCGCGAGCGGGTCCGGCAGGCGTTCGCCGAGCAAATCGCCTTTGACGATATCGCGCATCCCGTGGCTGTCGGAGTGGACGTGGCGGGGGGTGGCGAAGTGATGCCATGCGTCAGCGGACTGGCGGATGACTGGTTCGACCATGACGGGCAGATCAGCAAGCGGCCGGTGCGCGCGCTGACGCTGTCGGCGCTTGCCCCCCGGCCGGGCGAGACATTGTGGGACATCGGCGCGGGATCGGGATCAATCGCGATTGAGTGGCTGCTCAGCCATGCTTCGACCCAGGCGCTGGCTTTTGAGGCTGACCCAATGCGCGCCGCGCGGGCGAAGGGCAATGCGCAGCGGCTGGGCGTCGATCGGCTGACGCTGGTCGAAGGGCGAGCCCCGGCGGTGCTGGACGGACGGGTGCGTCCGCAAGCGATCTTCATCGGCGGCGGGCTCAGCGAGGCGATGATGGAAGCGATCATCGCCCTGCCCGGTGAGCGGACACGCCTCGTCGCCAATGCGGTGACGCTGGAATCGGAAGCGCTGCTGGCCCGATGGCAGGAACAGCTGGGCGGCGAACTGCTGCGGATAGAGATGGCGAGCGCCGCGCCGATCGGCACGCGGCGGGGGTGGAAAGCCGCCTATCCGCTGGTGCAGTGGAGCGTGACGCTATGATCGTCGCTGGCTTTGGCTGTCGCAGTGAAGCGAACGAGCAAGCCTTGCGCGCGGCGCTGGACGGACATGGCGCTGGCGTCACTGCACTGGCGACCTTGGCGCATAAGAAAGCGTTGCTTGCCCCCCTCGCCTGCACCTTGGACTTGCCGCTGATCCTGATCGATCCTTGCGCGATCGAGGGAATGGACACACCCACCCGCGCCAGCGCCAGTCTGGCGGCTTACGGCACGGGCAGCGTCGCCGAAGCGGTCGCGCTGACGGCAGCGGGGCCGGGCGCGCGGCTGATCGCCGCTCGTATCATTTCGCCGGATGGCCAAGCCACCTGCGCGCTGGCCCAAGGAATATCGCCATGACCGTCCATTTCATCGGCGCCGGGCCGGGAGCGCCCGACCTGCTGACACTGCGCGGCCGCGACCTGATCGCTGCCTCCCCCGTGTGTCTCTGTGCCGGGTCGCTGGTGCCGCGCGCGCTACTCGATCATTGCCCAGCGGGTGCGCGGATCGTGAACAGCGCGCCGCTGACGCTGGACGAGATCATGGCCATCATCGCAGAGGCGGACGCGGCGGGGCAGGATGTCGCGCGGTTGCATTCAGGCGACCTGTCGATCTGGTCGGCGATGGGCGAGCAGATTCGCCGCCTCAAGGCATTGGGCATCGGTTATACGGTGACGCCGGGCGTTCCGTCCTACGCGGCGGCGGCGGCTGCGCTGGAGGCAGAGCTGACTTTACCGGGGCTGGGCCAGTCGCTCGTCCTCACGCGCACGCCGGGGCGAGCGAGCGCCATGCCTTCTGGCGAGACGCTGGCGGCCTTTGGCGCGACCGGCGCGACGTTGGCGATCCACCTGTCCGTCCACAATCTGGCGAAGGTGGTCGCGGACCTCACGCCGCTTTATGGCAGGGATTGCCCGGCGGCGATCGTGTGGCGGGCAAGCTGGCCGGACCAACTCATCGTGCGCGGGACGCTAACCACGATAGAGGAGCAGGCGGCAGGCAGGCCGGAACGCACCGCCCTCATTCTCGTGGGACCAGTACTGGGCGAGGGCGATTTTGCGGAAAGCCAGCTTTATGCGCCCGGCTATGATCGGCGATTTCGGCCCGCAACGGCGCAATCGCGCTTCGCGGGATCGGACGAATGACGCCCGGCATCCTCATCGCCGCGTCCCGATCCGGGTCGGGCAAGACGGTCATCACGCTCGGCCTGCTCAGAGCATTAAAGCGGCAGGGCCTGTGCGTTCAGCCCTATAAATGCGGGCCGGATTATATCGACACGGGCTATCACCGGCTTGCGAGTGGCCGCCCGGCCTTCAACCTCGACAGCTGGGCGATGGATGCGGCGTTGCTCCATAGTCTGGCAGGTGAAGCGGCGGACGTGGAGCTGATCATCGCGGAGGGGGTGATGGGCCTGTTCGACGGCGCACCGGCGCGGGGCGCGAGCGGCAATGGGAGCAGCGCGGACATAGCGGCGGGGCTTGGCTGGCCGGTCATCCTGATCATCGATGTGTCGGGCCAGAGCCAGTCGGCCGCCGCCATCGCGCAAGGTTTCCGCATTCTGCGGCCGGACGTGCGGGTGGCAGGCGTTATCCTCAACCGCATCGCCAGCCCGCGCCATGAGGCCATGATCCGACAGGCGATGGAGGATATCGCCATGCCCGTGCTCGGCGCGATCCCGCGATCCGATGCCTTGTCCATCCCGGAACGGCACCTTGGCCTCGTGCAGTCAGGCGAGCAGCCAGAGGTTGAGCAAGCCATCGACATGATCGCCGATCTGGTCGAGGCGCATGTCGATCTTACGGCTCTTCAAGAGGTAGCCGACGCGGTGCCCGGCACATCAGCAGCCCGCTATCGCTGCCCGCCGCCGGGTCAGCGGATCGCGCTGGCGCAGGACGCGGCCTTTTCCTTTACCTATGCCCATATTTTGAGCGGATGGCGCGCGGCGGGGGCGGAGATATTGCCTTTCTCCCCGCTCGCTGATGAAGCACCAGACCCGCAGGCCGACGCTATCTGGCTGCCCGGCGGCTATCCCGAACTGCATGCGCCACGGATCGCCAATGCCACGCGGTTTCTGGATGCACTACGCAGCCATGCACAGGACCGTCCGATCCACGGCGAATGCGGCGGCTATATGGTGTTGGGACAGGCGATCATCGATGCGCAAGGGCAGTCCCATGCGATGGCGGGACTGTTGGGGCTGGTTTCCAGCTTCGCGGAGCGGCGGCTTCAACTGGGCTATCGACAAGCGCGGCTGCTGGCACCGATGGGCGGCCATGAGGCGGGAGCGGCCTTGCGCGGGCATGAGTTTCGCTATTCGACGATCGTCGAGCAACCCGACGAGCCGCTGGCCCATGTCGCTGATGCAACGGGCGCGCCTGTTGCCGCGTCCGGATCGCACCGGGGACGGGTGACGGGCAGCTTCTTCCACCTGATCGCGGGTGCCGCATGATCCGCTTATCCCTGATCGGCATCGGCACAGGCAATCCCGATCATCTGACGCTCGCCGCCATCCGGGCGATGAACGAGGCTGACCTGATCCTGCTGCCGCGCAAGGGAGAGGCCAAGTCCGACCTGATCGACCTGCGCCGGTCCATTTGTGCGCAACTACTGACCGGCCCGGCACGCATCGCAGAGTTCGACATGCCCACCCGAACGGATCAGGCCGCCTATGTCGAGGCGGTCATAGAATGGCATGACGCGATCGCCGCGCTCTGGATGGAGCAGATCGCCCTGCACCTGCCCGATGGCGGCACGGTTGCGCTGCTCGTCTGGGGCGACCCTTCGCTCTACGACAGCAGCCTGCGGATCTCGGAGCGGCTTGGCCCATCGGTCGAGATCAGCGTCGTGCCCGGCATCACCAGCATTCAGGCGCTGACAGCAGCGCATGGCATCTGCCTCAATCGGCTGGCCGATCCGGTGCTGATCACTACCGGCCGCCAGTTGCGCGAACGGGGCTGGCCGGGCGGCATACGCGATGCCGTCGTGATGCTGGACGGGCATTGCGCATTCCAGACGCTGGAGCCGGAGGGGCTGACGATCTGGTGGGGCGCCTATCTGGGCATGGAGCATCAGTCGCTGGCCCACGGGCCTTTGGCGGTGACGGGGCCAGCGATCATTGACCGCCGGGCACAGCTGCGCCATCGGCATGGATGGGTCATGGACGTATATCTGCTGCGCCGGGACGCCTGACGAAAGAAGCGGCTCAGGCGGCGTTGACGGTCAGCTCGATTACCGGTTTGCTGATCACCGGGCTAACTCCGTCGATCGTCCCCATCGCGGCGCGGCGGCGAAATTCCGCGGCCATTGCCTGATGCATGGTCCGCGCAGACGCATCGGCGGTTGTCGCCGCAAGCTGTTCGTGCATCCGGGCTCGTTCAAGACATTCTTGTGCATTGAGGGCATGAGTCATGAAAATGCTCTCCTGCTTCTTGTTGAGCGCTCCATGCATCGCAAGATGCGACCGATCGCTGGAGCCACTCGCGAAACGCGGCAGAATTTACGCTTTTCCGCCCTGCTTTGGAAATGGAATCTTCGGGCCGCCGGGGGCTGGCCGCCACGGCGCACCGCTTCAGCCGATCCAGCCCTGCTGCGGCTGGCAACGATGGCTTTTCAATTCCTTGCGGCTCTCGGCATGAACTTCGCTTAGCGCCACTTCATAACCCCATAGATTGGCAAGGCTTTGCAACACCATTGCCGCATCGGACGCATCCAGCACCACACCGTCGATGACCGCATGTTCCAGCATCAGCGTGCGGTCGCCCGCCAGATCGACATCCACCACCTGAATATCGGGCTCCTGCCGGGCAATGTCATGCTCGCGGGCCAGCGCGCGGCGGATACGGCGATAGCCGCGCTCATCATGAATGGCATCGACGCGCAGTTCCGACTCGCTTTCCTTGTCGATCAGCTTGAACAGGCGCCACTGGCGGATAAGGTGCGGGCTAAGGAACTGCGATATGAAGCTTTCGTCGCGATAATTGGCCCAGATATCCTTCAACACCTCCACCGGATCACGCGAACCGGCAATGTCGCTGAACCATTCGCGATCCTCCGGCGTCGGGTCCATGCAAATCCGCTCAATGTCGGACATGATGCCAAAGCCCAGCGCATAGGGATTGAAGCCACCGAAATGGCCGGAATCGAACGTCGGCTGATAGACGACGCCTGTGTGCGACTGGATAAACTCCATGAAAGCGCCATCGGTGATCCAGCCGCGATCGTGCAGGATCGTCATGATGCGATAATGGGTATAGGTCGCACACCCCTCGTTCATCGCCTTGGTCTGGCGCTGGGGATAGAAATATTGGGCGATCAGGCGGACGATGCGCAATATCTCGCGCTGCCAGCTTTGAAGCAGCGGCCCGGTCTTTTCCAGGAAATAGAGGATATTTTCCTGCGGCAGGCCCAGCGCGGCGCGGCGCTCGTCCGAGGGGACGGCAGCCGCCTTCGCGCCAACCGGCACCGTGCGCCAAAGATCATCATAGATACGGTCGCGATAGGCCTGGCGCTCCGCCTCCCGTTCGGCCTCCGCCTTCAAATCGCGGGGACGAATGCGCGGATAACGATGCACGCCCTGGTTCATCAACGCGTGAGCAGCATCCAGCACCCGCTCGACGGCGAGCTGGCCAAAACGCTCCTCGCAACTGGCGATGTAGCCTTTGGCGAACTCCAGATAGTCCAGAATGCCCTCCGCATCGGTCCATTGGCGAAAGACATAATTATTTTTGAAGAAGTGGTTATGCCCAAAGGCGGCATGAGCGATGACCAGCGTCTGCATGGTCGCGCTGTTTTCCTGCATCAGATAGTTGATGCACGGGTCACTGTTGATCACCAGCTCATAGGCTAGGCCACGAAGCCCTTTGCGGTAGAGCATCTCATTGGTCACGAACTGTTTGCCGAACGACCAATGTTTGTAAAATAGCGGCATGCCGATCGACGAATAGGCATCCAGCATCTGTTCGGCACTGATGATCTCTATCTGATTGGGATAGATGTTGAGCTTCATCTCCTGAAGCGCGATCGGCTCGATCACTTCATAGATGCGATTGATCAACGAGAAATCCCAGTCGCTGCCGGTGAACAGCGGGGCGGGTGCGCGCGCGCCCGTCAAGCGGGCGTCCTTTCACCCACGCCGCGCCGCTGGAACAGCTCACGGAACACCGGATATATTTCCCGCCGGTGTGACACCTTGCGCATGGTGAATTGCCGGTTCGCCTGACTGACGGGTGCATAGGCTTCCCAAAGCCCCGTGGTGGAGGTCGCAGCCTCGATAGAGGCGAACTCTTCCCGACCCACTTCCAAATAGGCGAAATATTGGCAGAAGGGCAGGATTTCATTCTGCATCAGGTTGGCCACGCGCGCATTGTCCGACGCCAGCGTGTCTCCATCGGAAGCCTGCGCGACATAGATGTTCCAGTCGCTCGGGCTGTACCGATCCTTCACCACCTCGATCAGCTTGTCGAGCGCGCTTGATACCAGCGTCCCGCCCGTCACCGTGCTGTAGAAGAAGGTTTCCTCGTCCACTTCGGCGGCACGGTCGGTATGGTGGATGAACACCACATCGACATGCTCGTAACAGCGCGACAGGAAGAGGTGCAGCAGCGCAAAGAAGCGCTTGGCGAGATCCTTCATATGCGCCGTCATGGAACCCGATACGTCCATCAGGCAGAACATCACCGCCTGAGCCACGGGCCGGGGGACAGGCTCGAAACGGCGAAAGCGTAGGTCAACAGGGTCGATATAGGCGATGAGGTTGCGGCGGCGAATGATCTGCACCCGCTCCTCCCGCAGCCTTTCCAGCGTCACGGCATCGTCGGGCAATGGCACCGCACGCCCCTCGATCTCGGCGATGGCCTCGTCAATCCGGCTAAGGTCGCGGCCACTTGGACGGCGCAGCGAGATGCGGCGGGACATGGCCTTCTGCATCGTGCGCGGAACAGACAGGTTGGACGGGTTTCCGATCGTGGAGTAACCCGCGCGGCGTATCCCCTCTATCTTGCCCGCGACCAGCTTCTTCTTGGCCATATCGGGCAGTTCAAGATCGTCGAGGAACAGGTCAAGAAACTCCTCCCGGCTGAGCGCGAAGCGGAAATCATCCTCATCCTCGCCCTCCCCCGCCTGTGCCCCGCCACCGCCGCCGCCACCATCGGGGCGCTTGATCCGGTCGCCTTCCAGAAACTCTCGATTGCCCGGCAGCACGCGTTCCCGGTCGCCCCCCTTTGCCGCGCGGTGCAGCGTCGGTTCGTGGATCGCGTCCCGGCGGATGGTGATTTCGCCTTCTCCGGCGAGGTCCTTGATGCTGCGGTCCTTCAGGCTGTCGCGCACCGCCTGACTGACATAGGCCTTCGCCCTCCTCAGGAACCGTTGCCGGTTGACAAGGCTCTTGCCCCCTGGGTTCAGCCGTCTGTCGACTATGTGCATGGTGGGCCAAGCGCCTCCATCTATTTATCCGGCCTGCTTGACCCTTATATACCATTCCACCAGCCGACGGACCTGCCGTTCGGTGTAGCCCCGCTCGATCATGCGCGCGACGAACTCGTCATGCTTGCTCGCCGTGTCGCCATCCTTCTTGGACCCGAAGCTGATGACGGGCAGAAGGTCCTCGACCTGGCTGAACATCCGCTTTTCGATGACTTCGCGAATCTTCTCATAGCTCGTCCAGCTGGGATTGCGCCCGTCATTACTGGCCCGCATGCGCAGCGCGAACTTCACCACCTCGTTCCGGAAATCCTTGGGATTGGCGATCCCGGCGGGCTTTTCGGTCTTGGTGAGTTCCTGATTGATGACCTCCCGGTCCAGAAGCTGCCCCGTGTCCGGGTCCTTGAAGTCCAGATCCTCGATCCACGCGTCGGCATAGGCGACATAGCGGTCGAACAGGTTCTGGCCGTAGTCGTTATAGCTTTCCAGATAGGCCTTCTGGATTTCATTGCCGATGAACTCTGCATAGCGCGGCGCAAGCTCGCCCTTGATGAATTCCAGATATTTGGCCTCGACATCGGCGGGGAATTGTTCCTGCCGGACCATCCCTTCCAACACATACATGAGGTGGACCGGATCGGCGGCTATTTCGCTGCTGTCATGGTTGAAGGTCGCCGACAGCGCCTTGAAGGCGAAGCGGGTCGATGTGCCCGACATGCCCTCATCCACCCCGGCGGCATCTCGATATTCCTGCATGCTCTTGGCGCGCGGATCGATCTCCCGCAGCATTTCGCCGTCATAAACGCGCATCTTGGAATAGAGATTGCTGTTCTCATGCTCCCGCAGCCGCGTGAGGACAGAAAAGCGCGCGAGCATGTCCAGTGTCCCCGGAGCGCAGGGCGCCTTGCTGAGGTCCGACTCCCTCAGCAGCTTTTCATACACATGTCGTTCTTCGGTAGCCTGCAAGCTATAGGGCACCTTGATAACATAAATGCGGTCGATGAAAGCTTCGTTATTCTTGTTATTCTTGAAATTCGCCCATTCCGATTCATTGGAATGCGCCATGATGATGCCGTTAAAGGGAATGGCCCCGATATTTTCGGTGCCGATATAATTGCCCTCCTGCGTCGCGGTCAGCAGCGGGTGGAGCATCTTGATCGGCGCCTTGAACATCTCGACAAATTCGAGCATCCCCTGGTTCGCACGATTAAGGCCGCCCGAATAGCTGTAGGCATCGGGATCATTCTGCGACAGCATCTCCAGCTTGCGAATATCGACCTTGCCAACCAGCGAGCTGATGTCCTGATTATTCTCGTCGCCCGGCTCGGTCTTGGCGATGGCGATCTGCCGCATACGCGATGGCATCAGGCGGATGACCTTGAACTGCGAGATATCGCCAGAAAACTCATCCAGCCGCTTGCGCGCCCATGGGCTGATCATGCCGGTCAGGCGGCGGCGCGGGATGCCGTAATTTTCCTCGATGAACGCGCCGTGCGTTTCCGCATCGAACAGGGCGAGCGGGCTTTCGAAGATCGGGCTGATCTCATCCCCGGCCTTCAGCGCATAGATGGGATGCGTTTCCATCAACGCCTTGAGCCGTTCCGCCAGCGAAGACTTGCCGCCACCGACCGGGCCGAGCAGATAGAGAATCTGCTTACGCTCCTCCAACCCTTGGCTGGCATGACGCAGGAAGCTGACGATATGTTCGATGGTCGCTTCCATGCCGTAGAAATTGGCGAAACTTTTGTATCGGCGGATGGTGCGGTTCATGAAGATCCGCCCGAGCCGTTGGTCGCGGGATGTGTCTATGATCTCCGGCTCGCCGATCGCCGCCAGCAGGCGTTCCGGTGCTGATGCATGCATCAAAGGATCATTGCGGCATCCCAGCAAATAATCCTCAATCGACATCTCGGCTTGACGCCGTTCGTCAAAATTCCGGGTGAAGCTCGAAAACAGTTCGCTTTTCGTCACTGACGACTCCCGCCGCAGTAGTCATGTTACGAATATAATACGCGCGAGCCCGCAAAAATAGTCCTACAAAATTGAATGAGTGTAAAAATTATTCCTGACCGTCCGGATATTTCAGGATAAGCTGCCTGCGGGACGCGTGCACCTTGGCCATGTGTGCGCCCCGCTGCAAACCTCTGTCGCAGCAAGCGGAGCGAGCCTCCTTGCTCCGCTCCCGACGCCTTACTTCTTACCGTTGCCGTTGCCCGAGCTTCCATTCCCGGAACTGCCGTTACCCGAGCTCCCGTTCCCGGAGCTGCCATTTCCTGAGCTTGCGCCGCCCGTCGTAGTCCCGCCAGTACTCGTCGTCGTGGTGCCACCTCCGCCGGTGCTGGAGCTACTTCCGCCGGTCGAAGAGCCGCCACCAGCACTCGATCCGCCGCTGGATGAGCTTGACGAGCTCGTCGAGCTACTCCCTGCGGATGATGCGAACAGGGCTACCTGCTGGTTCATCTGACTGCCTACCGCCTGCCCCAACAGCCAGGTCGCCCCGACCATCCCGCCACCGATGATGGCCAGCAAAAGCGCATATTCGGCAGCCGTAGCGCCTCCACGATCGCGCCACAGTCTTGAAGCTGAAAAGATTCCAGGCATGATGCTTCCCCCATTCGCCGATGCGCCTTCCCGGCGCACGGCGTTCACACCCGCCTTTGGATATATAACATAAATGCTATTAACCGCGATGGGCAAATAAGGGTATAAGAAGGCGACCATTTTCGCGGTCTTAAGAGCATGGAGAGGTGTGATGACATCCATTCTGCTCCACATTCACGACGATAGCGCCATGGAGAGCCGACTCCAGGCCGCCAGCGACATTGCCCGGGCGCTCGATGCGCATATCCACTGCGTACAGGTCACCTCCATGCCTAACCTTGTCGCCGGGGATCTTTACGGCGGGGCGTCCATCGCCCCCGCGATCATGGCCGAACTGCATCAGATCGATGCGCGCATGCGTGCGAAGGTGGAGGAACGGCTGCAACGCGAAGACGTGAATTGGGATTGGCGGCAGGTGGATGGCGACATCGTTCACGGCCTGCTTTCAGCGTCCGCCTTATGCGACTTAATGATCGTGACGCTGCCCGCTGGCCCTCGGCGGGAAATGAGCGATCCATTGCATCTCGCCGCCGATCTGGCGATGGGCGGCCGCACGCCGGTCCTCGCCGTGCCGGAGGACGCACGGGGCATGATGATCACGGGCCGGGCGCTCGTCGCCTGGGAAGGATCGCGCGAGGCGTCGGCCGCGCTCCGTCTGGCCGTGCCGCTGCTGAAGCATGCCGCAGACGTGGACGTTGTGACCGTTGAGGAGGTGGGCAAATACCCCTTCCCTGCGACCGATGCGCCCGAATATCTCTCTCGCCATGGCGTCAAGACGCAATTCCATACATGGCCGCAGGATGGCCGCACGGTGGAGGCAACGCTGAAAGCCGCGATCAATGTGCTGAAGCCCGACTGGATGGTGATGGGCGCATTCGGGCACAGCCGCTGGCGCGAACTCGTCTTTGGTGGCGTAACCCGCACGATGCTGCGCGAGGCGCATGTTCCGCTGTTGCTGGCGCACTGAAGAGGGCGCAGCGAAGCTCCGATCCGGAGAGATTGCGCCAAATTGAACCTTTCACGGGGTTGGGCACACGCAAGAAAAGCCCTTGCGCACGCCGCGCCACGCAAATTCGGGGCAAAGAAGTTAACGCCGGGCAATATTTGCCCCTCCGGTCCCATCAAATCGGCGGCATCTCCAGTCCCCTCGGCCGCCGATAACGCATAGATTCCCCGAAGCTACAGGATCTTGCCTCCACACGGAGCGATTTGCGTGGACGCAAGATCAAGGGGGGAATTGATGCAATTGGGGTGGAAAGCCAGGATCATGATGGTTGCAGGCATGGTTGCCGCCATGCTGTTCCTGCTGCTGGGCGTGCGTGAAATGCAACGGTCATCAGCCGCGACGGTCCCGATGGCCCGGTCGGCGGCGGACAGTCGATCCCCCCAACCCGTCATCCTTGCATCCGCCGCCCGCCCGATCCGGACAGGCGAGACAATCACCGCCGCCATGATCCGCAATGCAATAGCTGACCCCACTCGCCACCCGACTGCCGCGACGCCCGCCGAACTGATAGGCAAGGTCGCCGCCCGCGCCATTGCCGCAGGTGCGCTCATCCCCCGGGACGCGGTCGGCGGCGAGGAAAAGCTCGCGATCCGCGTGCCCGTCGGCATGCGGGCGATCAGCATCGACACCACAGCGGAAATCGCGGTGGCGGGCCTCGTCCGCCCCGGCGACCGCGTGGACGTACAGGTCGTCTATCCCGGCGCCGACGCCATCAGCGGCGCGCGTGGCGCAGGCCGCAGCCGCGCCCAGACGTTGTTGCAGATGGTTCAGGTCCTCGCCGTGGGCGACACCGTCCTCGGCACCGCGCCAGCATCCGGCACCAAGGAGCAGCTGTCCTCTCCGCCGCCGCCCGCCCGAACCGTGACACTGGCACTCAATCCCCGTCAGGTCTCCATCCTATCACTGGCGAAAAGCACGGGCGCGCTCACTCTTTCCCTCCGCAATCCGGTGGACAGCGAGCAGGTGACGGTCGCACCAGCCAATTCCAACGGTCCTGATCCCGCCCCGCTCGCCCAAGCCCTACCCGCGCGCCCTGCGCCCGTGGCCGCACAGGCCCGCCCCGCCCCTGCCCCCCGCCAACCAATCGAGCTGGTCATCGGCGACCGCCGCGAAACCATCTATTCGGGGAGCGCCCGGCGTTGAAACTCATCCTCGCCCTCGCAGTCGCGCTCGCCGCAGCACCTCCCGCCCAGGCGCAGGATCA
The DNA here is from genome assembly GCF_015693305.1 of Sphingobium sp. Cam5-1. NCBI lineage: Bacteria > Pseudomonadati > Pseudomonadota > Alphaproteobacteria > Sphingomonadales > Sphingobiaceae > Sphingobium > Sphingobium sp. Cam5-1. The sequence continues at coordinate 973,871 of NZ_CP065139.1, read as the reverse complement.
AAGGTCGCTGTCGATCCAGCAGAAGCGCACGCTCACCTACCCCCGCCCCATTGGCCGGATAGAAGTGGATCGCGACGACATCATTTCGGTCACCGCGCCAACCGCCCGGTCCTTGAGCGTCACCGGAATAGGCGCAGGCACCACCACAATCAGCATATTTGGCCGCGACGGGTCACTAATGGCGGAAACGCGCTTTGCCGTTTCGCCCTCCCCCGCAGCCGCGCGGGAGCCGGGCGCGGTCATGAGTCCCCGCATCGTCGCAGGCGAGCAGGTCGTCGCCGTCGATGTCCAGTTCGCCGCCGTGTCTTCCTCCACGCTCAAGGCTTTGGGCTTCAACTTCTCCAAATTGAGCGGCGACATTCAAGGCGCGGTCGTTTCCCCCAGCAGCTTCAAGAGCGCCAGCTTCTCGCCCGGCGGCTCCTCGCTCGATGCCAGCGTGCCGATCCAGAACGCCTTCAACCTGTTCCTGTCCGCCCCCAATCGCGGCATCAACGCGGTGCTGAGCGCCCTTTCCTCCAACGGCCTGTCCGAACTGCTGGCCCAACCCACCCTGCTCGTCCGCTCGGGCGAACAGGCGAGCTTCCTTGCCGGGGGCGAAATCCCCGTGCCGGTGCCGCAGGCGTCGGGAAACGGCAACGCCATCTCCATCCAATATAAGGAGTTCGGCGTCCGCCTGTCCGTCACCCCCTTCGTCCTCTCCCCCGACCAGATCGTGCTGAAGATCGCGCCGGAGGTCAGCGAACTCGACTATAATAGCGGCGTCCAATTACAGGGCTATGTCGTGCCCGGCCTGCGCCGCCGATCGGCCGAAACCACGGTCGAACTGGGTAGCGGCCAGAGCTTCGTTATCGCGGGCTTAAGCTACTCGAGCCAATCGACCACACGAGAAAAGACGCCGTTGCTCGGCGACATCCCCGTGATCGGCGCCTTCTTCCGCCGACAACAGACGCAGAAGGAACGGCAAGAATTGGTCATCGTCGCCACCCCCCGTCTGGTTGGGCCGGTACAGGCCAAGGATGTGCCCGCACTGCCCGGATCGCTGCTCGACACCAAAGACCCTGTCGTCCCCTTCGGCGTGGTGAGGCCATGACGATGGCGCGCATCATCCTCCTGTCGGTCGATCACAGCCTCGCCACCCGGATCAGCGAAGCCATGCAGGGCCGCGCGGCCGTCGAGCTGGCACAAGCAGTCACGCCGGATATGGTTGAAGGCCCCTGCGTCATTCTGGTGGATCGGGACGCGATCCCTCCGGAACGCTCGATAGCAACAGCCCTGTCCGCGGTGGCCGAAGGCGCGACCGGACGCCCGATCGTGCTTGTCACCGGCGAAACAGGTGCCGACGAGATATTACACGCCATCCGTTCCGGCGCCGACGATGTCATCCCCCGCGCGGCGGAGGGTGACGAAATCGCCGCCATTCTCGGACGCCTCCTCAACCGCTCGACCGCCGATCATGGCAAGGGCGGACGGCTGACCCTGGTCCTTGGCGCGGATGCGGAAGCCACCGCGATCGTCGCCACCGACATGGCGGTCAGCCGAGCCCGCGCCGGTTCCTCGACGCTATTGATCGACTTCACCATGCCGACCAGCGCGGCCGAGGCCTATCTCGACCTGCCAGTCAGCTACGGCATCGCGTCGGCCATTGCCGACATAGAGCGCCTCGACGCAAGCCTGCTGTCCAGCGCCCTCGCCCGGCATGATCCGAGCGGCCTGATGCTCCTCACGCTGGACGGCGGCTCAGGAACGGAACCGGCCGGGATAGCGCCTGCCGACATAGCCGCGCTCGTCCGCCTGTTGCGTGCCTGCTGCGGCGACCTCATCCTCTGCGCGGGCAGCCTGCGCCATCCGGGCCTCCTGCGCACGCTCGCCTCGCTCGCCGATCGCATCGAGCTGGTCTGCGCGCAATCCATCCGCGAGATGGACGCCTGCCGCCGCCTGCTGGAGCGCATAGGCGACGATGAGGCAAGCCTGTCACGCACACGCCTGCTCGTCTGGGATCATCAGCCCGCCATATTGCTGGACAGCCGCCGCATGGCCGACATCCTGCGCACCAGCAGCACCCTCCCGCTCCCCATCGACCAAGTCCGCCTGCGAAATGCCCTGAACGCGGGCCGCCCGCTCGCCATGGAGGCTGCGCCCGACCGCTACATGCGCGCGATCCGCACCGCCTGCGGCATCGAGCCGCAGCGATCGTCCAAGAGCCTGGAGCGTCTCCGCCGCCTCCTCCAGCGCCAGGTGGAACCAGCGGCATGAGCCTGCTCTTCGACACCAGCCTGCCACGCGGCACGGCACGCCCCGCCCCGGTAGCGCAACCAGCCGCCCAGCGGATGAGCGACAGCTATCAGGCCGTCATGGCCCAGACCTGCGCGCAAGTCATCGAACAGCTGGAAGCACGCGGCAGCACCGCCGAAACGCTGGGCGCCCGTGCCCTCCGCGCCGAAATAGAACAGGTCATCACCAGCCGCAGCAGACGCGGGCAACTTGCCCTCAACGCAGCAGAACGGCTGCTGCTGATCGAGGATGTGGAGGATGAGGTCGCCGGGCTCGGCCCGCTCGCGCCGCTGCTGCGCGATGGCAGCATCGACGACATCATCGTCAACGGCCCCGGCACCATCTATGTCGAACGCAGCGGCCTGCTGGAGAAGGTGGACCGACGCTTCCGCGACGACGCGCATCTCATGAACATCATCCAGCGCATCGTCGGCCCCATCGGCCGCCGCGTGGATGAAGCCAGCCCCTATGTCGATGCGCGCCTTGCCGATGGCTCGCGCGTCAACATCGTCATCCCGCCAGTGGCGCTGGACGGCCCTATGCTGTCGATCCGCAAGTTCCGCATGCAGGCGCTGGGCATAGAGGATTTCATCAACCGGCAGGTGATGAGCGCCGAAATGGCCGCCTATCTGGCCGCCGCCGTCCGGTCGCGGCTCAACATCCTGATCTGCGGCGGCACGGGCGCGGGCAAATCCACCCTGCTCAACATGCTGTCCCACTTCATCAGCGACCGCGAACGGCTGATCACCATAGAGGACGCCGCCGAATTGCAGTTGCGGCAGGACCATGTCGTCCGATTGGAAACCCGCCCGCCCAACGTCGATGGCAACCGGGAAATCAGCGCGCGCGAACTCGTCCGCAACGCCCTGCGCATGCGTCCCGACCGCATCATCCTGGGCGAGGTGCGCGGCGTCGAGGTGGTGGAGATGCTGCAAGCCATGTCCACCGGCCACGACGGATCGATGGCGACCCTCCACGGCAACTCCCCCCGCGATGCCTTTGCGCGCCTAGAAATGCTGATGGGCTTTGCCGGGGTCCAGAATGACATCCGCGCGATCCGGCGCTTCATCGCCAGCAGCGTGCATGTCGTGGTGCATATCCAGCGCCTGTCGAACGGCAGCCGCCGCGTCACCGGCGTGACGGAAGTCACCGGCGTCGAGGGCGAAGCCTATTCCTTCAACGAACTGTTCAGCTTTCACGAACAACCCGCCATGTCCGGAATGGGCGAATTTCGCATCCACTCGCCCCGCCCATTTTTCGAACCCCGCCTGCGCGACTATGCGCCCAGCCCCCTCCGGCAGAGCATAGTGTGAAGGCCACAGCGTTCCTCCTGCTCGCGCTTTTGACGCTCGCGGCGGCGGCTTCCCCCCTGCTCGCCATGCGCGCGCGGGAGCAGGCGCGGCTGTCGCGACGGCTGGCGGCAATCGCACCCGGTGATGCCCCCGCGTCGCGCCAAAGCGTCCGCCTGACCGTCCCCAGCCTCGCGGCGCCACTGCTGGCCCGCGCGCAGCTGGAGATCACGACGCGCGCCATAGGCATCTTTGGCGGCTGCATGGCCCTGCTCACCCTCGCCACATTGCTGACCGCCGGTCCGGTCGCGACGGTGATCCTGCTGCCCCTCCCGCCAGCCATAATATTCCTCTGGATCAAGGCGCGCGCTCAGCGCCGCGTAAACGCCCTTATCGAAGCACTCCCCTTCTACATCGACGCCGTGCGCCAGATGCAGGCCGTCGGCAGCTCCCTGCCCCAGGCGCTGGAACGATCGCTCACCGACGCACCCGGCATCGTCCGCAGCTATCTCGCGCCAGCCGCACGCCGTCTCGAACTCGGCGCCCCGGTCAGCGAGGCGATGCAGCAGCTCGCCGACCGACTGCGCGTTCCTGAAATGTCGATGCTGGCCGCCGCGATCCGCACTAATATGCGCTATGGCGGCCCCGTCAGCGCGGTGCTGTCGAACCTCTCCGCCATCCTGCGCGAACGCATCCGCATCGCCCGAGAGCTGAAGGCCGCGACGTCCGAAGCAAAGGTCAGCTCCCGCGTCCTGATCGCCATGCCGCTCGTCGCGATGGCGCTGCTGATGGCGTCCAACCCCGCCTATATCGACTTCTTCCTCGACGATGCGCGCGGGCACCGGATGGCATTCATCGCCATCGGACTTCAGATCGCAGGCATGCTGGTCATGCGCCGGGTGATGAGGCTCGCCTTCTGATGCCCTCGGCCTTTTTCCTCGCCTGCCTCCTCATGGCGCTCATCGGCATTGGCATAGCGCTATTCGGCGGCCGGATGCTGATCGCCGACCAAAGGCTAGAAGCACGGCTCGCCCGGCTTGCGCCAACGAGGCAAGCCAAGCCCGCGCTGCGCCTACCCACCATCCTGGGAGCTGAGGGCCGCAACCGGTCCACCCTCGAACGCCAATTGCAGCTAGCGGGCTATCAGGACCCCCGCGCCATCAACCACTTCCTCTGGCTGCGCCTAGCCGCAACCCTGCTAGCCGCGCTGCTGGCCGCTCTCCTCTGCCGCATCCTCTGGCACGGCTGGCTATCACGCCCGATGCTGATCGTCATCGCCGCAGGCCTCGCCTTCGTCGGCGCGCGCCAAGCTCTGAACCTGCTCGCATCCGGCCGAGCCAGGAAGATCACCGCCGAATTTCCCTTCCTGCTCGACCTCATGCTGATGATGCTGGCAAGCGGCGTATCGCTCGACCAATGCTTCCGCTCGATCGCCCGCGACGAACAGGTAGCGGTGCCGCACCACGGCCAACTGATCGCCCTGCTCGTCACCGACCTCGACCGGGGCATGCGCTACGAACTGGCACTCGACCGCTGGGCCTCACGGGTAGCGGTCAGCGGGGCGAAAGAACTCGCATCCCTCTTCCGCCAGGCCATGTTCCAGGGGATAGAGCTTGCCCCCGCCCTGCGCGAATTCGCCCGCGAATTCACCCAGCGCCGCGTCGCCCGCGCGCGCGAAGCAATGGGCGGCATCACCGTGCGCATGGTCGTGCTGATGATCCTCTTCTTCATGCCCGCCCTCTTTATCGTTCTGGGCGGGCCGCCGGTCGTCGCCATCCTGGACACCTTGCGGGCGAGCGCGCGATGATGTGGCTCCTCCCCCTGCTGCTCGCCGCCGCCGACACGTCCGGTTCGACGCGCAGCCTCTATCTGCAACTCATCCATCAGGCGCGCGCCGATGGCAGGCCACGCGCCGCCATCGCCTATCTGGACGATTTCGACCGCCGCTATCCCGGCGACCGAGACGCCCGCATCCTGCGTGTCAACAGCCTGCTCGACCTGGGCGACCTCGATGCAGCCGAAGCAGCAGCCGCAGCCCTCCCCGACGGCGGCGGCAGCGCGGTGCGCGGCCATCTGCTTGCCGCACGCGGACGCTGGGCCGAGGCCATAGCGCCTTACAGCCTCGCCGTTCAGGCAAGCCCCGCCGATCCCATGCTCCGCAACGCCCTCGGCTTCGCGCAGCTACGCGCGGGGCTAGCGGCGGAGGCGGCGGAGAGCCTGCGCGGCGCGCTGGACCTGTCGCCGGGAACGCCAGTGATCCGCAACAACCTCCTGCTCGCGCTAAAGGCGGCCGGTCAGAATGCCGAGGCGGAAGCCCTCCTCTCCACCATCCGCGATGAGCCTCAGCGTGATGCCCTCCGCCGCCAGATCGCCGCGCAAGCCGCTCGCCTCCCTGCACCAAAGGACCGCTGATGCTCTACCTTTGCCTCCTGTCGGCCGCTGCCCCCACGCTCCCCCAACCCGATCAGGCGCGCCGCGTCATCGAATGGCAGCTACGCTCACCACCCCGCACCCCGGAAAGCACCGGCCTCAGCGCGGAAGAAGCAGAGGTCATTCGCAACCGCTATCTGCAATCCATCGGGCAGCGCCTGCCCCGCTCCGCCGATCACGACGCGCCCGCCTTCCCATGATGCTGCTCCGCCGCCTCCATCCCCTGTGGCACGACCGGCGCGCAGCCGTGGTGCCGATGGTCGCGGCATTCGGCGCAGTGCTGGTCGGCGCGATGGGCTTCGCCCTCGACGCGGGCCTCTATTATGCCGGGAGCCGCGACCTGCGCGCCGCCACGGAAAGCGCCGCCCTCGCCGCCGCCATGTATCCAGCGCAGGCAGAGGCGCGCGCCCGCGACAGCCTCAGCCGCAACGGCTATGATCCCGCAATCCTGCGTTCGGTGGAGCTTGGCCGCTATTGCGCCGACGCGGCCCTTTCCGCGCCCCAGCGGTTCGACGCCAGCTTCACCCGCTGCCCCGGCAATGGCCAGCCCAATGCCATCCGCATCCGCACCGGCAAGCCCAGCCGTCAATTCTTCACCCGCGCCCTGGGTGGCGCCAATCCCATCCCCGAACTCGCCGTTACCGCCACCGCCGCGCGCATCGACGAAGCGGGCGTCGGCGTCAGTTCTGGCATCCTCACCGTCACCAATTCGCTGGTGAACAGCGTCAACGACCTGCTCGGCGGGCTCCTCGGTATCCAGTTGCAATTGGGAACCAGCGACCTCCAGTCCCTGATGGGCGGCTATGTCGATGCGGGCCGCTTCTTCGACGCACTTGCGCAGCGCGTCGGCGAAACGGGCACCTATGGCGCCCTGACCAGCCGCAGCGTGGGATTGCGCGACCTGATGCTGGCGGCGGCAAGCGCGGCCGACCAACCGGCCACCGCCGCCACCCTGACCCTGGTCGCAGGCCGGGTGAACAACAGCTACTCCGTGCCATTGCAGGGCCTGTTCGGCCTTGGCGTATGGAAGAACATGCCCGTCGGCGAGGCGGACGAGCAACCCGGCCTGCGCGCCGGACTCAACGCCTATCAGCTTTTCGCCTTCGCCGTTCAGGCGGGCAATGGCAGCATCGACCTGTCCGACGCCATCAGCCGCGTCGCTTCTGGCAGCACGATCCGCCTCGCCGCTGTCGCCACCGGCCCGATCGACCGGCCCCGCTTCTCGTTCGGACCAGCGGGGGAAACCAGCGCCAGCACATCGGCGCTACGGTTGCAGCTGAACCTTGGCCTCAACCTCAACATATTGGGGATCGGCGTCGAATCCGTCCCCCTGCTTATCGACGTCGCCGCAGCCCGTGCGGACGTCAGCGCGATCGATTGCGCCAACACGGCGGAGCAAGCGCGCGACAGCCGGGTGAGCATTCTCGCCACCTCCGGCCTCGTCAACGCCTATATCGGTCAGGCGCCCGCCAACGCCATGAGCCGCCCGATGCCGCCGCTCTCTGCCGACGATATAGCCCCCGCGCGCATCCTGAACGTCCTCAACCTCATCACCGCTGACGCCCGCGCGGTCGCGCAGCCGGTGATGGGCAATAGCGGAACGCTGCTTTTCGGGCCGGGCGGTCAGGGGACGATCGGACGCCCCGGCACGCCCGGAATACCCGCCACCATCGGCAACGGGTCGCAGACGGGACCGCTGCTGACATCCCTCACCAACAGCCTCAGCGACGCAAACGGCCTTCAGGTGAAGGCGCTCAACCTCTGCATCTGGCCCGTCTGCGACGCAAGCGCCACGCGGTCCCAGCTGCTCGGAGCCATCACCACGCCGCTGGCGGCGCTCATCGGCACCACCGCCGACCCGCTGCTCGACAATCTGCTCGCCGCGCTCGGCATCCAGCTTGGCCATGCGACCGTGTGGGTCACGGGCGCCCGCTGCGGGGTGCCGGTGCTGATCTAGGGAGACTGGCGACGCGATCCCCCTCCGCGCGCCGCCCGTTCCGACCGGAGGGATTTGAGGAGAAAAACGATGATCATCGATATGGCACGAAAGTTCATGAAGCGGCTAGTACGCGACCAGAAAGGCCTCACCGCCGTGGAATATGCGGTGCTGGGCGGCGTGGTCGTAGCCGCCATCTCTGCACTAAGGGGCGACTTTACCGCAGCGCTGGACGGCGCCTTCACGTCCCTGTTCAACAGCGTCACCTAAACCCCCGATGAAAGCCCATCGCAGGAGGAGCCGCGCGCCCGCGTCCCGGCTCCTCCCCCGGCTCCTCCATTGCCAGAAAGGCATCGCCGCGCTGGAGTTCGCGCTCGTCACTCCAGCGCTGCTGATGCTGATCTTCGCGATCATCATCTATTCTTTCTGGTTTTCCGCCCTGCTCGGCGTCCGCCATGCCGCTGCCGAAGGCGCGCGCGCCGCGATGGCGGGCCTTTCCTCCAGCGAACGCGCCACGCTGGCCCGCGCCCGCGCGCAGGCCGTCATAAACGGCTATGGCACGCTGCTCTCTTCTGGAGGGACGCCCGACATTCAGGCCGCGCCAGACGGCATAGGGCAGTTCAAGGTTCAGGTTCGCTACGACATGAGCGGATCGCCACTGATGCGCTACTCCACCTTCATCCCGCTCCCCTCGACCACCCTCGACGCGACGGTGATCGTCACCAACGGCAGCTACTGACCGCCCCGGCTGCCCGCTTTGCCGTGACAGCTACGAATATCAACAATCCCCCTTTCCTTTTCGCCGACGCCTGCGTAACTGTCCGCTCTCGCCATGACGCGCGCGCAACATTGATTGTCCGCGCGTCGCGGGATGTCCGGAGCGGCGCTTAGCACTAGCTCGGATGTCCGCGGGGTAGTTTAGGGCACGCTTTTGCACCCGCAAGAGACGCCGTCATGCAGGAGTTAGCCATGCTTTCAAAGGTCACGCTCGCCAATACCGACCTCTCGGTCAGCCGCCTGTGCTACGGCACCAACATGCTCGGCTGGTCGATCGACCAGGACCGCAGCAACGCCATTCTCGACAAGTTTCTGGAGCTGGGCGGCAATTTCGTCGATACCGCCCGTTCCTACGGTGACTGGATGCCCGACGCACCCAAGGGCGCCAGCGAACGCGCCATCGGCGCCTGGCTGAAGGGCAAGAAGCGCGAAGACGTGATCGTCGCGACCAAGGGCGGTCATTTCGACATGCGCGCTGGCGACTATCGCAACCGCGTCAACGCCACCGACATCGGCAGCGACCTCAATGAGAGCCTTGAGCATCTGGGCGTCGACACCATCGACCTCTACTGGGTCCACATGGACAATCCGGAAACCCCGGTTGCCGAACTGATCGACTTCCTGAACGAAGCGAAGAATGCGGGCAAGATCCGCTATTTCGGCGCGTCCAACTGGTCCGACACCCGCGTGCTGGAAGCCAACGAATACGCCAAGGCGAACGGCAAGGCGGGCTTCATCGCCGTCGAGCCCTTCTGGGGCCTCGCCAAGCCCAATGAAGAATCCGCCACCGCTCAGGGCTATCAGATGTATTTCGAAGATCATGGCGGCAAGCTCAAGGACGCCGGTCTCGCCATCATCCCCTATTGCTCGCAGAGCCGCGGCTACTTCGCCTTCGCCGAAAAGGGCGAAGTGCCCGAACATCTCCAGGGTTTCTACGACAACCCGGTCAACAAGGACCGCCTGGCCGCTGCCAAGGACGTGGCCGCCAAGCATGGCGTCAGCGTTTCGGACGTCGCGCTCGCCTATCTCCTGAACCAGCCGCAGCAGGTGATCCCCATCTTCGGCGCATCCAGCCCAGCCCGTATCGAGGAAGCCGTCAAGGCCGCCTCGCTCACCCTGTCGGCCGAGGAATTGGCGCAGCTGAAGGTCGGCTGATCTTCGCGGCCCAAAACATCATGAAAGGGGGCGATCCGGTGATCGCTCCCTTTTTTTTCCGACGGCGCGGCGGAAAAACTCGCTGCTTCGCGATCCGCGTAAATTATTACGCGATCATCGTTATTTTTGCCTGACTAACTACAAACAACGCGATAAAAGGAAGCAGACCATACGCATGTGGCGATTGTAGGAGACTGTCATGAATGCTGCCCCTGCCCTATCACAATCACGATCGGGCGCGGCGCCTGCATCTCTCACCACGCCCGGCCAAATTGGCACGCTCACCGTTCCCAACCGAATCATCGTCACCGCCATGGGCGTCAGCCTGGCCGAAGCAGACGGCACGGTCAGCCAGCGCCTGATCGATTACCATGTCGCGCAGGCAAAGGGCGGCGCGGGCCTTATCATCATGGGCGTAACCGGCGTCGCCTGGCCCGTGGGCGCGGTTCAGCCCAACCAGACCGCAATCTCGGACGACCGCTTCCTGCCGGGACTCACGAAACTCACCGAGGCCGTTCATGCGGCGGGCGGCCGGATCGCGGCACAGCTTCACCACGGCGGCCTCGTCGCAGGCCATAGCGCGCAGGACGGCCATCCCCTTTGGGGTCCAGCCTATCCGCCACCATTCGCGGGCGACTTCCCGGACTTTTTCCTGCCAGAGGAGATGGCGGCATTTGCCGGTGGCGCCGTGCCGGAGATCAAGGTTCTGGAAAAGGCCGACATTGATCTTGCCATCCGTCAGTTCGCGGAAGCGGGGCTGCGCGCCAAACGCGCCGGAATGGACGGTTTGGAAATTCACGGCGGCCATGGCTATCTCCTCTCCTCCTTCGTCTCGCCGTCCACCAATACGCGGCAGGATGAATATGGCGGCGACGTCCCGGGCCGCGCGCGCCTGTTGCTGGAGGTCGTACGCGCGGTGCGCGCGGCGGTCGGTCCCGACTTCCCGGTTTGGGTCAAGATGGACTCGCGCGAACTGGGCAAGAAGAACGGCATCACGATGGATCATGCCCTCGAACTGGCGCCATTGGTCGAAGCAGCGGGCGCCGACGCCCTCACCGTCACCGCCTATCATGACGTTGGCCAGGGCAAGCTCCACTCCGGCTCCAACATCCCGCACGAACCCGCCTTCAATCTGGAAGCCGCCGCCGCCATCCGGAAGGTCGTTTCCATCCCCGTGATCGCATCGGGCCGGGTAGAAATTGATCGCGGCGAAAAGGGACTGGCGCAGGGCGAATTCGACTTCCTCGCCATGGGGCGCAAGCTGCTCGCGGACCCCGACCTGCCCCGCAAGCTGGCGGAGGGCCGGGTCGCCGACATTCGCCCCTGCATCTACTGCTATACTTGCGTCAGCACCGCCTATCTGCGCGAACAGGTCCGCTGCGCCGTGCGCTCGGAAACCGGCTATGAGGACCTCGACTGGTCCCCGGCCAAGGTCCCCGGCCATGTCGTGATCGTGGGCGGCGGCCCCGGCGGCATGGAGGCCGCGCGCAGGCTGGAGCTTGCAGGGGCAAAGGCCACGCTCATTGAAAAGTCCGATCGTTTGGGCGGCACGCTACGCTTCGCGGGTCTCGCCTATGAACCCAATGAGCGGCTGCTCAACTGGCTGCGCGACCAGATCGGCAAGTCGAAGGTCGATGTGCGCCTGAAGACCGTGGCGACCCCGGAACTGATCGCCAGCCTCAAGCCCGACAAGGTCATCGTCGCGACCGGCGCCGTGCGCGACATGCCGCCAATCCCCGGCAATGATCAGGACTTTGTGCTGTCGGGCGATGATCTGCGCGGCATGATGCTGGGTGAAGACTCCGCTGAAATCCGCCGCAAGACCAGCTGGACGACCCGCGTGACAACAAAGCTCGGCGCGGCAACCGGCGCAACCGCCAATCTCGATCTGGTGCGAAAGGCGACCCACGCCTGGATGCCGCTCGGCAAGCGCGTCGTGATCATCGGCGGCGAACTGGTCGGCGTTGAACTCGCCGAATTCCTGATGGAACGCGGCCGTGAAGTGACGGTCGTAGGCGAAGCGCCGAGGTTCGGCGGCGGCCTGCTGCTGGTACGCCGCATGCGCCTGCTGGCGGAACTGCGCGAACATGGCGTGGCCATGTTCCCCGGCGCGAGCAACATCGCGATCGGCAAGAACAGCGTCAGCTTCACCAATGCGGACGGCGAGCAGGAGAGCGTCGCTGCCGACCATGTCGTGGTGGCCATGGGCGCCCACGGCGACTCCACCCTCGCCAACGCGCTCCGCGCGCAAGGCCATGATGTGGTGGAGGTCGGCGACGGCACTGGCGTCACCTATATCGAAGGCGCGATCCGTGGCGCGGCTGAAGCTGTGGCGGCAATGGGCCGCTGATCGGACGTTCAACGTCAAAGAAAAAGGGGAGCGCCACAACGCTCCCCTTTCCTATTTGATCTGCCCCCTCCCCCGTTCGGGCTGAGCTTGTCGAAGCCCTCTACTTCTAAAAAGAAGTAAGACCCTTCGACATTTGAACGAGACAAGCGACTCGTTCAAACAGCCGAACGGAATTGAGGAATCAAAATCCCTAGCGCCCAACCAATTCAGCCGCAGCCTCAACCCGATAATCCGCCATTACCGGAGCCGCCATCGCATCGGCAAACGCCTCATAGCTCCAAGGCCAGCTAGCCGGGACGCCCGTCGCATCCAGATACCAGCTGTTGCAGCCCGATCCGAAGATCGTCGTGCGCGCCGCCGCGATGCGCCTTTCCTCATAATCGGCATGAGCGTCAGCGCTCGGTTCAACCGTCCGCACCTCTCCAGACCGGAGCAGATCCAGCAACTGATCGACATAGCCCCATTGCTTCTCCGCAATGTCGATCAGCGAGAAATTGCCGACAGGTCCCGTCGGCCCATTCAACATGAAGAAGTTCGGAAAGCCCGGTATCGTCACAGCATAATAAGCGGTCGGCCGAACGGACCACACATCGTCCAGCGAAACGCCGCCCCGGCCCAGCACCGTTGTAGGCCGAATGAAACGGTCTGCATGGAAACCCGTCGCCAGCACCAGCGTGTCGAGTTCATGGAGCCGTCCATCCTCCATCCGCACGCCCTTGGCCTCGACGCGGGCAATACGGTCACGCTCCACCTCGACATTGGGGTGCTGGACGGCATCATAATAGGACCAGCTATAGATCAGCCGCTTGCACGCCGCCCGATAATTAGGGCGCAGCTTTTCCTTCAATTCAGGATCGCGGATGCTGTTTTCCAGATTATCGAGACAGATTTGCTCGATCGCCGCGATCTCCGGGCCATGTGTGTCCGTGATCGCGTGCGTAAAGCGGAAGATGTTGTCCCAATATTCCTTGTTGTTGCGAATATCGTCGATCAACGCGGGATCGCGACGGAATGCTTCCTTCTCTTCCTCGCTATACTGAAAATAGGGAACCGGCATGATCCACTGCGGCGACCGCTGGAAATGCACCAGTTTCGACGCGCGACTGCTCAGCGCCGTGATGATCTGCACGCCGGTAGACCCATTGCCGATCACGCCGACACGCGCGCCATCGACCGGAGCGTCATCCTGCCAGCGGGCACTATGGAAGGCCTGCCCCTCGAAACTGTCCAGCCCTTCAATGTCCGGCAGCTTGGGATGATGCAGCACGCCCGAAGCGGCAATCACGACTTCCGCCTTAACCTCCTCACCCGTGATCAGACCCAGTCGCCAGATGCCAGCGCCCTCATCCCACACCGTAGACACGACTTCGCTGTTGAAACGGACGTGCGGCATGATGCCGTATTTCTCGGCCGTCTTTTCGAAATAGGTCTGAATCTCGCCGCCCTTTGCATAATAGGCGTCCCATTCCGCGTACGGCTCGAAGCTATAGGTATAAGCGTGCGCTGGCACGTCGCAGGTCAGGCCCGGATAGCGGTTTTCCCGCCAGGTGCCGCCCAGCCGCCCGGCCTTTTCATATACGGTGAAATCCTCGCCCGCCTGGCGCAGGCGGATGGCGGCAAGGATGCCGGCCATGCCCGCTCCAATAACGGCGAAGCGCAGGCGCTTGCGGCCCTGATCGATGGACAAGTCACTCTCCTGTCGGTTGTGTTCCTGACCATCATGATGACGCAATGGCCAGGGCCGCACATCATGCAAATGGATCAGGCGTTCACCAACAGGCGAAGATCAGCCCCGCGCCGCCTTCCGCCCGGCCTGCCGCCCGAAGAAAGTGCAATCGGCAAGACTGAGGCCAGAGCTATAGCCATGCCCCCATGCCGGAAGACCCGAAGTGCAACGCCCCGCCGCGAACAGGCCCGCGACCGGCGCACCAGCCCGGTCCAGCACCTCGCCGTCGGTCGACGTCCGCAGTCCCCCCAGCGTGAAGAAGCTGAAATAGCTGGTCGCGAAATTCAGCTCCAGCGCCACGAACGGTCCCTGATCCAGCGGCGTCAGGATCGGCGCCCGCTTGTGGAACAGCGGATCGCGCCCCTCCCGCGCACGTTCGTTGTAGAAGGCCATGGTGGCCGACAGCGTACCCGGCGCCATTTCCAGTTCGGCTTCCACCTCTTCCCAGCTGTCGCCAGTCCCCGCGATCGTCATCCCCGCCATGGGGAGCGGCTCGTCAAAATGGGCGATGTCGAGCAACAGGTACACCCGGTCCCCCAACTGGTCGATCGCAGCGCGACTGACCCGGCCGTGATAGCAATCCTCATTGATGAAGCGCTGCCCCGCCTGATTGACGAATACGCCATAGGCCTGCGGTTCGGGCATGGTCCAGGGACAGGTGGTGAAAAACTGCTCCATATGGATGGCATCGCCACCCGCACCGACGCCCAGTTCGATGCCCACGCCATCATCCTGATCGCCGATCGGGCTGCTGATCTTGAACGTTTCAGGGCAATAGCGGCGGCGCATATCCTCGTTGAAGGCAAAGCCGCCGGTACACAGGATAACGCCCTTGCCCGCGCGGACAAAGCGATTGACATTATCGATGCGCACGATGACGCCCACGACCCGCCGCGCATCATCCTGCACCAGCGCCACGGCGCGTGCATCCGTCATCACTTCAACGCCAAGCGCCTTCGCGCGAGCCTCCAACAGGTCGACCATCGGCCGCCCGCCGCCCCAGCCCATATGGGCGATCACATGCCCGCGCGGCGCCGGCTTTGCCTGCTCGCAAAAGGGCCAAGCCGCTTCGCTACCCGACCAGATCAGGGTGGAATCGTCCGTCGGTTCGATATGCTTGCCCGGCAGATAATTGCCGCGATAGGGTATGCCCTGCTCCTTCAGCCAGGCATAGTGGCTGAGCGATTCCTGCGCATAAAGGTCGCACTTCGCCTCATCCGCGCACGGCCCGCCCGCCGCCTTCAGATAAGCGGCCATATCCTCCGTGCTGTCCTCGAACCCCGCCGCACGCTGGGCGTCCGTCCCACCACTGCCGCCAATATAAATCTCGCCGCCCGACAAGGCCGACGCACCGCCGCTGCCCGAACCCCGTTCGAACAGCATCACCCGCGCGCCGCCAGCCGCAGCTTCGATCGCCGCGCACGCACCCGTCGCGCCAAAGCCGATCACCGCGACGTCGGTTTCAAAATCCCACCGTTCGACCTTGCTGGCGGGATAGGGGCGGTGAAGCGAAATGTCGGCCACGAAAAACTGTCCTCTCCTTATGCGATCTGGATCAGAAAGCCTTTGTCTGCCCCCCATCCACCATCAGCGTTTGGCCGGTGATATAGCCTGCCGCATCGCTTGCCAAGAATACGGCGGCTGCTCCAATATCTTTTTCGCAATCGCCAATACGCTTCAGTGACACCTTGCTGATCTGCGTATCATAGTCCGCGGGCGCCCATTCCTTCCAAGCCATTACCCCCGGTGAATTGGCGAACGGGCAAATGATGTTCACCCGCACCGCTTGCCCGCCCCACTCGCTTGCGGCGATCTTGGAAATGGCGCGGATCGCTTCCTTCGCCGCGCAATAGGAGCCCTGCGTCGGGATCGCATCGAACGCCGCGCCCGTCGCGAAGTTGATGACCGATCCCTTGGCCTTAACCAGATGCGGATAGGCTTCACGCATCAGGACGAAGGTCGGCCAGAACCCCGTATCCAGCGCAATCTCCATCGCCTCATCGGTCGTCTCGGCAATCGGCAACTGGCGCGAAGCCTGCGCCGCGTTCACCAGCACATCCAGACCGCCAAAATGCCCGACCGCCGCCTCGATGATCTTCGGCAACTCCGCCCGCTGCGCCAGGTCGACGGCCAGGAAATGCGCCTCTCCACCGAGCGCCCGCAACTCAGCCTCGGTCGCGCGGCCAAGCTCCTCCTCCCGATCAACGATCAGGACACGCGCCCCCGCCTTGACGAAGGCGGTTGCCACACCTTTGGCCACACCGCGCGCGCCGCCGGTCACGATCGTTGCCTTGCCTTCCAGTGCCTTCATGTCCTGCTCCGATCCGCTGCAATTATGTGAAGTAAGCCCCGCCATTCACCGTCACGACGCTGCCGGTGGCAAAGCTGCCGTCATCCCCCGCCAGAAACGCCACCGCCCCGGCGATCTCGTCGGGATGCGCGAGCCGCTTCATCAAGCTGTCCGCCGCGATCATGTCCTTCATTTCGCTTGGCAAAGTGGCATAGATCGGCGTCTCGGTAGCCCCCGGATTGACCGCATTGACCCGGATGCCGCGATCGGCCAGTTCCCGCGCCATCGCCCGCGTCATGCCCAGCACTGCTGCCTTGGCCGCGCAGTAAGGTATAGGACCATCGCCCTTCACGCCAGACGTCGATCCGATGTTGACGATGCTCCCGCCACTCCCCTGTTCCGCCATCAACCGAACCGCCGCCCGGCTGCATTTGAACGTCCCGTCCAACGTCACCGCCAACACGCCCGACCAGCCCTCATCCTCGCAATATATGGTCTGATCGACAAAGGTCGTTGGCTCTTCGCCACGCGCGATTTGCGCACCACGCTCAGCCTGCGCCGCATAATAGCGGTCCATGCCGTCGCCCGCCGCGCTGCCCCGCCCGGCATTGTTGACCAGCACATCGACGCCGCCCAGAGCCTCTTTCACCTGTGCGAAGGCTGCATCCACCGAGGCGGTATCCGCCACGTTGCAGGCAATCCCCACATGCGGCGAGGGCAGCACCGCCCCAGCCGCCGCCGCATCCAGATCAAGCACCGCGACCGTCGCCCCTTCTGCAGCGAGCCGCCGCGCAATAGCCGCACCAATCCCCTGCGCGCCGCCAGTCACGACAGCGCGTTTTCCCTTCAACCGTTCCATGGCGATCAATCCTCTACTTCAGGCCGCCAGGCGACGCCGTTCACATGCGCGCCACCATCGGCAAAGAGGGTGTTGCCGCTCATATAGCCGCCGCCCTCGCTCGCTAGGAACACCGCGATCGGACCAATATCCGCTTCAGCGTCGCCAAAGCGCCCCGCCGGAACCTGTTGCAGGATCGCCTGCGTCATTTCCGGATTGGCCGCGAAATAATCCTTTGCCTGCGGACTGGTCGCCGAAGGACAGATTGTGTTGCAGGTGATGCCGTGCGGGCCCCACTCCACCGCCGCCGTCCGGGTCAGCGCGCGCATCGCTTCCTTGCTGGCATTATAGGCCACCGTGAACATGTGCGCGTTGACGCCGTTCAGCGATCCCAGGTTGATGACGCGGCCAAACCCTTGAGCCTTCATGATCGGGAAAGCCGCCTTCATCGCCCAGAACACGGCATAATAGTTGAGGGCAAACGCACCCTCCATATCCTCGTCGCTATGCTTCTCGATCCGCTTGGGGAAGCTGGCGCCAGCATTATTGACCAATATGTCCAGCCGCCCGAAGCGCTGGTGCGCGGCCTCCACCATCGCCTCCACCTCGGCGCGCTGCGTCACGTCGGTACGGATGAAAAATGCGTCGACGTCATGCGTATCCCGCAGATATTGCGCCTCTTCCTCGCCCTGATCAGCTTTGCGCTGGGCGATAGCGACATTCGCCCCGGCAGCGGCCAGCGCGCGGGCGATGCCCTGCCCCACGCCCTGCCCGCCCCCGGTGACGAGCGCGGTGCGCCCTTCCAGCAACTTTGCCATTCAACCTCTCCTATATTCTTGTGACGTTGCTCGGCGCTCAGGCGTCCAGCAGCGCATAATCCAGATAACCAATGCGATCGTCGCCATCGCCGGTGTAGAAGTTCGCCTTGTTGGCCTTATTGAGCGCAGCCCCCGTCTGGAAACGCTCCACCAGATCGGGATTGGCGATGTAGAGATAGCCGAAGGACACGGCCTCGGCCTTCCCTTGCTCGATCACCGCCGTAGCCTTGTCCAGATTCAGGCCGCCATTCTCGATGACCGCGCCACTCCAGTTGGCACGGACCAGTTCCAGCGCGTCCTGCCCCTCTAGCGGAATGTGGATCAGGTGACAGTAGGCCAGCCCCATGCCGTCCACGGCGTTCAACAACGCCGCATAGGTTTCATGCGGGTTCGCATCATCCATGCCGTTGAACTTGACGCCCGGACAGATGCGAAAGCCCACCCGGCCCGCACCCACGGCATCGGCCAGCGCCTCCAGCAACTCCACCACGAAACGAATGCGGTTCTCCACCGACCCGCCATAGCGATCCGTGCGCTGGTTGCTGTTGGAAGACAGAAACTGCATCGGCAGGTAACCGCTGGCGCAATGCAGCTCGATCCCGTCCAGACCAGCAGCAATCGCATTTCGCGCCGCCGTCACATATTCCGCGATGACGCCGGGAATCTCATCCGTTTCCAGCGCGCGCGGCACGACCGTTTCCACCGGAACACCATCGGGTCCGGGAATCTTGTCCGGGCACTGAATGGCGGACGGCGCAACCGTCTCTGCGTCCGCATCCTTGTTCGCCTGCACGGCGGCACGGCCGACATGCATCAGCTGCATGACGATCTTTCCGCCCCTACCATGCACGGCATCCGCGACCTTGCGCCATCCTTCGACCTGCGCCGCGCTATGGATGCCGGGCGTGCGCCAATATCCCTTGCCGACGGGCGAAGGCTGCGTTCCCTCCGTCACGATCAGCCCGGCGCTTGCGCGCTGACGATAATATTCAACCATGATGTCGGTCGGCACGTCGCCCGGTCCTGCCCGGTCGCGGGTCATCGGCGCCATCACGATCCGGTTGGCCAGCGCGATGTCGCCCAGCGTCACGGGCGAGAAAATATCCGTCATGTCGTTCAGCTCCGGACGCGCGGCTTGGGCAGCGGAGCGCCACGCCGCATCGTTTCAATGAATTTTTCCAGCGGCGCGGGCGGTTCGACCGGGCCGTTATGCGGCTGCCCCTGCCGGTCCCAATAGCTTTTCCAGCTTGGGAACAGATCATGGAAGCTGCCATGATAGGGCTGCACGCCCGGCCAGCGCATCTTGCGGTCACCGATCGGCGGCTTGTTGAGGTCGGTCGCGTACCAGTAAAGCGGCAGGCGGCGGCGGAAATACCAGCGGCCGTCGATCCGCTCATATTTGTCGAAATACATCATCTGCATGATGACCCATTCGGCGCCGGTCTCATGCTCATTCTTCGAATAGACGACGCCCTGCGCATGGTCGGGATCATCGAAATCGATGATGTGGCCGCCAATATGATGGGACGTGCCATCGAACTGCATCGAATGGGTTTCGTCGAACCAGTCGCGCAGTGCCTTCCGCCCCTGCTTGCCGCCGCCGACCTTAACGTCTTCGGGGAACAGGTTCACCCAGGCATCGGAGTCGCGCATGTCCAGCGCCAGCGAATATTTCGCGGCCAGCTGACGGATCGCATCCAGCGATTCCAATCGGTCTATGCGCGCAATCAGGCTCTCGTCCGCCACCCTCTCGATCCTTTCTGTTTGAAGCCTTTGTTTCCCCTTTCTCCCTGCCTCTGGAAATGCCAAAATAGCTCAAAGGTCATGACAAAAAAGCTCAACGCCAAACATCTGTCCCGCCCAGTGGCGACGCGTGTCCCCGTCGCCATCGCGCGTGATCTGCTACGGCTGGTGGCGGAAATCGGCGTCGATCCCGCCGATCTTCTCCGCCAAGCGAGCCTCCCCCACCTCATAGGGCCGCCGATCGGCGGAACCGCCGCGCAGCGCGGGCTTTCGCAGGATGATTTCACTCGCCTCTATGCCCATTGCACCTGGGCGCTCGATGCGCAGGCCGCCCGACAGGAAGGCCGCGAGCCACTGACCAAGGCGGGGGTGGACATGCTCTGCCACTGCATCATCACCTGCCGCACCTTGGCGGATGTGATCGATCGCACGGATCGCTTTTCCGCCCTTATCGGCCCGCGCGCAGGGCGGCTGCGGTTGAAGGTCGATGACGGCGCAGCGCGGCTCGACATGGCGACCCCGCGCCAGATCCGCAACGCCAGCGCCTATGTGTCCGACCTTGCGGGCCTTTCCACCTATTACCGGCTATTTGGCTGGCTGATTGGCGAGGATATTCCGCTGCTCGGCGCTGCGATGCGCTATCCTCCGCTGCTGGACGAACAGACCATTTCCTACCTCATGCCCGTGCCCATGCAGCATGGCGCGCCGGAAAACAGCCTGCGCTTCCCGGCCAGCTATCTCGACCGCCCGGTCCTGCGCAGTCATCACGAGCTGGAGCATCTGCTCGAACGTTTCCCCTTCGACGTCGAACAGGCCCAATCGCTGGACGCCCCGCTGTCCGAACGCATCCAGCACCTCTTCAGCGCGATGCTGGGAAGTGGCGAGGCGCCCGCCACCGCATCGCAACTCGCCCGCCAGTTCAGCATCAGCGTCGCTACGTTGAAGCGCCGCCTCGCCGATGAAGGCACCTCGCTCGTGCAGCTCAAGACAGAGGCACGGCGCGCCCTCGCAACCCGGCTGCTGGACGACCCCCGGCTCACCATCACCGAAGTCGGCCGCCGCACGCAGTTCAGCGACACGGGCGCCTTCCGCCGCGCCTTCCAGCAATGGACCGGATCATCGCCTAGCCGCTGGCGCGAATTGCGCCGGGGCGGCGGCGAAACGCCGATCAGTACCGGCTGATGATCTTGTCGGCAAAGCGGTTGAGATCGTCGATCTTCTCCTGCAACGGCTGACTATCCTCCTCCACCGCATAGAGATTGCGGAAAGAGGCGACGACATCGGTCACGCCCGCATCCTCCTGCCGCCGGATCATATCCAGATCGACCTCCCCCATGGCCGAACCAAAGATGCGGAACGGGGCATCCTTGCGCCCAAGTTCCTCCCGATACGTCGCCAGCTTCTCCAACATCGGCAGCATCATATCCATGCCACCCCCCGCGAACATCCAGCCATCATTGCGCGCCGCGCGCTTCAGCGCAGGGTCGGAATGGCCACCGATCAGGATCGGCACCGGCTTGGTCGGGACGGGATTGAGCTTCACAGGCGGCAAGTCGAAAAACTCGCCATGATATTCGAAATAGCCGCCATTGGTGAGGCCCCGGACGATGTCGATGCACTCATCGAACCGCTTGCCCCGCCCTTCCCACGGCACGCCCATGACCGCATAATCTTCCGGCCATACGCTCAGGCCCACGCCAAAGTTGAAGCGGTTGTCGAACAAGGCTTCGATCGACGCCACGATCTTCGCGACATAGAGCGGCGGCCGCACCGGCAGCTTGACGACATTGGTCGTGACCTCCAGCGTCTGCGTCACGGCGAGCATCGCGGTCACATGGATGAACGACTCCAGGAACGGCTTGTTCTCCAGGAATTCGCGCCCGCCATCGTCGGTATAGCTATATTTGGTGCCGGAACTTTTCGGATAGATCAGGCTGTCGGGCACCGTAACACCCGCATAGCCCGCCGCCTCCGCCGCCTTGGCCAGCGGCGCATAATATTGGATCGCGGTCATCGATTCGCCCAGATGAAAGCGCATCGTCCTCTCCTTCCACATTATTATATTCAGGCCCGGCGGGCTGCGCCGATCGGGGTCCCGACGCGTTCGACCTTATCCCTTCAGCGGGAAATTCAGTCAACTCCGCGGATGATTTGGTTCGTGCGCATTTGCGCACTCCACTACGCATATATCGGCCAAAAAGCGCTCAACGTCGCAAAAGGCGCATTGATCAAATGTTTTTTTCACCTATCTTGCGCGCCAAAGCGGCTGCCCGCATGACGGACAGACGGAACAAGGTTTAGGAAAGGAAAGAGGATGCTGCTCAAAGACAAGGTTGTGATCGTCAGTGGCGTTGGTCCCGGCATGGGTCAGGCGCTGGCCCGGCTAGCCGCAGCCGAAGGCGCGAGCGTCGTACTGGCCGCCCGTAACCAGGCCTTCCTCGATGAAGTGTGCGCCGACATCAAGGCAAAGGGCGGCAAAGCCATCGCCGTCCCCTGCGACGTCAGCGATGAAGCCCAGTGCAAGGCGCTGGCCGAGCGCGCCGCCGCAGAATTTGGCGGACGCGTCCACGGCCTCGTCAACAGCGCCTATTTCCACGGCGACTGGTGCTTTGTCGATAATGCCGACATGAGCGACTTCGCCAAGGCGTTCGACGTCAACTGCCTCGGCGCCCTGCGCCTGACGCGCGCCTGCGTCCCCTATCTGCGCGATGGCGGTGCGGTCGTGAACGTGTCCACCATGGCGACGGTCAATCCCTATGGCACCGAAGGCGGCATGGAAATGCCCTATGCCGTGGCGAAGGGCGCGCTCAACACGCTGGGCAAATATATGGCGTCCGACCTTGGCCGCCACGGCATCCGCGTCAACACCTGCCGCATGGGCTGGATCCATGGGGAGCCGGTCGAAGGCTTCATCGCGTCGCAGGTCGACGCCGGGCACAAGCGCGAGGATGTCGTCGCAGGCGTCACCAAGAATATCCCCATCGGCATCATCCCGCCCGAAGATGACTGCGCCCGCGCCGTGCTGATGATGATCTCCGACTATTCGCGCGTCGTCAGCGGCGCTTCGCTAGACGTCAATGGCGGCCAGTGGATGGCACCATAAGGAGCGCCGATGTTCAAAGGCGGCACGCGCCCCTCATCCGGCGCCTGCTGCCCGGCACCCTCCATTGTCGCCACAATTATGTGGTGTTGGAAAGCGCATGATGGTCATCGATAAAAAAGGCACAGACATGTCCAGCGCCATCACCCTCCAGACATTGCTGGACGAGCGGGAAATCATACGCGGCCTGTCCCGCTTCGCCCGCATCCTCGACAACAAGCAGTGGGACCACTTGAGCGACGTCTTCGCGCAGGACATCAGCTTCGACTATGGCACCGGCGGCGATCAGCATGGCATGGCGGCGCTCACCGCCAACATGCGCCGCTTCCTAGACCGCTGCGGCGGCACGCAGCATCTCATCGGCAGCATCCTGGTCGATGTCGATGGCGACCGCGCGACGAGCCGATCCTATGTGCAGGCCAGGCATCAGCGGGTGAACGACCCCGCCGGACCCATATTCGATTCCAACGGCGAATATGTCGATCAGTGGGAAAGGCGCCCCGAAGGCTGGCGCATCGTCCGCCGCGATGCCATCTGGGCCGCGCATACGGGCGATCCGATGATCCTGCACGCTGAACCCGGCAACCTCGGCTGATACCCAACTTCCCCTCTCCCCTTTAGGGGAGAGGGTGGCGAGCGCAGCGAAGCCGGGAGAGGGGCCTGCTCATTCCCCTCTCCCCGACCCTCTCCCCTAAAGGGGAGAGGGAGCAAGTCGCTTGGACACAACCAACCGTCTACTAATCAAGCCACCTCGGCAAAGGGCAGGCACACGCTGTCAAACCCCAGCACATGGGCAACACGGCCCAATCCAACCCACGCCGCCACGCTATGCGCCAGGTCGACAATCTCCTCGTCCGAAAACAGCGCATGCGCCCGCTCCCAGAAATTCTCATCCTGCGCGATCGACTTCGGCTCCTGCGCAAAACGCTCGGCAAATTCAATCGCCGTCCGCTCGCGAGGACTGAAGACCGCCGACGTCCGCCAATTCTCGACCGCCGCATAAAAGTCTTCATCGGGCGCTGATCCATTGTCGGCAACCGTATGCCCCGGCCGCTGCCCCGATGCGGCAAACATCGATTGAACGTCCCGCGCCGCCCGAAATTGCTGGCAGATGACACAGCCGTTGATCTGCGCCGTCCGTGACCGCGCACCTTCAAATTCCCGTAGCGACAACAGGCTGTGCTGATAGACCGCTTTCGAAAAGCCGCCCGCCGCCGCCATGATCTCACGCGCATAATTGCGCGATGCATAGCCATAGGGGTCGGCGGCATCCTGCTCGGGTAAGTCGATACGGATCATGGCATCTCTCCTTATGTCGCAATCTTGTCCTTGTTCACCCGCCCGCTATTCAATCCACGCCCGGCGCACCGGGAAATTGTGCATAATATTGCCCGGTCAGCATGCCGCCATCCACGGCAATCTCCGCGCCCGCCAGATAGGACGCCTCGTCGCTCGCCAGGAACAGGGTCGCGCGCGCCACTTCCTCCGGCGCGCCGACCCGTTGCAGCGGCACATTGCCGAACCGCTCGCTCACCTTTTCCCGCGTCGATCCGTCATGATTGGTCATCACCGTATCCACGCCGCCCGGATGCACCGAATTGACGCGAATGCCCCGATGGCCAAGCTCAAGCGCAGCGACACGGGTCAGCCCCCGCACGCCCCATTTGCTGGATGAATAGGCGGCAAGTCCGTTCGCCCCCTTCATCCCATCGACGGAAGAGATGTTGACGATCGCACCCTTGCCACGGGCGATCATCCCCGGCGCCACGGCCTTGATGCCCAGAAATTCGCCAGTCAAATTGACCTTCAACACCCGCTCATACTCGGCAAGGCTCGTGTCCAGCAGCGTGCGGAACAGTAGGATGCCCGCATTGTTCACCAATATGTCGACCGGCCCCAAATCCGCTTCGACCGCGCCGACCAGTTCAGCCCAGCCCTGCTCACTCGTCACATCATGATGATAGAAGCGCGCCGCCTCACCCAGTTCGGCCGCCAGTTGCGTGCCCACCTCATCCAGCACGTCGGTGATGGCGACCTTCGCGCCCTCCTCGACAAAGAGGCGGCTGGTAGCGGCACCCATGCCGCGAGCGCCCCCCGTGATGATCGCAACCTTACCCTGCAAACGGCCCATGCGCCCCGCCTCTCCAACAAATTTTCCGCGCTGCGATACGCATTTTGGCGTCTTTTCTTCGCAGGCATCCTGATACGCGTGGATAAACCCGCGCAAGAACATGGGCAACCGGAATCGGGCCTTGAACGACTTAGAGCATCGCGCCTTAAATCAGAATCGTCTTCTGTTACCGTTCGCCCTGAGCTTGTCGAAGGGCCTTTCTTCCTTTTTTTAAAGCGAAGGGCTTCGACAAGCTCAGCCCGAACGGGGTTGAATGATCCAGATTAAAGGCGCGATGCTCTAGGGACGCCAAGCTCGTCGGTCCAAAGCGGCGATAGCCAATGGCTTTATTGCATCTTTCTCAGTTTCGCGCAGAGGCGCAAAGGACGCCGAGCGAATTTCTCTCTGCGGCCTCTGCGCCTCTGCGCGAAATATCTCTATTTCCTGGTTCACGCGGAGACGCGGAGCCGCAGAGATAGCGCCTCCCGCTAAAGCCTTACTATAACGGCGCTATCTACACCTGTTCGGAAAATATCAGGAAGGGCAGATCAAGCGGTTCATACTGGAAGCCCAGCATGGACATCGCGGCGGTAATTTGGCCTCTGTGATGCGTGGCGTGATTGAAGACATGGAGCAGCGCGCTTGGCATGGGAAGCGCGCGAGCCTGCCCCGTCGTCATTATATAGCGAAGATCGTCAGCCAATGCGGCCTCGTCCAGATTATCGACATAGCCGCGCCAGCGGGCCGTTGCCGCGATCAAGCGGGACGCGAGTAGCGCGCGATTGCTCTCCAACTCTGCATCAAGGGAAAGGGCCGTTGTCGGCGCCTGCGTAAATCTCGGATACCAAATCTCGCTGTCTGTCAGCAGCAGGTGATTGAGCGTTCCGTGGATCGATCCGAAAAAGAGGCCGCATGAATTATGGTAAGGTTCGTCGGGTATCGACGCCACGGCCTTCAAAAGGCGTTCAGTCGCCCAACCATGATAGCGCGCCATCTGCATGAGCTGCATTTTGGCAGAGGCGGCCATACAATCCCCAATTTGCCGGAAGCTGCAATTCTCCAGTTCGGAAGTGCCAGCTAGTCCTCAAATGGAGGGCAGGAGCAACAATCGCGCCCCTGCCCTCTCGAACTCAAGCCGCAGCGGGCATCTCACCCCAGGCCAGGTAACGCGGCGTGCCATCTTCGCCAATCTCCTCCGTCAGCACGGAAGTAACGCGGCTCACCGACTCCGCGATCCACCAGCGCCCGTCCTGCTTGCGGTAAACATCCTGATATTCCACCGCGAGCCGGGTCACGGATCGGGTGGCAAGGATGATCGTCCGGAAATTGAGCGACCACAGCCCCCGCGCTTCATCCGCGCTCACCAATTCAATATCCGCATTGGTCGCATGGTGAATGTCATAAACGCCGCCTGCCATCGCCATTTTCTGGAAAATGGCGATGAACTCGTCGCGATCCGTGAATAGCGGGAAATTCTGATAATCCAGCCTTATGCCCTGCGGCAGAAACGTCTCACGCAATTCGTCCACCAGCTTCAGGTCGCAAGCACGCAGGTAGCGCGCCTTCAACTGACGGATGGCGTTGACATCCTCCAATGCCGTCACGCGGGCGGCAAGCTCTTCCAGATTGATCGACATGATACTCTCCTCAGGGGTTGAACCTCCCCCCTCTTTTTTCCGTGGCTGGACAGATCGACCGTCCCCGCCTGCTTTTTAGTCTTCGACGGCTTCCCGCGTAATCTTTGCGATGCCAGCCTCATATTTCAGATTATGGACCGATACCGACGTTTCCACCCGCTGGACGCCCGGCATCGGCCGAATGCGTTCCGTCACCAGATCGTTCAATTGCTCGATATTGGTGAACAGCCCCATCGCCAACAGGCTGTAACGGCCCAGCAGAACGATAACGCAGGTGATTTCCGGAATGTCGGATAGGCGGCGCGCCAATTCCGACACATGGGATGGATCGGCATCGATCCCCATCATGCAAAGGTTGGGCGATCCCGCCATGCGGAAATCGGTGACGACGGTGAACTGGATCAGCCCTTCATTCTGCAACCGCTTGACGCGTGTGCGAATGGTGCCCTCCGTCACGCCCAGTTCGGCGGCGATGGCGCGGTTGGAAATGCGCGCGTCACGGGCGAGCTTTTCGACGATCCCCTGGTCCAGCTTGTCCAGGCGTGCCCAATCGGCCTTCCCGGTCACAGCGGCACCACGTTGAATTCATATTTCACGATATCCACCGCTACCCCTGATGTGATGTGAACGACCCCGTCCACGCTGGCGATATGCTCGAACAACATCTCCTGCACCTCGCCAAAATCCCTTAGCGCGACGAGCAATTCCACATCATGGTCGCCGCTCATGACATTGACGCTCAGCACTTCGGGAAGATCGGCCAGATCACGACCGACCTCCTGAACATTGCGGCCCTGGACCTTCACGCCCAGGGCGATGATCACATTATAGCCATGGGCCGCAAAATCGGTGACGGCAACGACGCGCATCGCTTTCCCGTCGTCCATCTTTTGCAGCCGGGCTGAAACGGTGGCGGCGGTAACGGACAGCCGTTCTGCAATTTCCTGATTGGTTGCGCGGCCGTTGGTCCGGAGTATCTCTATGATATTCGTATCGAGAGTATCCAGCGATGGCGGCGTCGTTTTCCGCCCGCTTCTGATCTGCATTCTTGCCCCGCCTTCAAAAATGTAGCCGGTTTAATAGCGCGCACTTGCGGGCAGCACCAGTGTCAAAGCTGATGCCGCCGCAATTTGCTTAGGCTATCTGCCGCTCATCCTACCGTGTTTCGGCGGGATGCAGCGCCTTGCGAAGGGCCGCGACCGCGTCGCGCTTCATCTGGCGGACTGGCGCGGCGTCGGGCGTCACGTCAAAACCATGATAGGCCCCCGGATAGACGTGCAGTTCTGCCGCAACGCCTGCTTCGATCAGCCGCCGGGCATAATCCATGTCCTCGACCAGAAAGAGATCGAGCGCGCCCACGCAGATGAAGGCGGGCGGCAGGCCAGCCAGGCTCTCCGCCCGCGCGGGGGCCGCGTAGGGCGATATGTCCGCCGATCCTGGCTCCTTACCCAGCAGGGATCGCCAGCCAAAGGCGTTGGCCTGCGGCGTCCAGACAAATGCGCCCAGATGTTCGGGCTGGCGGGTGATGCAGGTGCGGTCGTCCAGCATCGGATAGATCAGGTTCTGGTGCGCGATCGCCGGGCCACCCCGGTCACGTGCCAGCAACGCCAGCGCCGCGGCCAACCCGCCGCCCGCGCTTTCGCCGCGAATGGCGATCCTCTTGGGATCGACGCCCAGCTGCGCCGCGCCGTCATGCAGCCATTGCAGCGCCGCGTAACAATCCTCAACCGAACCCGGCGCTACCGTCTCCGGCGCAAGGCGGTAATCAACCGAAACGATGAGGGCCGAAGCGGAAAGCGCAAGCTCTATGTTGGAAAGGTGATTGGTGCGCACCGACCCCATCACATAGCCGCCGCCATGAATATGCAGGATCGCGGGAAGCGCCCCTTGCGCATCGGCCGGACGATAAACCCTGACCAGCAGCTCATGCCCATCGGGCGCCGTGATCCGCTCCTCCCGCCATTCAACACCACTATCCTGCGGCTCGGGCGCCATCGCCGTCATCTGCTCCATGCCCTCGCGTATCGCAGGCACGCTTTCTGCCGTGATCTCGAACGAAGGCATGAAATCGAGCCCGGGCAACAAGGACGGGTCGATCAGGTCACGCATCATACTCTCCTATTTTCCTATTTTTCCTATTTTGTGTTTTTGAGTTTGTTCAATTCACCACTTCCTTCACGCAATCCACCGCCCACTTTGCCCGCTGGTTGGCGTTGATGCCTTGGTCGATGGCGTCTTGCTGGGGTATTTCGACGCTGATTGGTGTGCTGGGATTGAGGGCGTGGAGGAACGCTGGGATATTGAACGTGCCTTGTCCGGGGAGTTGGCGCTGGATGCCGGCTTCGCGTTCGAGTTCGCTGGGATCGATGGTTGGGGGGCCGTCGGCTATCTGGGCGATGGCGACGGCGGGGTGGGCAAGGAGGGGGAAGCTGGTGTCGGGTTCGGGTCCGCGCATGATGTGGAGGAGGTCTGCTGTGACCTTGATGTCGGATCGGCCGGAGCGGGCTATTTCCTCGAGGGCGGCGCTTAGGCTTTGGACCTGGGAGGGGGGATAAAATTCGATAGCGAGGGCGATGTTGAACGGGGCGGCAAGTTCGGCGAGTTCAATGAGCCTTTCGGTACGGCGGATGGGATCGCGATCGTAGCAGAGCACATTGGCAAGCGGCGCGCCGAGCGCGGCGCCTGCCTCGAGCGCGGGGATGAAGTCAGCGGGATTGGTGCGCCCTGCCATGGTGAAGGGGTAGATGAGGTCGACCGTGATCCCGGTGGCGGCGAGCGCGTCGCGGGTCTGGCGCAGCGCCTGGGGGTCGCGCACCAGGTCATAGGCGGGCATGGCGGGCAGCACCTCCATGGAATGGAGGAACGGGCAGATGCCCTGGCAGCCGACCTCTGCGGCGATTTGCGCGAGCTGCCAGGGGGTGGTGTCGGTGACGGTGATATGGTCGAGCGACAGGCGTCTTTCGGCCATATCCTCTCCTCCTTGCATGGCGTGTGAGCCGTGCCGGGCGCGGACAAGCCGCGCCCGGCGGCTGATCAGGCCGTTTGGCGCGCCTTGACCATATCCAATGCGACATCGACGATCATGTCTTCCTGCCCGCCAACCATCTTGCGACGGCCGAGCTCGACGAGGATGGTGCGGGTGTCGAGGCCGTAGGTTTCGGCGGCCTTTTCGGCATGGCGCAGGAACGAGGAATAGACCCCGGCATAGCCAAGCGCCAGGGTTTCGCGGTCGACCCGGACCGGGCGGTCCTGCAGCGGACGGACGAGGTCCTCAGCCGCGTCCATCAGCGCGTTGACATCGCAGCCATGGTTCCAGCCCTTGCGGTCGGCAGCGGCGATGAACACTTCGAGAGGCGCATTGCCCGCACCCGCACCCATGCCGGTCAGCGATGCGTCGATGCGCACCGCGCCGCACTGGGCTGCGACGATCGAGTTGGCGACGCCGAGCGAGAGGTTGTGGTGGGCGTGGATGCCGCGCTGGGTTTCGGGTTTCAGGACCCGGTCATAGGCTTCGAGCCGGGCCTTGACCCCATCCATGTCGAGCGCGCCGCCGCTGTCGGTCACATAGACGCACTGCGCGCCATAGCTTTCCATCAGCAGGGCCTGTTCAGCCAGCTTCTCCGCATCGATCATATGGCTCATCATCAGGAAGCCTGAGACGTCCATGCCAAGGTCGCGGGCGATGCCGATATGCTGCTTGGAGACGTCCGCCTCGGTGCAATGGGTGGCAACCCGCACCGACCGCACGCCGATGTCATAGGCGCGCCGCAGTTCCTCGACCGTGCCGACGCCCGGCAGGATGAGGGTGGTGAGCACCGATTTGGTCAGCACCGAAGCGACGGCTTCGAGCCATTCCCAATCGGTATGCGCGCCAAATCCATAGTTGAAGCTCGCGCCGTTGAGGCCATCGCCATGGGCGACCTCGATCGCATCGACGCCGGCATCGTCCAATGCCTTGGCGATCGATTTCACATGATCGATGCCATACATGTGGCGGATGGCGTGCATGCCATCGCGCAGGGTCACGTCCTGGATGTAGAGCTTGTCGCCCGCTTCGACGTTGAATGTGCTGGTCATGTCTTAATTCTCCGTCTCGGCAAGCGAGCCGGTGGCCGCCACCGTCTTTCCTTGTGCGATGCGCTGCGCGAGCAGCTCGCCGGTCGCCTTGGCGGCGGCGGTCATGATGTCGAGATTGCCCGAATAGCTGGGGAGATAATCGCCCGCCCCTTCGACCTCGAGCAGGATCATGGTCTTGATGCCGGTGAACTCGCCGCGGCCAGGAATCGTGAGCTTGTTATTGTCGCCGAAGCGCTCGAACTGCACCTCTTGCTTGAGGCGATAGCCCGGCACATAGGCCTGGACCTTCTTCACCATGGCTTCGACCGAGGCGCGGATGGTGTCCTCGTCGGCGCCTTCCGACAGGGTGAACACGGTGTCGCGCATGATCATCGGCGGTTCGGCGGGGTTCAAGATGATGATCGCCTTGCCCTGCGCCGCGCCGCCGACCTTTTCGATGGCGCCTGCGGTGGTACGGGTGAACTCGTCGATGTTTGCGCGGGTGCCGGGACCTGCCGAACGCGAGGAGACCGAGGCCACGATCTCGGCATAATGGACGGTCGCCACTTGCGAAACGGCGGCGACCATCGGGATCGTCGCCTGGCCGCCACAGGTCACCATGTTGACATTGCCAGCGTCGAGATTGGCTTCGCCATTGACCGTCGGGATGGTGTAGGGGCCGATCGCGGCGGGGGTGAGGTCGACCACCTGCTTGCCGTCCTTGCGCAGCGCCTCGTCATGCACCTTGTGGGCGTAAGCGCTGGTCGCGTCGAACACGATGCCGATTTCGGGATAGACGTCCATCTTCATGAGACCTTCTAAACCCTCATGGGTGGTGGCGACGCCGCGCTCGCGCGCCATGGCGAGGCCTTCGGACTTCTCGTCGATGCCCACGACCGCGACCAGTTCCATATTCTGGGGATATTTGATCATCTTGATCATGAGGTCGGTGCCGATATTGCCCGACCCGATGATCGCCGCCTTGACCTTGCCCGTCATTCTTCACTCCTCACGGCGATCGCGTCCAAGCGATGCGCCACATTCAAATCTTTCAGATAAAGCGCGCGGTGCAGCTGCCAACCCCGTGGAGCTGCATCTTAAACACGTCGCCTGCCTGTGCCGGTTCGAGCGGCACCAGGCTGCCTGACAATATCACATCCCCAGCATCAAGCGTTACCCCATAGGCGCCGAGCGTATTGGCGAGCCAGGCGACCGCCTGCGCGGGCGATCCCTGCACCGCATGGCCATAGCCTTCGCTGAGCGGCTGCCCGTTCTTGGTGACGGTGACATGGAGATTGGGAAGATCGTGCGCCCTGGGGTCGACACGCGCCTCGCCCAGCACATAGACGCCGCAGGACGCATTGTCGGCGACGGTATCGACGATGCCGATCTTCCAGTCCTGGATGCGGCTGTCGACGATCTCGAAACAGGGGACGATTCTGTCGGTGGCGGCGATCACGTCCTGCGCCGTCACCCCCGGCCCCTTGAGGCTGTCTTTGAGGATGAAGCCGATCTCGGCCTCGGCGCGCGGCGCGATGAGGCCGTTTGCCGCCACATCGATGTCGCCCTCGATAAACATGCGGTCGGTAAGGAACCCGAAGTCGGGCTGGTGGACGCCCAGCATGTCCTGCACGGCTTTTGAGGTGACGCCGATCTTCTTGCCGATGACGCGCTCGCCGTCCGCCTTGCGCCGTTCGAGCGCGCCCAGCGAGATCGCATAGGCATCATCGATGGTAAGCTCAGGGTGCCGCGCCATCAGCGGCGGCACGGTGCGCCCCTCGCGCAGCGCCTGGTAGAGCTCGTCTGCAAGCCGGTTGTTCAGATCGCTCACAGATAGGCTCCGTCCTGGAAGATGAGGGGATCGACCGCGTCGGACAGGCGCACCGCCTTGACCCGGGCGATGACGATGCTGTGGGTGCCAAAGGGGGTCATGCTCTCGACCGTGCAGCTAAGGTTGGCCTGCGCTTCATCGAGGATGGGGAGGCCATGGGCGTCAGCGGTCCAGCTACCAACGCCAAAGCGGGCCTCGCGGGCCACAGCGCCGCCGAACGCTGCCGACACTTCGCGCTGGTGGCGCGAGAGGAGGTTGATGCTGATCGGGCAGCCGGGCGAGAGATGGGCGTGGATGCCGGCCGTCTGGTTGACGCAGACGAGGACGGCGGGCGGGTCCATGGTAAGCGAGGTGATCGAGGTCGCCGCCATGCCGACGGGCGCCTTGCCTTCCCCAAGCGCGGTGACGATCGCCACGCCCGAGGGCAGGCGGCGCATCGCGCCCTTGAGGCCAGTGGTGACGTCGATAGGCTCTGGAACAGGCACGGATTGCGCAGGGAGGGCGTCAGCCATTCTTCAGGAAGTCCAGTGAGTAGCGGTTGAACTCCTGCGCCCGCTCGACCTGCACCCAATGGCCGGTCTGCGAGAAGGTAAGGCAGCGCACGTCAGGGCAGGCGTCGAGGAAGAGCCGCGCGTGGCTTTCGGGGCAGAATTCGTCATTGAGGCCCCAGAGCACGAAGATGGGTTGCTTCACCTCGCCAAGACGCGGCCCAAGGTCGGGGGTCTTGACGCGGGCGAGCACATCCTTGGGCTGGGTGCGCGCGACGGCAAAGCGTTCCTCGACCAGCGCGTCGGTCACATGATGCGCCGACGAGGGGTGCATGAGGTTGCCGATCAGACGGCGCTGTTCCTCAATGTTGAATTCCGGGCTGCCAAAGCCCGAGCGCATCTTGGCGATGCCGGGCATGGTGAAATAGCTCGCCTGTTCCGCGACGCAGCCGGGCGCCATCAGGACAAGCTTGCCGATGGTGAATTGCGGATGATCGAGCGCGATCTGGAGGGCGATGCCGCCGCCCAGCGAATTGCCGATGAGATGGCCGGAGGTGACGCCATGTTGCTTCAGCGCATCGAGCAAAGTCTCGGTAAACAGCTCGAGCGGATAGTCGGTCTCGGGCTTGGAGGAAGCGCCATAGCCGATAAGGTCAGGCAGGATGACGCGGTAGCCCGCGTCGGCAAAATCTTGCGCATTGTTGCGGAAGTTGGACGCGCCCGATGCGCCAGGACCACTGCCGTGGATGAAGATGACGGCGGGGGCGTTTGCCTGCGCCCCTGCGATTTCCGCGATCGAAATCTCATATCCACCCGCGACGCTGTAGCTCTTGCGGGTCACTTCACTGGCCATGGGGATCGTTCCTTTGGGGCATCGTGCGAAAAGCTTGGCCCTGGGTCTTGCCTGAGGGGGAGCTGGTTTTCCAGTCCCGCTGAACGTGACGGCAAGGCTGGAGCGCGCGGCGCGCGCTCCAGCGCAAGACGCTAGATAAAGGTGAAGGCGGGCGGTTCGCCGTTCATCGTGCCGATGACGTCGCTGGTGCGGTTGGCCGGATCGTTGGCGACATGGGCGCGCGCGGCGTGGAGGTCGAGCCAGGGCTGGAGGATCGGGCTTGTCATGTAGATCGCCCGGCCGCCCATGAGCTTGACCATGTCGTCGGCAAGGTCGGCCATGCGGCGCACGACATTGGCGGATTGATAGGCATAGAGCGCGCGCTTTTCCATCGGAATGGGCTCATTGCGTGTCGCATAGTCCATCAGTTCGTTGAACGTGGTCCTGTGCGTCAGTTCCATCTCGCCCGTTTCCGCGATCGCGCGGGCGATGGCGGCGTGGAGATGGGGGTCGGCCTTGGCGGCCTTGCCGGTGTTGGTCGAGACCCGGCTTGCCATGATCTCCATCGCGGCCGAGGTTGCGGCACGGATGCCGCCAAAGGCGGCGCTGGAGACCGAGCGGATGAAGAGCTGCGCCCAGGGGATGCGGTAGAGCGGCGCGGTATTGGTTTCCTGGCCCGGATTCGTCCCGGCAAAGCCGTCGCTCGCCTTGTGGGTGCGATGTTCGGGCACAAAGACGCGCTCGACCACGATGTCGAAGCTGCCGGTGCCCTGGAGGCCGAACGTATCCCAGGTGCCTTCGATCACCTGATAGTCCGAGCGCGGCAAGAGGAAGGTGCGCATGTCGGGCGGGCCGCCATCGGTGTCGAAATTGATCGCACCCAAGAGCACCCAACCGCAATGGGAGGAGCCCGACGAGAAGCCCCAGCGGCCCGAAAGGTAGAAGCCGCCTTCTGCCTTTTCCACCTTGCCGACCGGCTGATAGGTGGAGGAAACGAGCATGTCGGGATCATCGCCCCACACTTCCTTCTGCGCCTCGTCATGGAAGAGGGCGAGCTCATAAGGGTGGCAACCAAGCACGCCGTAGATCCAGCCTGTCGACATGCAGCCTTCGGCGAGCGCCTTCTGGATTTCGAAGAAGACATTGGGGTGCATCTCATAGCC
Organism: Sphingobium sp. Cam5-1; assembly: GCF_015693305.1. Taxonomy (NCBI): domain Bacteria; kingdom Pseudomonadati; phylum Pseudomonadota; class Alphaproteobacteria; order Sphingomonadales; family Sphingobiaceae; genus Sphingobium; species Sphingobium sp. Cam5-1. Next base: position 939,031 of record NZ_CP065139.1, on the reverse strand, counting down.
GCCATAGCGCTTGGGCTGGAGCACGCGGAAGAAGCCGGCCGCCTTCATCTCGGCGACGGTTTCTTTCGGCACGTCATGGGCGATGGTGCAGGCGCGCGCGCGTTCCCGCAGCGTCGGGATCATGGCCCGGGCGCAGGCGATCAGACTTTCGGGTGAAGGTATCCCGGCATTCGCCTCGTCAATGGGTCGGCTTGCTACTGCCCCGGTCATGATCTTCTCCATTGTAGGCGACTCTTCTTCAAATTTGCTATATGCGTAGTTTATGTAAACTGCTATTACGCAAACTGTCAAGGCAAACAGGGCTTGCGCATTTGGGCCGTTGCTTATAGGCGGATCGGGAACGAATTGCCATAAGCTCGTTGAGCGTGCTTGATGGCCCCTCGCCAAGCGCGGATGCCAAGGCTTGAGCGCTTGCCATTTGCGTATGGGGAAGGCCATTTTGAAACGCTCCGCAAAGGCTATGGCGGCAGGCAGGCACAGATAAGGGCGAGGCGGCGGAAATGGCAGTGACAGCGCTGGGCTATGTGGTGATCGAAGCACGGGACCTTGGGGCCTGGCGGGACTTCGCCTGCAACATCGCGGGGCTGATGGAAGCCTCCTCGCCGGACGAGGACGCGGCGCTCTTTCGCATGGACGACCGGCCCTGGCGCCTGCGGGTGCAAAAAGGCGAACAGGACCGGTTCGTCGCGCCAGGCTGGGAATGCGCGAATCGCGAAGCCTTCGAATCGGTGCTGGCTGGCCTTGAGGCAGCGGGCCGTCCTGTGGAACGGGCCGGCGTCATGGAGGCGCGTGGCCGTCAGGTCTATGAACTCGCCCGTTCATCGGACCCTGCGGGCAATCCCATGGAAATCTTCTACGGCCGCTTCGTCGACTATGTCCCCTTCGTCTCGCCTGTGGGCGTCAGCCGCTTCGTGACCGGCAGCCCCAAGGGCGCGGACGGCGACATGGGGATGGGCCATGTCGTGCTGACCGCCCCCAATTTCGACGAGACCCACGCCTTCTACAGGCAAGTCATGGGCTTTGGCGACACCGACCTTGGCCGCTTCTACATGATGGGCGGGGGCGAGGATGATCCGGGCGTGGGCTTTGCCTTCCTCCACTGCAACCCGCGCCACCACAGCCTGGCGCTTGGCCAGCTGCCTGAAAGCCCCAATGGCGCTGTCCACATGATGCTGGAGGTCGGCTCTTTAGAGGATGTCGGCCGCGCCTATGACCGGGTCTTGAAGAGCAAGGGCAAGGTGCCGCTCTCGGCAACGCTTGGCCGTCATGTCAATGACAAGATGACCAGCTTTTACATGCAGACACCGGGCGGCTTCGACATTGAATATGGCTGGAACGGCCTCATCATAGACCCGGACACATGGGTTCCCACCACCAGCCTTTCGGTCAGCGACTGGGGCCATAAATGGGCCCACGAGCAGGACTAATCGCAGGGCTTGCCTTGCCAAGAGTGACGCAAAAGGATGACTGACATAATGCTCGACAAGCGCATGAGCGTCGACGACATCGTCGACCAGATTTCCGACGGGATGACCATCGGCATCGGCGGATGGGCAACGCGCCGCAAGCCCATGGCGCTCATTCGCGCCATCGCCCGGTCAAGCCTCAAGGACCTGACCGTCATGGCGGGCTATGGCGGCATGGACATCGGCCTGCTCGCCGCCACCGGCAAGATCAAAAAGCTGGTCTTCGCCTTTGCCAGCCTTGACCATTATCCGCTCGAACCGCATTTTCGCAACGCCCGCCAGGCAGGCAGCTTCGAGGTGCTGGAGCTTGACGAGGGCATGTATCATTGGGGCCTGCGCGCCGGCGCGATGAAGCTGCCCTTCCTCCCCACCCGCGTCGGCATCGGCACCGACATCATCACGCAATCGGGCTTCGACTTCAAATTTGTCAAAAGCCCCTATGAAGATGGCGAGGAATTCGTCGCCATGCCCGCGCTGGTGCCCGACATCGCGCTCATCCACGCCCACCGTTCCGACGAGCGCGGCAACCTGCTGACGCTGAGCAAGGACGCGCTGTTCGACGAACTGCTCGTGCGCGCGGCGAAGAAAAGCTATGTGACGGTCGAGAAGATCGTGCCGACGGCACAGCTCGATATGAAGGCCAACAGCCGCTACAACCTCGTCGAGCGCGCGATGATCACCGGCGTTGCAGAAGCGCCCTTGGGCGCGCACCCCTCAAGCGCTGACCCGGACTATCAGCTCGATCTCAAGCACATCAAGACCTATGTCGAAAGCGCCGCCTCACCCGAAGCCTGGGCCGAGTATAAGGCGAAATATATCGACGTGTCCGAAGCCGACTATCAGGCAGCGATCGGCGGCGCGGACGCCGTCAAGCAGCTCCCCGTCCCCATTTACTGAGCGAGACCGACATGACCCAGAACAGCTATTCGCTCGCCGAACTCGTCATCGCCGCCTGCGCCGAAGTCTGGCGCGACAATGGCGAGGTGATGGCGACCGGCATCGGCCCCCTCCCCCGCATCGGCGCAGGCCTTGCCAAGCTTTCCTTCGCGCCCGCGATCCAGACCACCGATGGCGAATGCTGGTACACCAGCGAGCCCGTCGGCCCTGGCAAGCGCACCGCCGAGCCTGAGTTTGAAGGCATCGCCAATTATGACCGCGTCTTCTCCGCCCTGTGGAGCGGCCGCCGCCATGCGCTGGTCGGCCCGGTGCAGATCGACCGCTTCGGCCAGGCGAACATCTCGGTGATCGGCGACCACAAGAAGCCCAAGGCGGCGATGCTCGGCGCGCGCGGTTTTCCGGGCAACTCGATCAGCCATCCAAACAGCTTCTTCTTTGCAAGCCACAACAAGCGCGCGTTCGTGGAAGGCGAAGTCGATTTCGTCTGCATGGCAGGCTACAACCCGGCGCGTTACCGCAATGGGCAGCCGCCTAAGGGCCTGGACCTGCGCCGCATCATCACCAATCTTTGCGTGATGGACTTTGGCGGCCCCGATCACCAGATCCGCGTGATCTCGCTGCATCCGGGCGTCACCTTCGAGGAAGTGCAGGACAATACCGGCTTCCCGCTGGCAAAGGTCGATGGCGAAATTCCGGTGACGCCTGCGCCGACGGCAGAGCAGCTGGAGCTGATCGCCAGGATCGATCCCAACAATGTCCGGGCGACCGTGTTCAAGGACAACCCGGCCGGAGACAGAAGGGCAGCCTGAGATGAACGAGACCGACCGCCTGGTCGAACCGCAGCAGGTCGACATTGTTTACGAAACGGATGAGCCGGTCACCTATGAGGTGATCGATCATGTCGCGTGGATCATGATGAACCGTCCGGGCTTCAACAATGCCCAGAACGGCCAGATGACCTATGCGCTTGATGACGCGTTCGTGCGCGCGGTGAACGATGACGATGTGCGCGCGATCGTGCTGGGCGGCAACGGCAAGCATTTCTCGGCGGGCCATGACATCGGTACGCCCGGCCGCGACGTGCACAAGCATTTCGAAAATCGCCTCATGGTGCCGGGCCATGTCAACAAGCCTGCCGCAGAATTGCTCTACACCCGCGAGAAGGAGCAATATGTCGGCATGTGCCGGCGCTGGCGCGATGCGCCAAAGCCCACCATCGCCATGGTGCAGGGGGCCTGTGTCGCGGGCGGGCTCATGCTCGCCTGGGTGTGCGATTTGATCGTCGCGACCGACGACGCCTTCTTCCAGGACCCGGTCAACCGCATGGGCATCCCTGGCGTTGAATATTTCGCCCACGCCTATGAACTCCCTCCGCGCGTCGCCAAGGAATTCCTGCTCTTGGGCGAGCGGATGAGCGCGCAGCGGGCCGAAAGCTTCGGCATGGTCAACAAGATCGTGCCCCGCGAGGCGTTGCGCGAAACCGTCGCGACGATGGCGGCCAAGCTCGTGGCGCAACCGCGCCTTGGCAACTGGCTCACCAAGCAGGCGATCAACCATGTCGAGGAGCTGATGGGCAAGCGCAACGCGATGGAGGCGCAATATCATATGCACCATTTCGCCCACGCCCAGAATGATCTTGTGCAAGGCAGCTCGATCGCAGGGCTGGACGCCAAGAAGATGGCAGAGGCCAATAAGAAACAGGCGAGCGAATGATGGGCGATCCGTTGCACACCATCCTTGTCGAGCGGTTGGGGTGCCGCTGGCCGATCATCCAGACCGCGATGGGCTGGGTCGCGGAACCCAGCCTCGTCATCGGGTCGAGCAACGCAGGCGCCTTCGGTTTTCTGGGCGCAGCGGTCATGACGCCGGACGAAGCGCGCGAAAAGATCCTCGCCGTGCGCCAGGGCACCGACCGGCCCTTTGGCGTCAATTTCCACAGCTTCCAGCCCGGCGCTGACCAAATCGTCGAGCTGATCCTTGCCAACAAGGATCAGGTGCGCGCTGTCAGCTTCGGCCGTGGTCCCAATGCCAAGATGATCGGCCGCTTCAAGGATGCAGGGATCCTCTGCGTCCCCACCGTCGGCGCGGTCAAGCATGCGCAGAAGATGGTCGAATTGGGCGTCGACATGGTCAATGTCCAGGGCGGCGAAGGCGGCGGCCATACCGGCTCTGTCCCCACCACCGTGCTGCTTCCCCAGGTACTCGATGCCGTCAAGGTGCCGGTGATCGCGAGCGGCGGCTTTGCCGACGGGCGCGGCCTTGCAGCTGCCCTCGCTTATGGCGCGGTCGGCATCGCCATGGGCACCCGCTTCCTGCTGACGAAAGAAAGCCCGGTGCCCGACACGACCAAGGCGGCTTATCTGAAAGCCACGACCGACGGCATCGTCGTCACCACCAAGCTTGACGGCATCCCCCAGCGGATGGTCCGCACCCGCCTCATGGACCGGATCGAAAAGTCCGGCCCGCTCGCCATGTGGCTGCGCGCGATCGAAGCAGGCATGGCGATGAAGAAGCAGACCGGCGCCAGCTGGATGGACTTCATCAAGTCCGCCCGCGGCATGACCGCCCATGGCGCCATGCCCTTGAAACAGGCGATGATGGCCGCAACCATGCCGATGCTGATCCAGAAGGCAGTGGTCGAAGGCGACATCGAACAAGGCGTGATGGCGACCGGCGTGGTTGGCGGGCGGATCGGCGAAATCCCGACCTGCCAGGAGCTTGTCGATCGTATCGTCGCCGAAGCGCACGAGCGCCTGGCCGCGCTTGCCGCGATGGGCCAGCAAACCGCCAGCGCCGCCTGAGAAAGAAGGAAGACCCATGCCGATCACGCTCAGCATCAACGGCGCCATCGCCGAAATCCTGTTCGACCACCCGCCGGTCAACGCCTTTGACACCAAGGGCTGGGAATCGATCCCGGCCATGGTGTACGAAGCAGCGGCGAACGAGGATGTGAAGGTCATCCTGATCCGCGCCGAAGGCCGTGGTTTCTGCGGCGGCGTCGACATCAAGGAAATGGCCGCCCACCCTGAGCGCATCGCAAAGCTCAACAAGGATAATTACCTCACCTTCAAGGCGATCCGCGAATGCGCGATCCCCGTGGTCGGCGCGCTCCACGGCTTCGTCATCGGCGGCGGCGTCAATATCGCGGGCGCCTGCGACGCGCTGATTGCAGCGGAAGGCGCCTATTTCTCGCTGCCCGAGATCGATCGCGGCGCGATGGGCGGCGCTGCCTTCATGAGCCGCATGCTGCCCGTCCAGATGGTGCGCGCCAATTTCTTCACCGGCGGCCGCATCCCGGTCGAGGACGCGCATCGCCATGGCTCGATCCACAAGGTCGTGCCGCTCGAGAAGCTGAAAGAGGAGGCCTACGCCTTTTGCGAGGTGATCGCATCCAAGAGCCGCGCGGCGCTCGTCATCGCCAAGCAGGCCTTGAACCTCATCGAGCCCACCGACCCCTCGGCCCATTACCGGATCGAACAGGGCTTCACCCTCGAAATGTACATGCATGAAGACAGCCAGAAGGCGCGCGACGCCTTCGTGGAAAACAAGGGCGCGGCGAAATTCTGATGGACCTGAACTATACTCCAGAGCAGCAGGCCTTCCGCGCCGAAGTGCGCAGCTGGCTTGAAGCCCATGTGCCTGAGCATCCGCTCGAACATTTCGACGCGACGCGCGAAGGGTTCGAGGCGCACCGGGAATGGGAAAAGACGCTCAAATCCGGCGATTGGGGCATGGTCACCTGGCCCCGCGAATATGGCGGCCGCGGCCTCGACCTTATCCAGTGGCTGATCTTCGAGGAAGAATATTATCGCGCAGGCGCGCCGGGCCGCGTCAACCAGAACGGCATCTTTCTGCTTGGGCCGACGCTGATCGAATTCGGCACGCACGAGCAGAAGCAGCGCTTCCTGCCCAAAATGGCGTCGGGTGAGGAAATCTGGGCGCAGGCCTGGTCCGAGCCGATGGCAGGTTCCGACCTTGCCGGCGTGCGCGCCACCGCCGTCCGCGAGGGCGACGACTATATCCTCAACGGCCACAAGATCTGGTCGAGCCGCGCGGTGTTCGCCGACTGGGCGTTCGGCCTGTTCCGCGAGCCGGGCTCCGAGCGGCATAAGGGGCTTAGCCTCATCTTCTTCCCCTTGAATGCGCCCGGCGTCACGGTGAACGCGATCAAGAAGATCAACGGCCATGTCGGTTTTGCCGAAATCTTCCTCGAAAATGTCCGCGTCCCCGCCTTCAATCGCCTCGGCGACGAGGGCCAGGGCTGGCACATCTGCATGGCGACCGCAGGCTTTGAACGCGGCCTCATGCTACGCTCGCCCGCCCGCTATCAGGTAGCAGCGAAGAAACTGGCCGAGCTGTGGACCGCCAACAAGGAAAGCGCCGACCCGGCCCTCGAAGCCGATGTCGTGCGCGCGCACATGAATGCCGACGCCTATGCGCTCAACATCTACCAAACCGCCTCGCGGCTGATGGCAGGCGCCAAGATCGGGCCGGAGGCGTCCACCAACAAGATCTTCTGGTCGGAATTGGACATTCACCTGACGCAAACCGCGCTCGCCATATTGGGTCCGCAAGCCGAACTCACCCATGAGGCGTCGGACGCGAACCCCGTCGACTGGATCGAGGACTATATCTTCGCACTCGCCGGGCCGATCTATGCCGGGTCGAACGAGATTCAGCGCAACATCATTGCCGAGCGCATGCTCGGCCTGCCGCGCTAAGGGAGAAGACAGATGGATTTCACCCTCAGCGACGAACAGCTGATGTTCGCCGAAACGGCGCGGACGCTGTTTGCCGACAGCTGCACGCCCGATCATTGGCGCCGTATGATGGAAGCGGGCGTCGCACGCGACGATGCGCGCTGGGCCTCGATCGTCGAGACCGGCCTCACGCTCGTCCTGCTACCCGAAAGCGCGGGCGGCATCGGGCTTGCCGAAATCGACTTTGCCCTGATCGCGCAAGAGGCGGGCTATGTCGCGCTGCCCGAACCGCTGGTTGAAAGCGCAGGCGTTGCCGCGCCGATGCTCGCCGCGTTGGCACCCGAACATCCACTGCTCGCTGACCCCGGCGCCACCATCGCCATCCAGCATCCGTCCAACCTCTATGTCGCGAACGCCGACAGCGCAGGCGGCATCCTCCTGCATGCCGATGGCGAGGCGTATCTCGCCACGCCCGACCAGGTGACGCTGACCGCGCAGCCGAGCATCGATCCCTTCCGCCGTCTCTTCTCGGTCGCGTGGAACAAGGACAAGGCGACGGCTCTCGGCAAGGCCGACTGGAATCTCGTCTTCGACCGCGCGGCCCTCTTCAACGCCGCCTTTGGCCTGGGCCTCGCCCAGCGCTCGGTCGACTTGGCCGTCGACTATGCCAAGGAACGCCAGCAGTTCGGCAAGCCCATCGGCAGCTATCAGGCGGTCAAGCATCACCTGGCCTCCGCCCAGGTCGCCATCGAATTTGCCAAGCCCGTGGTCGCTGCGGCGGCCGCCGAGATCGGCGCGCGTGACGTACAAGCCCGCGCCCGCGTCAGCCATGCCAAGCTCGTGGCCCTGGAAGCGGCCGACAAGGCCGCCCGCGCCTCGATCCAGGTGCATGGCGCGATGGGCTATAGCTGGGAGGTGGACGTCCACCTGTTCTTGAAGCGCGCCCTTGCGCTGACGCAAACATGGGGCACGCCCGCCCAGCACCGCGCGCGCATCGCCACGCGCATCTTCACCCAGCCCATGGGGCCGGACCAGACCTTTGCCCGGGAACATGAAAATGCCTGAAGCCTATATCATCGACGCCGTCCGTACGCCCGTTGGCCGCAAGAAGGGCAGCCTTGCCGCCGTTCACCCGGCCGACCTTGGCGCGCACCCGATCAAGGAACTGGTCAAGCGCACCGGCATCGATCCGTCCTGTGTCGAGGACGTGGTCTGGGGCTGCACCGAGACGATCGGCGGCCAGGCGGGCGATATCGGCCGCACCGCATGGCTGGTCGCAGGCCTCCCTGAAGAAATCCCCGGCGTCACCGTCGACCGCCAGTGCGGTTCCTCGCAGCAGGCCGTCCATTTCGCAGCCCAAGGCGTGATGAGCGGCACCCAGGACCTGGTCGTCGCGGGCGGCAGCCAGGCAATGAACCAGATCCCGATCATGGCGGCGATGATTGCGGGCGCGCAATATGGTTTCGACAGCCCGTTCCACGGGTCGAAGGGCTGGGTTGAGCGCTATGGCATGGAAGAGGTCAACCAGATCAGGTCGGCCGAGATGATCGCCGACAAATGGGGCATCAGCCGTGAAGCGATGGAAGCCTTCGCCCTCGCCTCCCACCAGCGCGCGCAGGCCGCCTGGGACAATGGCTGGTTCGATCATGAAGTAGCCCCCCTCGAAGGCCTCACCCGCGACGAAACCATCCGTCCGACTACATCGCTGGAGGGCCTGGCGTCCTTGAAGCCCGTCAATGAAGGCGGCATCATCACCGCAGGGGTCGCCAGCCAGAATTGCGACGCCGCCGCTGCCCTCCTCATCGCCAGTGAGCGGGCGGTGAAGGACCATGGCCTCACGCCCCGCGCGCGCATCCATCACCTCTCGGTCCGCGCCGCCAATCCGGTATGGATGCTGACCGGCCCCATCCCCGCCACCCAATATGCGCTCAAGAAGGCGGGCATGAGCATTGCCGACATCGACCTTTTCGAATGCAATGAGGCGTTCGCCAGCGTCACCATGGCCTGGATGAAGGAACTCGCCATCCCGCACGAAAAGGTCAATGTGCAGGGCGGCGCGATCGCGCTCGGCCATCCGATCGGCGCCACCGGCGCGCGGCTGATGACCACGCTGCTGGGCGCGCTCGAACGCACCGGCGGCCGCTATGGCCTCCAGACCATGTGCGAAGGCGGCGGCCAGGCCAACGTCACCATCATCGAGCGGCTCTAACGGGAAAGCGCGCGGCCCCATGCCCTGCTACGCCTATCAGGGGATCACACCCGTCGTCGATCCATCGAGCTACGTCCATCCGCTGGCGTCGCTGATCGGCGACGTGATCGTGGGGCCAGGCTGCTTCATCGCGCCGGGCGCCTCCCTGCGCGGCGACTTCGGGCGGATCGTGGTGGAGGGCGACAGCTCGATCCAGGACAGCGTCACCGTCCATGCCAACCAGCTGCGCGACACGGTGATCAAGCGCGGCGCGACGATCGCCCATGGGTCGATCATCCATGGCTGCGAGATCGGCGAAAATGCCCTGATCGGCATGAACGCGGTGATCCTCGACAATGCCATCATTGGTGACGAAAATCTCGTCGCCGCCCTTGCCCTTGTCAAGTCCGACACGGTGACCCCGCCGCGCAGCCTGGTCGTCGGCAACCCGGCCAAGGTGGTCAAGACCTTCGAGCCGCACCAGGTCACCTGGCGCAACAATGGCGAGGGGGAATATCAAAAGCTCGCCCGCGCCGCGCGGACTGGGCTGGTCGAAGCGCAGCCGCTGCGCGAGGCGAACGCAGAGCGGCTTGGCCAGCGCAGCCAGTCAGAAGCGGTGGCCGTGCGCCTGACCGGCGAGACCGCGCAGCATCGCGAGAAACAGGCGGCGGAGCGGGAAGCCAAGCCATGAACAGCGCCACCGCCATCACCAACCTCCTCTACCGCTATGCCGAACTGATGGACGAATGCGATCTTGAAGGCGTCGCCGCCCTGTTCGAACGCGCCCGGATCAAGACTGGCGGGGACGAGACGATCGAAGGGTCAGCACCGATGCTCGCGCTCTGGCAGGCCCATGTGCGCCTCTACCCCTGCGGCACGCCGCGCACCAAGCATGTCATCACCAATCCCATCGTCGAGGTGGACGAGGATGCAGGCACGGCAAGCTGCCGCTCCTACTACACCGTGTTCCAGGCGACCCCGGACCTGCCGCTCCAGGCGATCTGCGCGGGCCGCTATCATGACGCCTTCGTCCGCACCGACGGCGCATGGCATTTTTCGCAGCGGGATTATTCGCTGCTCGATCTTATCGGCGACGTGAGCCAGCATCTGCTGATCCCGGTCGCACCATGACGCGCAAGGCATTTTGAGGAGTAAGGCAAGTGGGTATCTGCGAAGGACGTGTTGCGATCGTGACCGGGGCGGGCAATGGGCTGGGCAAAGCCTATGCGCTGGGCCTCGCCGCAGAAGGCTGCAAGGTCGTCGTCAATGACCTTGGCGTTGGCACCCATGGCGAAGAAGGCGCGACCAAGGGCGCAGCCGAACAGGTGGTGGACGAGATCAAGGCGATGGGCGGGGAAGCCGTCGCCAACACCGACGACGTCGCTGAATGGGAGTCGGGCAAGCGCATGGTCGAACAGGCCCTCGACAGCTTCGGCGCGCTGCACGCCGTGGTCAATAATGCAGGCTTCGTGCGCGACCGCATGTTCTTCACCTGTAGCCCGGAAGAATGGGATGCGGTCATCCGCGTCCATCTGCGCGGCCATTTCTGTACCTCGCGCCATGCCGCCGAATATTGGCGCGCGCAGTCCAAGGCGGGCAATCCGGTCGATGCGCGCATCATCAACACGACAAGCGGCGCGGGCCTCCAAGGCTCGGTCGGCCAGTCGGCTTATTCGACCGCCAAGGGCGGCATCGCGACGCTCACCCTCGTCCAGGCCGCAGAGCTTGGCCGCCTTGGCATCACCGCCAACGCGCTCGCCCCCAACGCCCGTACCCGCATGACCAATACCGGCGCGTTCGACATGGAGGCGAAAGAAGGCGAGTTCGACCTGTTCGCGCCGGAAAACATGGCGCCGCTGGTCGCCTATCTGGTCTCGGAACAGTCCAAGGGCGTCACCGGCCAGGTGTTTGAACTCAAGGGCGGGCAGGTCTTCCTCTCGCAAGGCTGGACCGACAGCCCGGCCTTCGACAAGGGCGCGCGCCTGGAGGCAAGCGAAATGGACGCGATCGTACGCAAGCTCATCGAGACCCGCGAGCCTGCAAAGCCCGTCTACGGAGCCGCCTGATGGATTTCGCGCTCAGCGACGACCAGCGCGCGATCCAGGAAGCGGCCCGCGACTTCCTGACCGACGCCGCCAACCCCGACGTCATCCGCGCCGCCGTCGAAGGCGCCACGGGCTTTGATGAAAGCCTGTGGTCAAGCCTTGGTGAAATGGGCTTTGCCGGGCTCATGATACCCGAAGCCCAAGGCGGGCTTGGCCTTGGCGCTGTGGAAATGGCGCTGGTGCTCGAAGAAACCGGCCGGGTCCTTGCGCCCGTCCCCTTCTTCGAAACCGCCGTGCTCGCCGTCCAGGCGGTGCTGAGCGCAGGCAGCGAGGAACAGAAGGCAGCATTGCTGCCCCGCTTGGCATCGGGCACGCGCGCCTGTTTTGCAGGGACCGCAAGCCGCCCGACCTTGTCGAACGGCAAGCTCACCGGCACCGCGCAGTTCGTGACCTTCGGCCATGTCGCAGAGCTCATCGTGGTGGCCACCGCTGACGAGAGCCTCGTCGTCCTCGAAGCCGACACCCCCGGCCTCGTCATCGAGGCGCTGCCCGCGCTCGACCGCACTCGCCGCTTTGCCACCCTCACCTTCGATTGCGACGTGGCGCCGGAGCTGATCCTGGGCGTCCCCGGCAGCGCCAAGGCCGCGATCGAACGCACGCTGACCATCGGCGCAGGGCTGCTCGCCGCTGAACAGACCGGCGGCATGCAATACAGCCTCGACGCCACCGTCGATTATGCCAAGCAGCGCGTCCAGTTCGGCCGCCTCATCGGCTCATTCCAGGCGTACAAGCATATGCTCGCCGACATGATGCTGCTGGTCGAAGCCTCGCGCTCGGCCGCCTATTATGCCGCCGCCGCGATCGATGAAAATGGCGAGGAACTGGCTGAAGCGGCCCATGCCGCGCGCGCTTATGTGTCGGACGCCTATTGCTCGGTCACGGGCGACGCCATCCAGCTCCATGGCGGCATCGGTTTCACCTGGGAACATCACGCCCACCTCTATTTCAAGCGCGCCAGAGCTTGCGCCAGCTGGCTCGGCACCCCAGACCAGCATCGCGAAGCGCTCGCAAAGATCATCATGAAGGACGCCGCATGACCCCGACCTCGCCTGTTCCCCCCTATCCGACCCCGCTGGGCATGCTCAAGGGCAAGACCGTGGTCGTCACCGCGGCGGCCGGCACCGGCATCGGCTTTTCCGCCGCCAAGCGCGCCGCCGAGGAAGGCGCCAAGCTCCTCATCAGCGACTTCCACGAACGCCGCCTCAATGAAGCGGCCGACCGCATCGCCGACGAAGCCAAGGTCGAGCGGCCCGCTGTATTTGTGTGCGACGTCACCAGCGAGGAAGCCGTGCAGGGCTTGCGCGACGCCGCTCTCGCCGCGCTGGGCCGGGTCGATGTGCTCATCAACAATGCAGGCCTCGGCGGTGAAGCCGATATCGTCGATATGACCGACGAGCAGTGGGCCCGCGTGTTCGACGTGACGCTGACCTCGCTGTTCCGCATGACCCGCGCCTTCCTGCCCGCCATGTACGCCGCCAAGTCGGGCGTCATGGTCAACAACGCTTCCGTGCTGGGCTGGCGCGCGCAAAAGGGCCAGGCCCATTATGCCGCCGCAAAGGCTGGCGTCATGGCCTTCACCCGCTGCGCCGCGATCGAGGCGGCCGAACATGGCGTGCGCATCAATGCGGTCTCGCCATCCCTTGCCATGCACCCCTTCCTCGCCAAGGTGACGACCCAGGAAGCCTTGGACAAGCTGGTTGAAAAGGAAGCGTTCAAGCGCCCCGCCGAGGTCTGGGAAATCGCCAACGTCATGATGTTCCTCGCCTCTGACCTCTCCTCCTACATGACCGGCGAAATCGTCGCGGTCTCCAGCCAGCGAGCGTAAACATGGCGACCATCTTCGAAAATCCCCACGATCTTCTGGGCAAGGAAGGCACCAAGCTCGACACCTCGGAGTGGCTCACCATCGAGCAATCGCGCATCGACGCCTTTGCCGACTGCACCGGCGACCATCAGTGGATCCATGTCGATCCGGTGCGCGCGAAAGACGGGCCCTTCGGCGCGACCATCGCCCATGGTTACTTGACCCTCTCCCTCGTCAACCTGTTCATGCCGCAGATCGTCGAGGTCCGGCGCTTTTCCGCAGGCGTGAACGTCGGCATGGACAAGACCCGCTTCCTCAATCCGGTGGTGGTCGGATCGCGCATTCGGGGCACCGGTGAAATCGTCTCGGCCGAGGAAGTAAAGGGCGGCGCCATCCAGGCGGTGATCCGCGTCACCGTCGAGATCGAAGGAAAAGACAAGCCCGCCTGCGTGGTCGAAACCATCAACCGCTATTTTCCCGAAAGCTGAAGGACTATGAGCCGGGGCACCGTCATCGCCTGCGTCCTGGCTCTCCTCGCCACCCCTGCTGGAGCAAGACCCATGCCCGATCCTGTAAAAATGGAAGCCGCCGTCAACGCCTATGTCGCAGCGTTCGAAGCAGGCAGCGCCGACCAGGTCGCCGCCCTCTATGCCGCTGATGCAACCGTCGAAGACCCGATCGGCTCCCCCATCCACAAGGGCCGCGAAGCAATCCGCGCCTTCTACGCACAGTCCATGAAGACCGGCGCGAAGCTCAAGCTCGAAGGCCCGGTCCGGGTCGCGGGCGACTATGCCGTCTTTCCCTTCTCGGTGAACCTGAACTTCGATGGCGGGGCCAAGCGCATCGACGTCATCGACACCTTCCGCTTCAACGAAGCCAATGAGGTCGTCGAAATGCGCGCCTATTGGGGCCCCACCAACATGCACGGCTTTTAATCCAAGGATATTGTTCAATGCGTGAAGCAGCCATCATCTCCACCGCCCGCACTGGCGTTGGCAAAGCCTATCGCGGCGCGTTCAACGACACCGAAGCGCCGTTCATGTCCTCCCATGTGGTCGATGCCGCCATCGCCCGCGCCGGGATCGATCCCGCCCGCGTCGACGACGTCTATCTGGGCGTTGCCAACCAGTGGAACACGCAAAGCTACAATGTCGGGCGCCTCACCGTCCACGGATCGGTCCTCCCCGACACCACCAGCGGCTTTTCGATGGACCGCAAATGCTCGTCGGGCTTGAACGCGCTGGCGTTCGCGGCGCGCGGCATCATCGCCAACGAGATCGACTGCGCCGTCTCGGGTGGCGTGGAGAATGTCTCGCTCACCATCGACAAACATTATCCCGCCTTCCGCAACCGCTCCGAGTTCATCAAGGCGCGCGATCCCAACGCGTACATGGTGATGATCGAGACCGCCGAGATCGTCGCTGAACGCTATGGCATCAGCCGCGAGGACCAGGACCGCTTTGCCGCCCAGTCGCAGCAGCGCGCCGCCGCCGCCCAGGCAGCGGGCAAGTTCGACGATGAAATCGTGCCGATCACGGTCACGAAAGCCCTGTTCGACAAGGAAGGCAATGAGACCGGCAAGGAAGAGCTGACCCTGACCAAGGACGAGGGCATCCGCGCGGGCACCACTTACGAGAAGCTTTCTGAATTGAAGCCCGTGTTCAAAAACGGCACCGTCATCAAGGAAGGCAAGCATGTGACGGCGGGTAACGCCAGCCAGCTCTCCGACGGCGCGTCTGCCCAGGTCGTCATGGACCTTGCCACCGCGCAAAAGGAAGGGCTCCCTATCCTGGGCATCTATCGGGGTTTTCAGGTTGCAGGCTGCGGCGCTGACGAAATGGGCATCGGCCCGGTGTTCGCCATCCCCAAGCTCTTGGAACGCACCGGGGTCAAGATGGACGACATCGGCCTGTGGGAAATCAACGAAGCCTTTGCCAACCAGGCGATCTATTGCCAGCGCACGCTCGGCATCGATCCTGAGAAATTGAACGTCAATGGCGGCGGCATCGCCATTGGCCATCCCTTCGCCATGACCGGATCGCGCCTGGTTGGCCATGCCCTCATCGAAGGCAAGCGCCGCGGCGTCAAATATGTGGTCGTCTCCATGTGCGTCGCGGGCGGCATGGGTGCTGCCGGTCTGTTCGAGGTCGCCTGATCCATGCAACTCGCCTTCGCCCCTGAATTGAAAGCCTTTCGGCAAGAGGCCGCGAGCTGGCTCAACGAACAGCTTAGCGGTCCGTTCAAGGCCATTCGCGGCCAGACCAACCAGGTCGACAATGTCGAGGAGCGCCGCGCCTGGGAAGCAGCCCTGGGTGAGGCGCGCTGGAGCGTCATTGGCTGGCCTGAGCAATGGGGCGGGCGCGGCGCCTCGATCGCGCAGCAGATCATCTTCGCCGAGGAATATGCCAGAGCCAAGGGTCCGCCGCGCGCGGGGCATCTGGGGGTCGAACTGCTCGGGCCGACGCTGATCGCCATGGGCACCGAGGAGCAAAAGGCCCGGTTCCTCCCCGACATCGCCACCGGCAAGGCGATCTGGTGCCAGGGCTATTCTGAACCCGGCGCAGGATCGGACCTGGCCAATGTGAAGACCAAGGCACGCCTGGAAGGCGATACGTACATCATCGACGGGCAGAAGATCTGGACCTCGATGGGCACGATCGCCGACTGGTGCTTCGTCGTTGCCCGCACAGAGCCCGGCAGCGTCGGCAACAAGGGCCTCTCCTTCCTCATGGTCCCCATGGACCAGCCCGGGGTCACCCCCCGCCCCATCCGCCAGATGACCGGCGAGGCCGAATTTGCCGAGGTGTTCTTCGATGGAGCGCAAGCCCTCGCCATGGACCGCATCGGCGAAGAAGGCGAAGGCTGGAAGGTTGCCATGGCCCTCCTTGGCTTTGAACGCGGCGTCTCCACCCTCGCCCAGCAGATGCAGTTCAGGAACGAACTGGACGACATCATCGCCATCGCCAAGGCCAACGGCAAGGCACAAGACCCGCTCACCCGCCAGAAGATCGCCACCGCCCATGCCGGGCTCAAGATCATGCGCTACAACGCCCTGCGCATGCTCTCAGGCGGCGAAGCCAACCCCGAACTCACCGGCGCCGCATACACCTACAAACTCTACTGGTCCCGCTGGCATGTCGCGCTTGGCGACCTCGCCATGGCGGTAATGGGACAAGAGGGCGAAATAGGCATCAACGACGAACGCATGGGCGCCCTCACAACCATGCACCTCATGTCTCGATCCGATACCATCTACGCCGGAACCGACCAGATCCAGCGCAACATCATCGCCGAACGCGGATTAGCTATGCCAAGAGAACCTAGAGGATGAGGAATATTCAGTGCGTCGCTCCGGTGGCGCTCGCGAATTAAAGAAGAAGATGCACAATTGAAACGAAACGAGGAGAATCGAGATGCCGCTAGACCCGCAGCTTGAGGCCATGTTCGCCAATCAACCGGAATGGCCGCCGATCCGGACTGCTCCGGTTCCTGCGTTGCGGGAGGCGGTGCGGTCGAGTTCGATCCAGCTTCCGCCCCCTGCTGTATCCCTTGCCTCGATCGTCGATCGGACCATTCCGGGACCGAACGGTGAGATACCGGTGCGCATCTATACGCCCGAGGGCGCGGGACCTTTCCCAGTCACTGCCTATTTCCATGGCGGCGGATTCGTTGTCGGCGATCTGGACACGCAGGATATGATCGCGCGCGGGCTGGCGGCGGGTGCGGAGACCATCGTGGTGTCCGTCGACTATCGCCTGGCGCCCGAGCATAAATTCCCGGCGGCCTTCGAGGATTGCTGGGCCGCGACGCAGTGGGCGGCGGCGCATGCGGCCGAACTGGGGGGCGATCCCGCCCTGATCGCGGTGGCGGGCGATAGCGCGGGCGGCGTGCTGGCGAGCGCCTGCGCCCTTCTCGCAAGAGACGCGGGCGCGCCCCGTATCGCGGCGCAGATCAACTGGTATGGCCCCGGCATCCATCCGATCCCCGAAGAAGGGTCCGCGATCGAGTTCGCCAACGGCCCTGTGCTGCGCCTGGAAGATGCGCATTATTTCTGGGAATTGCACATCAAGGACGAGAGCGATTACGACGATTTCCGCGCCAGTCCGATGAAGGCGACGAGCCATCAGGGCCTGGCGCCCGCCTTTATCGCCAGCGCCGAATGCGACCCCATCCGCGACGCAGTGGAAGCCTATGCCCCGGTGCTGGAAAAGGCCGGGGTGGAAGTGGAAGTGAAGCGCTATCCCGGCATGGTCCATGGGTTCGTGTCATGGATCGGTTTTCTGCCGGGCGCGCAGGAGGCGATGGCGGATGCCTGCGCCTTTGCGAAAAAGCAGTTTGCGGTCGCTCGTCAGACCGCCTGAACCGCATAAGCGGAAGGGCGGCCCTAGAAAAGCTGGAGCCGTCCCTCGCTGGAGCATGACCATGTTTGAGTGATGGTCACCCCGGACTTGATTGGGAGTGATATACATGACAAAGCAAGAGCCTGCGTGACAGGCCGGTGGGTAATGAGATTACAGTGGAAACGGCAGAGGCGGAGGATGGGCGTTCCTTCACTGGTGCGCCCACTCTGATGAATATGACAATGCGTTAATGGCGCGTAGCATCTATGGCATTATCGAGGCAGTCCGCATCAAACACCTGTCTGTCCCTCAAGTGACAGACGGATTAGTTCATGCCAAAGCAGAGCAATTTTTTCGCGATTTTGCTTAATGGCGGAAATCTTTACCGGCCCGAAATCATGTTTCGTGGGTGAGTTCCAACTTTTAAAATAAATATGAACAGCAGCAGCAGAGTCTCCGTCTTTAAGAGGGTTTATAACTCCATGCGCCAATAGGTCTCTCCACCGATTTAGAGACGATAGTGTATCAAGTGCCTTTATCCAAGGTAACTTTTCTTCGTCAGATAGCTTGGACGTTTTAAAGTGAAGCCTTAATCTTTTGCACCGCCTTTTTATGCCGTGGGCCATTTCTTTGAATTTTGGGTCATCCATTGTCATGGATTCCTTGCCTTCCATCACAACAATCCTCAGGAAAATTAGGTCGAACACACTTTCAACCTGGGACCAGTTGATGATTAGACGTCCTATCTCTTGGAGGGCTTCAGCCGGTATAAGGGCGGCAATGTCAGGAGAATTAGCCATGTCGAGCACCGAACAAAAACAAGAGGATGATGTGCTGCGCCGGATGCTCAACACGCCACCTAAGCCGCATAAACCGCTGAAAAAGTCGAGTCCGAAAGAGAAGCCAAAAGATTAGTCAGTGATATGTTCCTCGCTCGGATGAGTCGGGGGGACGGTCAAAGTGAGATTTGAAGACGAACTAGAGGAAGCCGGAGAAGATGCCGTTCGGCAAAATCTCGCGCTAGGCCGCTATGGGCGCGGCAGAGGTAGGGACATCGCCGCCACCGCTTGGTTGGCACGAAAAGATCAAGAACGTGAAGCAGCCTCTAAAGCCGAAAGTCTAGAAATCGCGAGGTCAACCAAAGACGCGGGATGGGCTGCCGCCGAGGCGGCGCGATACGCTGCTCGGGAGGCAAAGAACGCCAACACAATTGCAACGCTGGCGCTCGTTGCTGCGGTTATTGCGATTGCCGTTTCTATCATCTCTACCTTCTTAGGATGATATCACAGGTATCTGGATACTTCTTTTCCTTGCCGCCGATGAAGGTTTCGTCGGCCTAAACGGTCTTGCCTTCGCCACCAAGCGGAGGCACGCCATCAACAGGGCGCATGGACTCACGAATGCGGTGCGACATGAACCACGCCGTTTTTTGCGTCACGCCAAGCATACGGGCAAGTTGGTGGCCCGACATGCCGCGCTTGGATGAGCAAAGAAGGAAGGTTGCGAGCACCCACTTGTGAAGGCCGATCTTGCTGCTCTCAAACACAGTGCCGACCGTAACAGTGTATTGTTCACGGCAATCATTGCACTGGGTCACGCCATGACGAAGCACACCTTCGGGGTGAGCCTTCGTCTTACGGCCACGCTGCGCAGGAAGGCGCTTGGAGTTGAACGAACCACAGCGCGGGCAATACCGGCCATCCGGCCAACGCAAGCTCATGATGCTCGCGGGCGGCGTTTTCATCGGTGAAGCGGGGTGCGGTGATGTCCATGCACATGCCATGCAGAATGCGGCTTGCTTTGTCACATATATCATTCCCGACTTGATCCGGCGTCCCGTTTCTTCTCTGACGTTGCCAAGGCAGCGGGACTCTGGGTCAAGCCCGGGGTGATGGAAAAAGAGCTTTGGTGTGGATACTTCCGGGTAAGACGGTCGCACCCACGGCGCGCCTTTACCCGCCGCTATCGTCCACCAATCAGCGCGCGGGCATCGGGTGATCCGTCAAGCAAACGGTTGATGCGGCGGGCCACCTTCCATTCCGTGCCGACCCGCACGAGGTGCCAGCTATTGGCGGAGGCGCGGTGGGCTTCCCAACTATCGCCCGTCTTGCGGAAGACGACGGAATAGGTTCGGGCGGTTGCGCTGTCGCCGTCCAGATCGATGACCGGCGGGCTGAGGACATGGGCGGCGCCGCCATGGATCAAGCTCTGGTGGCTTTCCCCTTCCAACAAAGCCTGGATCGCGGCACGGCCCGTGTAGCTGCCGAACCCGCCGACTTCATAGACGCCATCCTCGGCCCACAGAGCGGCGGCCCCGGCGCAATTGCCCGCGTCCACCAAAGGGCCATAGCGCGCGATGAGGTCGCGTATCGCCTCCCGGTCTTCCAATATGGCGATACGCGCGGGGAAGTCAGCCGAGGCGGTCAGAGCTTTACGACCTTGCATTGCGGCACGGGATGCTCATCAGCCTCTATCCAGCGCCAGAGGCCCGTTCCCTGGCGATGGCCCGACAGGTCGATCCAATTGCCGTAGCCGGGGTCCTTGTCGGCGCAGACCAGGATGACGCTGCCGTCCTCCTCATATTTGGCCTGTGCGCCATTGACCCACACCTTGCGGTTCACATGGTCCATGGATTCCATCCACCAATTGTCGATCTGGAAGTTCCAGAAGCGACATTGCGGTGGTTTCGCAGTGATGACGAGCGCTTCGTCGGGAGCGAGGTCGTAATAGATGTGACCATACCAGATTTTCGGATCGCCCCCGGCGCGCTGGTAAACCGACTGTTCCTTGCCTTCATAGATGCGGTTGGGCTGTTCCATGAACCATTGCGACCAGTCCGCGAAAGTATTCGCGGTTCCGCGCACCCACGCAGCAGCGCCGTTCAACTGCGCCTCGATCGTTTCCGGCGCCAGTATGACTGGCACGGCCGGGCCGTCACTGATCCGTTCGATATGCACGTCCGCCGCGACTTCGGCGCGCTTGTCATTGAAGGTCTGACGGATGATCAGCAAGGTCGTGTCATCCGCCATCGGCAGCCAATTGCCGGGCTTTTGCGTCTTGCTGACGATGATCTCGAAGCTGCCATCCGGCCCGAACTGCATGTCGGCCAGTTCGATCTCGCCCGTGGAGGCCATGGTGCCGTCGATGGCATAACGGTTTGC
This sequence comes from Sphingobium sp. Cam5-1, assembly GCF_015693305.1. NCBI lineage: Bacteria > Pseudomonadati > Pseudomonadota > Alphaproteobacteria > Sphingomonadales > Sphingobiaceae > Sphingobium > Sphingobium sp. Cam5-1. Next base: position 918,370 of record NZ_CP065139.1, on the reverse strand, counting down.
CTTCGACCCGATGGAAAAATAGGGCACGCTGTTCCGCTTGCCGGTGATGCGATAGTCGCGATCCCCCCGGACGACGATTTGCTGATAGAGATTGTCGGGATTATCGGCCCCGATCTTGATCGCGTCATCGGTCAGCAGGAAAATGCGCGGAAAATCCGGATCGCTGGAATCGACCAGCATGTTGAGCGCCGTACGCGTCAGCCGGGAAAGATAACGCAATCCCTCTGCCTGATCGATCGCAGTGCCGGGCGCGCTGGGGCGGTCCAGAACGTCGCCCGCCTGCGCCAGCTGGTCGCAGAAATTCCGCCAGACGGCCGATAACCGCAATTCTCCACCTTGCTGTCCGGTCACCCTACTCTCCTATATGCGTATTAGATGGAATGGTTTACGCCATTTTCAGGCGCTGATATGGAGATTGTCTCACATAAATGCGTAACATGAAAGGGGTTGAGGAATGACCGCGTTAGCCTTCAGTTTCACCAAGATCATCGTCAAGGACCTTGCAGCGGCCGAACATTTCTACACCCAGCTGTTCGGGCTTGAGGTGGTGGGGTATATCAATCTTGGCGAAGGCGAGGCGTTGATGAACGAGGTGATCCTGAAGACTGCGGGCGCTCAGCCCCCCGCCCCCAACTTCATTCTGGTCAGCTATCCCAACCGGAATTGCCCCGCCACCGGAGAGGCGACAACGGGGTTCGTGGTGGATGATCTTGACGCGACCCTGGCGGTTGCGACCGCCGCCGGTGCGACGATCGAACTCGGTGCGACCGACGTACCCGAACATGGTTTGCGCGCTGCCTATATCCTCGACCCTCAATGCCACAGGGTCGAGTTGCTACAAATGCTGAACGCGTAGCGCCTTTAATCTGCATCACTCAACCCGTTCGGGCTGCCCTAACGAGTCACTTGCCTCGTTAGAATGTCGAAGGGCTCTACTTCTATTTAGAAAAGGGAAGGGCTTCGACAGGCTCAGCCCGAACGGGGTTATGAGGTGGTGCCGAAATAAAGCACGAAGCTTTAGGATGCGTGGGGTTTGAATGATCGTCACCCCGGACTTGATCCGGGGTCCGGCTACCTCGGCAGCGTCGGAAAAGAAGCGGGACCCCGGGTCGAGCCCGGGGTGACGAAGGGAGTAGATTGCCCCTCAATCACATTTCGTGGTCGATGACGGCGCGGGTTACTTCCCCTGCCTTCAGCGCGGCGATGGCATCGTTGATCTGATCGAGCGGCCAGATGCCGCTGATCTGGTCGGCGATGTTCAACCGGCCGTCGCGCGCCTGCGCGATGAGTTCGGGATAATCCCGATCAGGCAGCGCGCCGCCGTTCATCGTTGCGATCACCTCACCGCCCATGACGAAGCTGCCAAGCGGGAGCGCCGCTTCTGCGCCGGGGCGCGACATGCCGATCAGCACCACCCGGCCGCCGCGCTTCGTGCAGCGCAAGGCGGTGTTGATGGCGCCGACCGCGCCGCTGCATTCCACCACCACATCGATAGGGCCGTATTTGCCAGCCAAAGCGGCGGCGGCCGTTTCGCTGTCCTGTGTGGGGTCCACCAGTACAAAGTCGGTCGCGCCAAATTGCCGCGCCGTCGCTTCCTTGGCGGGATTGGCGTCGACAGCGATTACATGGGCGCCGTTCCGGGCGGCGCCCTGGATCGCGTTGACGCCGATGCCGCCGACACCAAAAACGGCCACGGTGTCCCCGGCGCGCACGCGGCCCAGAACGCGGGCGGCGCAGACACCCGTCGAGACCGCGCACCCGATCAGCGCGCCCTGGTCCAACGGAAGATCATCGATGGCGAAGAGCTGCGACGCCTTCACCACGATTTCGCTGGCGAAGGAGGAGACGTTGGCAAAGGACGCCACGGGCTTTCCATCCAGCGTGAAGGGGAAGCCCGGCGCAAAGCCCCAATTGATGTCGCAATTATGCGGTTCGCCACGCTGGCACTCACGGCACTTTCCGCAAGGCGTTTGCGTGCCCACGCAGACATGGTCGCCTATGGCCCAGCCTTCGACGCCCGGACCCAATTCCGCAATCTCGCCAGCCGCTTCATGACCCAGGACGACAGGTAGATTGGGCAAATGCGGCGTCAACATCGCGATGTCGCTATGACAGATGCCCGACCGCAGTACGCGGACGCGCACCTCGCCGGGGCCGACAGGGCGAAGCGTCAATCGGTCGCTAACGAAGAGCGACTGTCCATCCCAGATCGCGGCCCTCATGCGCTCAACCCCGCCAGCAGGGGATAACGGAAGGACGGATCATCCCGATCCGTGCGGCCATTGGGTGCGTCCTTGCTCATGCGTTCAAAAGCCTCTTCATCAACAGGCACGATCGATCCATGATCGAACACCAGGCTGCGATATGTGAATTTCCATTCGCCATCGCGCCGTTCATATCGATCGAGATAGCGGCCAAGGGCGATGAACAGCTTTGCGCCCGGCCCGTGGGTCCGGTGCCATGCCTCCACATAATGTTCACCCTCGGCATGGTCGCCATCGATCACGAACAGGCTGTTCGTAATATTGTGGCGCGTCAGGTCCCAATGCGCGGTGATTTCGGGCAGCCAGGCAACGAAGTCGTCGGGACCTCCCTGAAACATTGCCCCATGATCGTCGATCGCGTCATCATGATACAGCGTTCGCACCAAGGCGAAGTCGCGGCGATCACATCCACGGCAGTAGCGCATGACCAGATCATGTAGTGCGATCCGGTCAAGCAATGGCTGCGACATCTATCTCTCCATTAGCGGGCGGTTACGCGCATATTATCGCTATGCGGGATAGCCCCCATCCCGCCGGTAAGGAAGGCGCAAAAGAACCTGTCTGCCGTTTTCTCGACAGGGCGACTGCTGGCCGTCCAAATCATTTGGCGATGGGGCGTAAATCGCCTATTATCCATACAACCCCGCCAGAAAAATGGGGATGAGGATGGAACCTGACAGCTCGGTATTTCTGCTCTGTCCATTTCGATTGCTGTGCCTGGCCAGCGGCCTGTCCGCGCTAGTAGGATTCAGCGTCATCCTTCTGCTGACATAAGTCATTTCCGATTCCGCGTCGGAAAAAACTTGCCTTCCGCCTGCGGCAAACTCTAAGTCATCGCTTCGAAGCCCAGACGGTAGGATTTCTATGAGTGAGCCAAAGGGGTCGTTGGCCGATGCGGTCGATGCAGAGCCCCTACCCGACGATGCGATTGACGAAGGGGCAGGCCGCCCGAAGCGGCGGAGGCTGGGCCTGGTTCTGGGCATTGCGGCCGTGGTTGTTCTTATAGCCGGTGCGTTCTGGTTTGCCCGCTATCAGCTGTACGGCAAATATCAGCAAAGCACGCAGGACGCCTATTTGCAGGCCGACAGCGTCACCGTTTCGGCGCGGGTGTCCGGCTACATCAGTGAAGTGCTGGTCCATGAAAATCAGGATGTGAAGCCCGGCCAGCCATTGTTGCGGATCGAGGCGCCCGATTATCCGGCGCAGGCGGCGCAGGGGCAGGCGCAGATCAACCTGGCGCAGGCGAACGCCGCCAATGCAGAAGCGATGATCGGGGAACAGGAAGCGGCGATCGAGCAGGCGCGGGCGATGCTGGCGGCGGCGCAGACGAAGGCGCGGTACGCAGCGTCCGAAGTCGCGCGATACGCCCCGCTGGCGGCGAGTGGCGCGGAACCGGCCGAAAAGCTGGCGACGCTTCGCACCCAGGCGGCGCAGGCGGCGCAGGATGTGGCGGCGCAGAAAGCATCGACGCAGGGCGCGGAGCGACGGATCGCCAGCCTGCGCGCCCAGATCGCGCAGGCGAAAGCGCAAGGCCAGAGCGCCCGTGCCCAGCTGGACGCGGCGCAGCGCAACGTCCGGGACATGGTGATACGCGCCAGCATTGCGGGACGAGTGGGTGATCTTTCGGCGCGCATCGGCCAGTTCGTGCAGCCCGGCCTGCGCCTGATGTCGGTCGTGCCGGTGGAGCAGCTTTATCTGGAAGCGAATTTCAAGGAGACGCAGCTGGGCCTGATGCGACAGGGGCAACCGGCGGAGATCGATGTGGACGCTCTGCCGGGGGTGACTCTGCATGGCCATGTCGCCAGCCTTGCGCCCGGTACTGGAGCGCAATTTTCGCTGCTGCCTCCGCAAAATGCGACCGGCAACTTCACCAAGATCGTGCAGCGCGTGCCCGTGCGTATCGCGATAGATGCGGACCCGTCGATCAAGAAGCTGCTGCTGCCCGGCATGTCGGTGGAGGTTTCGGTGGATACCCGATCGGCCCGCGAGGAGCTGGAACGGCTGAAGAATAGCAAGCAGGTCCGGCGGGACGCACATAAGTGAACGCAAGACTGCCTGAGACAGCCGAGCGCGCAAGCGTCGCGGACTGGCTCGCGGTGGCGGCTGGCACGCTGGGCGCAATGATGGCGATGCTCGACATTTCCATCGTCAACTCCGCCCTGCCGATCATCCAGGGCGAAATCGGCGCGAGCGGGACGGAAGGAACCTGGATCGCGACGTCGTTCATCGTCGCGGAAATCATCATCATTCCCTTGGCGGGCTGGTTGCAGCGGCTGCTGGGGCTGCGCAATTTCCTGCTGATCGCCACCGTGGGTTTCGTGGGATTTTCGATGATCTGCGGCATGGCGCAGACATTGCCGGTCATGATCGCGGGGCGGATCGGTCAGGGTATTACCGGCGGGGCGCTGATCCCCACGGCGATGACCATCATCGCGACGCGATTGCCGCGCCATCAGCAAGCTGTGGGTAATTCCCTGTTTGGGGCGACCGCGATCCTGGGACCTATCATGGGGCCGGTGCTGGGGGGATGGCTGACCGAGAATATCAGTTGGCACTATGCCTTTTTCCTCAACCTGCCGGTCGGGCTTGCCCTCCTTCTTCTGCTGCTGGTCGCGCTTCCCCATGAGCGGCCGCGCCTTGACCTGATCGGCGAGGCGGATTGGCTGGGCGTGTTCGGCCTTATCCTGGGGCTGGGCGGGCTTACCGTCGTGCTGGAGGAGGGCGAGCGGGAACAATGGTTCGAGTCATCGACGATCATATGGCTGACCATCACGGCTGTGGCCGGGTTCGCCATGCTGCTGGCCGGGCAGTTGCTGGCCAAGCGGCCCGTGATCCGGCTGCGCCTGCTGTTGGACCGGCAGTTTGGCGCGGTGTTCATCATGGCCATGATGATCGGCATGGTGATCTACGGCACATCCTATGTGATCCCCCAGTTCCTGACGCTGATCGCAGGCTATAATGCGCTTCAGTCGGGGCAGATCGTGCTGCTGTCGGGCGTGCCGATGGTGCTCATGATGCCGTTCATGCCATGGGCAATCCGCACTATACCGATCCATCTTTCCGTCTTGATCGGATTGGTCCTGCTGATCCTCAGCACCTATTTGGAAACATCACTGACGTCGGTGTCCACAGGCGCCGATTTCGTCGATTCCCAATTGATGCGAGGCGTCGGCACCATTTGCGTCATGATGTTCCTGAACCAGGCGGCAATCCGTTCCGTGCCGATGTCCTTGGCGGCCGATGCGTCGGGCCTCTACAACGCCGCGCGCAATCTGGGCGGTTCCTTTGCGCTGGCGGGCATCGCGGTGGTGCAGGACCAGCGGCTGTGGCTGCATGCGCGCAGGATGGAGGAGAATCTCGCGGCCAATGGCCTTGATCTTCAACATTATGTCGACGCGCAGGCACTCGCGCTGGGTGGGCGCGACGCGGCGTTCCGCGTGATCGAACAGGGCATTCAGACGCAGGCGCTCACCATGACCTTTATCGACCTGTTCTGGATGCTGATCATCGCCATCCTGTGTACCGCGCCGCTCGTCTTCTTCCTCCGCCCGCTGCCACAGCATGCCGCGCCTGTGGCCGCTCATTGAGATTGTCGATGCGTAACCGATCAGCCTTTGCCTTTGCCTTGATCCTGACCACGGCTTGCACCGCTGGCCCCGACTATCGCGGCCCTGCGGACGTGGCCCCTGCCCCACCGCCGCATTTCGTCCGGGGGGACGCCGGGGCCGGGCCAGTGGAAGCGGCCGCGCCATGGTGGACGAGCCTTGGCGATCCGGTGCTGAACCAGTTGATGGACCGGGCGCTGGCCGGGAACCCCCGCCTGGACGCCGCAGCCGCGCGCATTCGGCAGGCGCGCGCGGCTCTCCGCCAGAAAAGGGCGGAAGAGCTGCCGACAATCAACGGCTCGGTCATCTATGCCAAGGCGCGCTTGCCCGGACAGTCGGAGGATGGGAGCGCCAGCACGCTCGACCTGTACAATGTCGGTTTCGATGCGAGTTGGGAACTGGATCTTTTCGGCGGCGGCCGCCGGGCTATCGAGGCGACGCGCGCCGATGTCGCGGCGAGCGAGGCGGGGCTGGATGACGCCCGCGTCAGCCTGTCGGCAGAGGTTGCGCAAAGCTATGTCGAGCTGCGCGATCGGCAGCAGCGCCTGGCTATGGTTGTCGAGGCGTTGGCGTTGCAGGATGAGGAGGTTGCCCTAACTCGGCAGCGTTTTGAACGGGGGACGATTGCACGAGGCGAACTGCTGCAACAGGAGTCCGACAGAGATCGCGCGCGCGCGCAGTTGGCGCCGATGCGGGCCGAGATTGACGCGTTGAAGGACAAGCTGGCGGTGCTGACCGGCGCGGTGCCGGGGACGCTGGACGGCTTGCTCGACCCGTCGGCTGCTCTGCCGCTGCCCCCTGCCGAGGTCGCGGTGAGTGATCCGGCCGCCCTGTTGCAGCGCCGCCCCGATATACGCGCGGCGGAACGCAAGCTGGCCGCCCAGACCGCACGGATCGGCGTGGCGGATGCGGCGCGCTTTCCGCATATCAGCTTCCTGGGGCTTATCGGGCTGGGCGGATCGTCGCCGGAGGATCTGGTCGATCTGGACAAGTTCACGGTCGCGGCAGTGCCGCGGATCAGTTGGTCTTTCCTGGATTTCGGGAAAGCCCGCGCACGGATCGATGCGGCGGAGGCGCAGCGGGATGAGGCGGCGGCGGATTACCGCGCGGCGGTGCTGAATGCGTTGCAGGATGCCGAGGGTTCACTGGCGCGGTTTCAGCGGCAGCGCGAAAGCCTGGCCGATCTGGCGCGGGCCGAACGGCAGGCGAAGATCGGAGCGGAGCTTGCGCGGCAGCGGAGTCAGGCGGGGACGATTTCAGGAATAGACTATTTGAAGCAAAGGCGGCTGGTCTTGGCGGCTTCGCAGGCGAGGATGCAGGCGGCGGCAGGACTGACCGTGAGTTTTATCAATGTTCAGAAAGCTCTGGGACTTGGGTGGCAGGGGATGAGTAGCCGCTGAGGTCATTTAGAGCATCGTGCGCAAAAGTGGGAACCGGTTTTGCGCAACAAACGATGCGGCAACAAATAACTAGAGCGCGCGTCTTGCGTCCGATTTAACGCAGCGCGCTCTAGAGGCGTCTTTTCGTTGTTCGCTTGACCCGGTTCGGGCTAAGCAGTGCAAGGCAGTTCTTCGTTAAAGGGTGGAAGTGCGCACATTGATCCTCCCTATCGTGAGATGGGGAGGGGGACCGTTCGCGAAGCGAATGGTGGAGGGGAAATTTCACAGGTTGTGCCATTTTCCCCTCCCCCCTCCCCACGCTTCGCGCGGGGAGGATTTTTAGGTCTGATCAGAAGGCGATCTTGGCATCCACGCCGTAGGAGGTCGGCTTGTTGAACGTCGCCCCTGCGAAGCCCAGCGCGCCGAAGTCGATGCCGTAAACCAGCCGCTTCTGGTTCAGCAGATTGTCGCCCCAGATACCCACGTCGAGCTTGCCACCGCCGAGATCGAAGCCTTCGACCGACAGACGCGCCTTTACGTTGGTCTGGCTGGGCGAAACGATCTGTTCGTTGAACGGCGCGGTGTTGTCGAGCGCGTTGAAGTAGATCTTCGTGCGATAGGAATAGTCGCCACGCAGACGGACGAGCGTGTCGCCGCCGCCGATGGGATGCGAATATTCAGCGCCGACATGGACGTTCCACTTTGGCGTGTAGAGCGGCCGTGCTTCGTCAGCGACATCGACCACCGTGTTGGTGCCCGGATCGCGGAAGAGGAAGGTCTTATAGTCATGTTTCACATAACCGACCGAACCGTCGATCTGGAAGCCACGGAAGGGGGCTGCCGTCAGTTCCGCTTCGAAGCCCGACAGGCGCACCTTGCCCGCATTGACGATCAGCGAGGTGGCGCCGCCGCTGCCTGCGGCGAACTGCTGCACCTGAAGGTCGTCATAGTCGGTGATGTAGCCAGCGACGTTCAGGCGCAGGCGATTGTCGAACCATTGCGACTTGAAGCCCGCCTCATAAGAGGTCGCCTTTTCGGGATCGAAGCCGTTGATGCTGCCGCCGCGCGGGTTGATGCCGCCCGAGCGATAGCCGGTCGATACGCGGCCATAGACCATGACATCGTCCATCACCTCATAGCTGACCGATGCCAGCCAGGAGAAGTTGTCGAAGCTGCGGCGGCCACGCTGCACGGGGAAGACGTCACCGGCCAGATAGATGGTCTTGTCGTCGGCGGTATGGCGGCCACCCAGCGTGACTTCCAGCTTATCGTCGAGCGAGGACGGCTTCCAACTGACCTGGCCGAACAGGGCCATCGACTGTGACGTGCCGCCGAATGCCTGAACCGGCGTGGCGTTGATGCCAACGGTGGCCAGGCCCGGGTTGGCTGCCGCTACGGCTGCCGCAGTTCCGGCGGGGAAGCCATAGAAATCAAGCGCAGCTACCGGCGCCAGAATCGTCAATGCCTGCTGGTTATATTCCGACGATTTTTCGTAGAAATAATACATGCCGAGCAGGTAGCTGAGGTCACCGACCTTGCCGAGAGCCTGGAATTCTTGGCTGAACTGCCACTGCTTCTGCGGCGCATTGTTGCCGGTGTAGGGAACAACATCCTGCACAGAGACCAGAGTGGGTGAGTCGAAGTCTACGACTTGACCACGCAGCACGCCGTTACCCGACAGGTTCAGGATCGTGTCCTGGAAGAACTTCCGGTAGCCGGTGATCGACTTGAGCGTCAGCTCGGGAATTGCTTCATAGCTGAGCGTCAGGCCATGACCCTGAACGCGGGTCTTGCTGCCATAGCGGAAATTGCCGTTGCGGTCGGTGAAGCCCGCCTGCTGAACGGTGCCCTGACGATCCGGGCTGACGAGGAAAGGCGCGCCGCCGAAACTGGGCGACTGCGAATAATAGTCCTGCGCCAGCGGGGTGGCAGCGACGATCTGGAAGAAGGCAGGCGTGCCCTTACGATTGTCATAATCGAAGCTGTAATTGACCGTCAGATCGCCCAGATCCGCCTGCAAACCGATCGCGACCGAGTCCGCATTGAGCGAACCGGGGTCCTGCGAGGCCGGGGTGAGCGTATTGTTCACATAGCCGTCGCCCTCACGATGCTGATAGGCGATCGACGCCTTGAGCACGTCGCCCAGAATATAGCCGGTATCGAGCCGCGCGCGGGCATACCATTCGTTGAAGCGGCCGTAGCCCGCCTTCGCGGTGACATGCATGTCGTTGGCGGGCTTTTTCGTGATCAGCTGGAGCGCGCCGCCGATGGTGTTGCGGCCGAACAGCGTGCCCTGAGGACCGCGCAGCACTTCGATCCGTTCCAGATCGATAAGGTCGAACACGGCACCGGCCGCACGGGCGAGGTAGACGCCGTCGAGATAGACGCCCACGCCCTGTTCGGAAACGGCCGAAGGTTCGTTGTTGCCGATGCCGCGAATGTAGATGGTCGCGGCCGAAAGGCTGGACGGCTGCTGTTCGATCGTGATGTTCGGCGCGAAGTTCGGCACGTCGGTCGGATCAGAGATGTTCTGCCGTTCGATGAAGTCACCGCTGAGCGCGGTAACGGCGACAGGCACGTCCTGCAGCGTTTCCGCAGAGCGGCGCGCAGTCACGACGATATCACCGAGAGTGGCCGATGGTTCCTGAACGGCGCTTTGTTCCTGAGCGTTCGCCGAAACCGAGAAAGGCACCAAAATTGCGGTAACGCCCGCAAGCAATATGGATTTCATACATCCTCCCAAACACATGCTGCTCTTGGTCAACAGTCCCGGCTGTTTATCGTTATCTGCACGCGCCACACGGGAAAAAGCGCCTGTTGACCCCGAACATGGATAAACATGTCCGATGCAGCTCCGTTAGTCGCAATTATCGCTTACATCAAGGATGATCGTGCCAATCTGCGTAACATCTGATGTTTATCTCTACGCTGTTGCACATTTGCACTCCGGCAATTTCAGCGCTAACGAGAGGCGGAATGGGCGCCCAGCAACTGCGAAGGCGGAGTTGTGACATGGCGGATCAACAGCGCTTGAGTGGAAAGACCGTACGGAATGGCGGCCTGGGCTTGCCATCCCGGCAGCCACAGGACGGCCTTTGCTGGAAAGGCTTGGGCGGTCCAGTTGGTCGTAAAGTCGATCGAGACGCCGGGCATGTCCTTAGCGAATCCCTTCGCCCACGCCATCACCGCTGAGCGCAGATCGACGCCTTCGGCGGCATGCTGAACGAGCAAGGCTGTTCGGCGGCCGTCGCTTCCGGCGGGGTTTCCAGGGGAAAGGATGACTTCCTCCACTCCGGCGGAGGCGATGAGAGGCCGGTTCATGAAGCGTTCCTCGTCAGCGGCCATGATCTTTCCCACTGGTCCGGCCATGAGTGCCGCCGCTGCCTCTATGTCATCGGCCCAGAATTCGCTGATCGTGTCCCAGCGGAATAGCTGCGCCCCGGTGAGGTGATTGCGAGCATAAGCAGAGAAGGGGAAATGACTGATCGCCATCGGAGCGTGATTTTCTTCATAATAATGCTGGAAATCTTCGCGAGTGGTGCCCGGCTTGTGGGCCAGAGCGCAGATGGACTTGGTCATGCGGGGGCACTCTTGTCGGGAAGGACTGCGACAATTTGTTCTGCGGCGGCGTAGGGATCAAGCTGCCGCATCTCTACCTGATCGAGGATGGCGTCGCCGCACAGGGTCATTGCGCGGGATGCGAGGGCGTCGCGGACTAGCGAGAAGAGCTGTTCCCGCGCGCGCAGGCGGCTGCGGCTGATGAAGTCCCCTTGTTCTTGCAGGAAGGCGCGATGGGCGGCGATGGCGTCGACGATGGCGTCCGCGCCCTCCCCCTTTGCCGCGACAGCGCGTAGGAGGGGCACGTCCCAGCGCTGGTCCATGACGGTTTGGGCGCGCAGGTGGAGCATCAGTTCCATCTGGCGATGGGTGGCGTCATAGCCGTCGCGGTCGGCCTTGTTCACGACGAAGATGTCGCCTGCCTCCATGAGGCCCGCCTTCACCGCCTGAATTTCATCGCCAAGGCCGGGCACCGCGACGATGACGGTGGTGTGGGCGAGGTTCACGACATCGATTTCGTCCTGCCCGACGCCGACGGTTTCGATGAGGATGATGTCATAGCCCATCGCGTCGAAGACGAGGCAGGCGTCATGGGTGGAGCGGGACAGCCCGCCCGCGTGGCCCCGCGTGCCGAGCGAACGGATGAAGACGCCGGGGTCGAGCGCGTGGCGGCTCATGCGGACGCGGTCGCCGAGGATGGCGCCTCCGGTGAAGGGGCTGGATGGATCGACGGCGATGACGGCGACGCGCTGGTCCCGCTTGCGCCATTGCGTGACGAGCGTGTCGGTGAGGGTGGATTTGCCTGCGCCGGGCGGGCCGGTGACGCCGACCAGCTGGGCGCGGCCGGTGTGCGGGTAGATGAGGCCAAGCACCTGCGCGCCGCGCGGGTCGCGGTCGTCCAGCCAGCGGATCGCGCGCGCGCCTGCCGCCACGTCTCCGGCAAGGAGGCGGTCGGCAACCTCCGCCGGGTTTCGCATCATCAGGCGGCGTCCTCCGCCAGCCGCGCTGCCCACCAGCTTTCGAGATAGGCGACGATGTCGCGCGTGTCAGAACCCATGGTGAAGATGCGATCGACGCCTGCTTCCTCAAGGATCGGCTTGTCCTCTTCGGGGATGACGCCGCCCGCGACGAGCAGCTTGTCGCCCGCACCTGCTTCACGGAGCAGGCGAGCGAGCTTGGGCAGGCTGCGGGTGTGACCGGCGGATAGGGTGGAGATGCCGACGACGTCCACATCCTCCTGCACGGCGGCGGCGCAAACCATTTCGGGGGTCTGCTTGAGGCCAGTGAAGATGACCTCCATCCCCGCTTCGCGCAGGGCGTGGCCGATGACGGTGACGCCGACCGTGTGGGTGTCCATGCCGAGTTTTGCGAGCAGGACGCGCAAGGGGCGTTTGAATGTGGTCATGCTAAATCCCCATGAGCTGGCTGTCGGCGCTGTGGACGCCGAAGACGTCGCGCATCGCGTTGCAGATTTCGCCATGCGTGGCGTAGAGCTTTACCGCTTCGAGGCAGGGCGGGACCATGTTCGCGCCGGTGCGGGCGGCTTCGCGCACCTTCTCCAGCGCTGCATCGACGGCGGGCTGGTCTCGGCGGGCGCGCAGGTCGCGGACCTTGCGGATTTGCTCTTCCTCCATCGCGTCGTCGAGGCGGAAGATTTCGATTTCGCGTTCTTCGTCTTCGCGGGTGAGGTGGTTGACGCCGACCCATTTGCGGCGGCCTTCCTCTACGTCCTTGTTGCGCTCATATTGTTCGCGGCCGAGCGCGCGCTGGATATAGCCGGTCTCGATGGCTTTGAGCGCCCCGCCCATGGCGAAGATCTTGTCCATTTCGGCGAAGGCGGCATCCTCCATCTGCTTGGTGAGGGTCTCGACATAGTAGGAGCCTGCGAGGGGGTCGATCGTCTCCGCAACGCCGGTTTCGTAGGCGACGATATGCTGGATCGCGGCGCCAACGCGGATGGCGTTTTCGGCAGGCAGGGCGTGGGCCTCGTCATAAAGCGGCGTGGTCATCGCCTCCCCTGCCCCGCCCAGCGCGCAGGCTGTCGCCATGATGCCGAGCCGGGCGATATTGTTGAGCGGCTGCTGGAGCGTCAGCGCGATGGTGGTGGGCGAGGTCATCATGCGGATTTTTAGCGCTTCGGGCTTTGACGCGCCGTAACGCTCCTTCATCAACCGCGCCCAGCATTTGCGGAAGGCGCGCAGCTTGCAGACGCCTTCGAAGAAATCCATGTCCACATTGACGACGAAGTGATTGATGTAGGGCGCGACCGTGTCGATATCGAGCCCGCGCTCCAGCACCGCGTCGATATGGGCGCAGGCGATGGCGAGCGAATAGGCGATTTCCTGCACCGGGTTCGCCTTGGCGGGCTGGAGCTGGGCGGAGATGATCGAGATCGGCGCCCAATTGGGGTGGTTGCGGATGATATGGTCTATGCAGTCGGTGGCGATGCGCAATCCATGTTCAGGCGGGTATATGTAGCGGCCGACGCAGGTATATTCGATCAGGATGCCGTTGACGATGTGCAGCACGAAGTCCTTGGGATCGACGCCTTTCTTTTCGAGGGCGGCGATGATCATGGCGAGGTTCACTGGCTGCGGCGCGTTGCAGACGCTCATCAGATATTTGAGCTTGTCGAAGGGGAGGTCGAACGCTTTTTCGAGGTCTTCGAGGCTGTCGAGCGCCATGCCAGCGCGGCCGACTTCGCCCTCCACGACCGGATCGTCGCTGTCATAGCCGTTGGTGGTGGCGAGGTCATATTCGAGGATGAGGCCGGAGAGACCCTGATCCAGCATGTAGCGGGCGCGCTTGGCCCAATCCTCGCCTTTGCCGAAGCCGGTGACCTGGGTCATCGTCCAAAAGTCCGAGCGGTGGCCGTTGGGGCGGGTCGAGCGGGTGTAGGGATATTCGCCGGGGAAGCCGAGGTCGGCGCTATAGTCGAAGCCCACGGCATCGAGATCGGCGGGCGTGTAGAGCGGCTTGATCGGCCATTTGAGCGCCTGGGTGACGAAGGGGTCGCGCCGTTCCGGTCGCCCTTCGATGGCGGGGCCGCGCGTTTCCTGCTGCCAGCGGGCTTCTTCCTGCGCGATTGCGTTGGTGGCGGGGACGATGGGTCCGGTCGGGCGATTCATGGCGGCACTCTCCTTGGCTTTATTGCTATCCGGTGCGGGAGAGCAGGCTCAAGGAGCGTTGGGAGAATGCCACATGATTGTCGCATTATCTCGTAATTTCTCACGCTTTGTGATAACTGGTGGTGATGGATGCCATTTCGATCCGGCTGGCGCGGCAGAACGCCGATCTTGTGCGCGGATCGCTGGCGGTCGATGGGGCGGTTGTTGAAATATGCGCTTTTCCGGAAGTCCGGGAAGAGACGGTGCAGATGGTCGAGCCGCAGTCGGTTTTGATGCTGGGCCTGTCGCGGCTGCTAACCGGGTCGGAGGGGCGGAAGGCGGGTGATCCGCGCCGTCCTTTCGCGCGCATGGGGGCGCTGGCGCTGCGTCCGGCTGGCGTGCCGATGGAATTTCATGTCGCGAAGGGCGCGTTCGATACGATCCGCATTCGCTTTGAGGATAGACGGATCGCGCCAGCGCTGGCGGGGATCGGTTTTGACGATGCGACGCTGAGCGCCTGTTTTGACATGCATGCGCCGCCGATTGAGGAGGCGATGCTGCGGCTGGCGGCGGAGGTCGAACATCCCGGCGAGGACAGTGCGGATATTGGGGAGGCGCTGGTGTCGCTGATCCTGCTCGATCTCCGGCGGTTCCTTGCGCAGGCGACGGAGCGCGCGGGGCGACGGCGGGGCGGGCTATCCGCGCGGGCGCTGCGGGTGGCACTGGCGATGGTTGATGCGCCCGGCCCTGCCCCGTCGATCGATGCGATGGCGGAGCGGTGTGGGATCAGCCGGGATCATTTCATCCGCTGCTTTCACCAGACGACAGGCATCAGTCCGGGCGCGGCGATCCGGCGGCGGCGGATCGATCGGGCGAAGGCGATGCTGACCGAGGATAAGGGATCGATTGAGGAGGTTGCGCGGGCGTTGGGCTATGCGGGGGCGCCGTCTTTTTGCGCTGCGTTCCGGCGGGAGACGGGGCGGCCGCCTGGGGCTTGGCGGGCGTTGATGCGGTAGGGGTAAGATACCCTACCCCCGTTTGGGCTGAGCTAGTCGAAGCCCTTCACTTCCCCTCTGACGTGAAGCCTATGAAGAAGGAGAGCCCTTCGACAAGCTCAGGGCGAACGGAGGAGAAGTGGTCTTGAAACGACGGATCAAAACGGGGAGGAGAAATCCCGAGGACCAAGATCAATGAGCGAGATCGACTTCACCGCCACGGTCATCGAATCCTGCCCAGTGTCGGGCGGGCGGTTCGAGCTGGTGGAATGGCATTGGCCCGATATCGTAAGTTTCGAACGAACCGAGCAGCAGTTGATGCTGGAAATGTCGCTGCCCCCGATGGCGGCGGATGCATCGGCCTATTTCCCGGACATCGACCCCGACCGGCGCTGCTTCATGGGGGCGCTGTTTGTCCGTCATCCGGGCATCGCGATCGGTGGGCGGTCGGAAGGCAGGCAGATCCGCGTGATCCGGTGCGTTTTCGATGAGCCGCATGGCGCGGCGATCATCGGAGCGGGTGAGCCTTCGCTGCCATTTTTGCAAGGGCTGCTGAATATCCGCAACGACGCGCTGCGCAGCGTGATGCGGCTGGCGCATCGGGAGTTGATCAATCCGCTGGATCGATCAGCCGAGGCGATGGAGGCGTTTTTCCAGCTGGTGCGAGTTGAGTTGGGGCGGGTGTTCCATCAGGCGGAGGGTGCAGCCACGGCGAGCCGCCTTGCCCCATGGCAGTTCCGCCGCATCCGGGAGCGGATAGAGGCGGGTGCGCCCATGCCCGGCGTGGCTGAGCTTGCCGCCCTGTGTGGGATCAGCACCCGGCACCTGCACCGCCAGTTCCTGGCGCTGACGGGCAAGACCATTTCCGATTATATCGAAACCTATCGCATCGAGCAGTCCAAGCTGCTGTTGGCGCGAGGCGATGTGCCGATGAAGCAGGTCGCCGCGCAGGCCGGTTTTTCCCATGGCAACAGCTTCGCACGCGCTTTTCGGCGGGCGACGGGATTGTCGCCGCGCGAATATCGGCAGCGGTCGGCGGCTTTGACGGAGTGAGGGGCGCGGAGAGCTTGTGCGAAGCCCTCCGCGCCCTTCCTCACCAGCGCAGTTTGAGCGAGGTGAAGCCCATGACCGGGCCGCCGAAGACGGACCCCGCGTCCTGATTGGGGTCCAGTTCGAAATCGGGAATTTGCCGCAGCCATTCCTGTAGCGAGATCATGATCTCCCGCTTGGCGAGGTGCGATCCGATGCAGCGATGCGGTCCGAGGCCGAAGGTGACATGGTTATTGACCTTGCGATCAAGATCGATTGTCTGCGGGTCGTTGAACATTCTCGGGTCGCGATTGGCCACCGTGTTGGGCAGGACGACGCGGTCGTTGCGGCGGAACTGCACGCCCTTGAACTCGCAATCATGGGTGATGCGGCGGTAGATGTTGGAGACCGCGTTGATCCGCATCAGTTCCTCGATCGCGAGGAGGAAGGCGGACGGATCGTCCAGCCTGTCGCGAAACTTCTGCCGGGCGTCCGGTGATGTCGCGAGATAGCGCCAGACATAGGTCATGGTGTTGGTGACCGTGTCGAGCCCCGCGACGAAGAGCAGGAAACCGCAGTTGATGATGTCGGTCCAAGGGAAGGGATTGCCGTCCGCGTCCCGCGATTGCACCACGGTGGAGGCTATGTCGTTGCCGGGATTGCGCTCTTTCTCGCGGAACAGTTCTTCCAGCACGTCATAGATTTCGAGCAGGTTCGCGGCGCGAATGTCCGGGTCGGTACTGCGGAAGAAGGTGTCGGAGATGCGCAGGAATTCCGGCAGGCGCTCTTCCGGCAGGCCGAACAGTTCAAGGAAGGTGCCGGTCGGGAATTTGGCGGCGTAATCCTTGACGAAATCGCACCCGCCCTGCGCGGCGAAACCCGAGATGAGCCGTTCGGCGCGGCTTTGCAGGCCATCCGTCATCCGGCGGACGGCTAGCGGCGTGAACATGGGGGCCAGCAATTTGCGGAACACATCATGCTGTGGCGGATCGACGCCGTTGGGCTGAAGAACCGGATAGGGTTCCAGCGGGGGAATCTGCGCCTTGTGCGTCGAGAAAATCTCGTGATTGCGATAGGCTTCGGCGATGTCGGCGTAACGCAGGAACACCCAGTGGCCGCCATTGCGCGGCGTGTAGAAGATGGGCGGCGCACCTTTTTGGATAAGGCCGTGCCAGATCTGCACCGGATCGGACACGTCGGCAGGCATGTCGAAAAAGTCGAAATCGCGGATCAGGTCTTCAGGGACATGGGTTGGCGCGGCGGGGAAATAGGTGACGTTCATGCCGCTGTCCCCTTTGTGATGCGAAGTGCACCTTCGGGGCAATTGCGCACGGCTAGCCTGACTTTTTCCTCAAGCTCCGGGGGAAATTCGGGCTGTTCTATGACGACTTTGCCTTCGACGGCGTCAGTCGAAAACACCTCCGGGCACAGGTCTTCGCATCGGGCGTGCCCCTGACATTGGGCAAGATTGGCAACCACTCTCATCGAGCCAGACTCTCCTGATCTTCGTTGCCGCCTTTTTACCAAATTGGTGATCAAGGACTAGGAGCAGGATAAGTCACAAGGAGCAGATTAGGACATTGGGATTTGCTGTCAGAGGATGCTGAGTGCTTTCAGGCGGTCGAGCATCTGCGTTTCGCTGGTCGCGGTCGGGTCGACCGGTTCGAACTCAAGTTCGATCATGCCATCATAGCCGCCTATTGCTTGAAGGATCGCGGGCCAATCCAGTTCGCCAAGACCCGGATCGACGCGATCGGGGATGTCGGCGAACTGGATAAGGCCGGTTTCCTTCGCGCAGGAGGCGAAGGATGAGGGCACGTCATGACCCATCATCGCGACATGGCCGGTGTCGAACAGCAGGCGGACCGAGGGCATGGCGACGGCGCGGACCATCTCCGTCGCGTCCTCCAGCTGGTCGAGCAGGAGGCCGGGGATGCGGCTGGGCGCGATGGGTTCGACGAGCAGCGTCAATCCGCTGCGCGCGGCTTGTTCGGCATGGCGCTTCAGATTTTCCGTCATCGCATCGATTTGCGCCTTGCGGGGGCGTTGGTTGTCGAGGCCCGCCACGCAGACGACGCTGCCGCCGTTGAAGCGGGTGGCGATTTCGATGCTCAGCTCTACGCTGCTGCGCAGATGGTCGAGGCCTGTTTCATCTTCGGCGCTCCAAACCGGCTGGTTCCAATATTTGAGGTCGCTGAAGCTGGACAGGATAAGGCCGCGGCTCGCCATCCGGCCGGCTATCGCGACTTGCTCAGCCTCCGGCCGCAGCATCATGAACAGGTCTTGCACGCCGCTAAAGCCATGGTCGGCGAGTGCGTCGATCTGATCCAGTGGGCTCACGGAGCGGGCGAGGTGCGCCAGCATCGGCCGGTCGGGCGAGCTTAGGCCGAGATGGCCTGCTATGGGGCGACGCACCGTCATTGCGTCACCGAGCGGGCGAAGTCCAGAAGGGCCTTGTTGAAGGCGGCGGGCTGTTCCTGCTGCACGAAATGGCCTGCTTCCGGGACCGCGAGGATGTCGCGCAGGCCGGGGACGCGTTGGCGCATCCGCGCTTCCCAATCGGTGAAGAAACCGAAGGACGGGTCTTTTTCGCCATAGAGGAACAGGGTGGGCGTTTCGACATCATGGTCTGCCCATTTCTCGCCGATGCGCCAGTTTGCGTCGGCGGTGCGGTAGCTGTTGAGGCCGCCGATGAAGCGGAGCATCGGGTCGGCGGCGACATATTCGCTGACGAAGCGGTCGAACTCTGTCTGGGAGAGCCAGGGCCAGGGGAGTGGTGGTGCTGGCGGCAGGACGTCTAGATAGCCGCTGCCGACGGAGGAGACCGTTTTCCAGCTCCAGAGATCGCCCTTGGATGAGAGGGCGTAGAAGAGGCGGGCGAGGAATTCCGGTGCTCGGTTGGCGAGTTCGCGCTCGGCGGGGCCTGCTTCCATGAAATAGTGGAAGTGGACGAAATGCTCGGCGGCCATGGCGGCGAAGCGTTCGCTGGGGAGGCGATCGGGAGAAGAGGCTTCTGGCTTGGCTGGGGCGTCCGCTGGGAGGCGCGGGGCGCTGCCGAGCATGGCGCGTCCTGCCATGTCATAATCGTATGGGATGGTGGCGATGAGGCCCGCCACGCGTTCGGGCGCGCGGACGGCGAGGTTCCAGGCATATTGTGCGCCGAAATCCTGGCCGACGATCACGGCCTTGTCCGCTTCATAATGGTCGAGCAGGGCGAGCAGATAGGCCTGCATGCGGTCGGCGGTGTAGGCGGCGGGATCGGTGGGCCGGTCGCTGCCGCCATAGCCGAGGCTGTCGATGGCGACGGCGCGAAAGCCTCCTTGCGCGAGTGGTTCCATCTGGTGCCGCCATGACCAGGCGAGGCCGGGGAAGCCGTGGATCATGAAGACGAGAGGCCCGTCCCCCCGTTCCACCGCGCGGAGGTGGTAGCCGCCTACGTCGATCCGTTTTTCTATCATAGATGGGCATCCTCTTCCCCGCGGGCGATGCGCCATGCGAGGCCCGCTATTTCTCCGGCACGGGCGCCGTGGATGGCGGCGGCTTCGCTTGAGGCATTGCCGCTGATCGCGCGGTGATAGACGCCCTGGCGGATGGCGGCGTTGCGGAACATGGCGAAGGCGAGGGCGTAGCGCCAATGGGCGGGGTCGATCGGACCCGCGCCGCTGCGCTCTGCGTAGCGTTGGAGATAGTCGGTTTCGGAGGGGATGCCGAGTGCGGGGAGGTCTGCGTCCGACAGGCCGCGATAGCCTTCCTTTGGGACGCGCCACGCCATCAGATGCTGGGCAAGGTCGGCGAGGGGGTGGCCGAGGGTTGAGAGTTCCCAGTCTAGGACGGCGATGATGCGCGGCTCGTCAGCGGCGAAGATCATATTGTCGTTGCGATAGTCGCCGTGGACGATGCGGCTGGCTTCGAGGCCGGGATCGTTGGCGGGGAGCCAGTCGATCAGCTGCTCCATCGCGTCGAGCTGCTGCGTTTGCGTGGCGCGATATTGTTTGGTCCAGCGGGCGATCTGGCGGGCGAAATAATTGCCGGGCTTGCCATAGTCGGCGAGGCCGACCTGCGCCGGGTCGATGGCGTGGAGGGCGGCGAGGACGCGGTTCATCTCGTCATAGATGGCGGCGCGGTCTGCGGGGGTGAGGTCCGGCAGGCGGGCGTCCCAGAAGTTGCGGCCTTGCGCATAGTCCATGAGGAAGAAGGGCGTGCCGACTATGCTGGCGTCCTCGCACAGGGCGAGCGGGCGGGCGACGGGGACGGCGCTGTCCTTCAGCGCATCGGTGACGCGATATTCGCGCTCTATGGCATGGGCCGAGGGGAGAAGGACGCCGTCGGGCTTGCGGCGCAGGACGAAGCGGGCCTGGCCATCCACCGACAGGAGATAGGTGGGATTGGACTGGCCGCCTGCGAATTTCTCGGCACCGATCTCGCCGTCCGCGCCCGGCACATGGGCGCGGAGCCATGGGCCAAGGCGGCTGGTGTCGAGCGTGCGGACGTCAGTCATATTTGGCGAGTTCGAGGCGGCCCAGCTGGTGGCGGTGCACCTCGTCCGGGCCATCGGCGAAGCGGATCTTGCGGGCGTGGGCGTAGTAGCTGGCGAGGAAGAAATCCTGGCTGATGCCTGCCGCGCCGTGCGCCTGCATCGCCCAGTCGATGACCTGGCAGGCCATGTTGGGCGCGGCGACCTTGATCATCGCGATGTCCGCCTTCGCCACTTTGTTACCCACCGTGTCCATGCGATGTGCGGCGTGGAGGGTCAGGAGCCGCGCCTGATCGATCATGATGCGGCTGTTGGCGATGCGTTCGATGATGACGCCCTGCTCGGCAAGCGGCTTGCCGAAGGCGACGCGGCTCTTCACGCGGCGGCACATGGCTTCGAGCGCGCGTTCGGCCATGCCGATCATGCGCATGCAATGATGGATGCGGCCGGGGCCAAGGCGGGCCTGCGCGATCTCGAAGCCGCGTCCTTCGCCGAGCAGCATGTTGGAAGCGGGCACACGGACGTTCTCGAAGAGGATTTCCATGTGGCCGTGCGGCGCATCGTCATAGCCGAGGACGGTCATCGGGCGCAGCACGGTGATGCCGGGCGTGTCGCGGGGCACGAGGATCATCGACTGCTGCTTGTGCTTGGGTGCTGTGGGGTCTGTCTTGCCCATGAAGATCATGAGCGCGCAGTCCGCTTCCCCCATGCCCGAAATCCACCATTTGCGGCCGTTGATGACATAATCATCGCCGTCGCGGACGATCGAGCTTTCAATGTTGGTCGCGTCCGACGAAGCGACCTGCGGCTCCGTCATGGCAAAGGCGGAGCGCATCTCGCCCGCCAGCATGGGTTTCAGCCAGCGTTCCTTATGCTCTTCCGTGCCGAAGCGTTCGAGCGTTTCCATATTGCCGGTGTCGGGCGCGGCGCAGTTGAACACGGCGGGGCACCAGTGGACGCGGCCCATTTCCTCGCAGAGTGGGGCATATTCGAGGTTCGTCAGGCCAGCGCCATGGGTGCTTTCGGGGAGGAACAGGTTCCAGAGGCCTGCTTCCTTCGCCAGCGGCTTGAGCCTGTCGATCAGGGTGACGTGCGCCCAGCGGTCGCCAGTCGCGACCTCCTCATAATAGGCTTTCTCATTGGGATAGATGTGCGCGTCCATGAAGGCGCGCAGGCGGGCGAGCAGGTCGGCAGTCTTTGTGTTGGGATCGTAGCTCATGCGTAAAAGCCCCTGCCCTCGCGCGCATATTGGACGAGCAGCGGCGCGGGGGTCCAATAGGCGTCGCCCTGTTCGGCGCGGAATTGCTCGATGGTGGCGAGCAGCTTGTCGAGGCCGATCTGGTCGGCCCAATGCATGGGGCCGCCGGTGTAGCTGGGCCAGCCCAGGCCGTTCACCAGCGCGACGTCGATTTCATGCGGGCGCGGCACGATGCCTTCGCTCAGCAGCTTCGCGCCTTCATTGACCATTGCGTAGAGCAGGCGATCGCGGATTTCATCCTCGCCGACCTCTCGCAGCTTGAGGCCGTGGCGCTTCGCATGGGCTGCGATCATTTCGTCGGTCAGCGGGTTGGCGCTGGCCTTGCGGTTTTCGTCATAGCTGTACCAGCCGGAGCCGGTCTTTTGCCCGAGGCGTCCGGCGGCGACCATCTGTTCGGGGAAGTCGGCGCGCAATTCGCGCTCCGTCGCGGTGGCGGCGCGGGCCTTGCGGGCGGCGGCCTGAACGTCCAGCCCGGCGAGATCGCCCAGCGCGAACGGCCCCATGGGGAAGCCATAGGACAAAAGCACCTTGTCGATGGCGGCGGGCTTTGCGCCCTCCTCGACAAGGAAGAAGCCCTCGCGGGAGCGCTTGGATAGCATGCGGTTGACGATGAAACCGTCGCATACGCCCGACAGGACGGGCAATTTGCCGATGCGCTTGCCCAGCGCCATGATCGTCGCGACGACTTCGGGGTCCGTCTTTGCGGCGCGGACATTTTCCAGCAGGCGCATGACATTGGCGGGGTTGAAGAAGTGCATGCCGCACACATCTTCGGGCCGCCCCGATGCTTCCGCCAGCGTGTCGATATTGAGGAAGCTGGTGTTGGAGGCGAGGATGGTTCCGGCGGGCGTGACGTCGCCCAATTTCGCGAAGACGGCCTTCTTGGTTTCCAGATCCTCGGTCACCGCCTCGATCACCAGCTGCGTCGGTGAAAGGTCGCGGGGATCGGCACTGGTGGTGATGAGCGCGAGGCGCTTGTCCATCGTCTCTTGGGACATGCTCCCCTTGGCGACGGAGGAGGACCACATTTTGGTGATCGCCCTCATCGCGGCGTCGATGTTCGGTTGGTCGAGGCCGACGGCGATGACGGGAATGCCGACGCTGACGACCGCCATGACGATGCCGCGTCCCATGACGCCGAGGCCGATGACGCCTACCCGCTCGATGTTGCGGGTCAGCGTGTCGGGCGCGAGGCCGGGGATGCGGGCGACTTCGCGTTCGGCGGCGAAGAGGTGGCGCAGCGCCTTTGACTGCGACCCGTTCATGCATTCGCGGAAGATGGCGAGTTCCTGGCGAACGGCTTCGTCGAAGGGCAGTTCATAGCCTAGGCGCATGGCTTCGAGCGCGCGCAGGGGTGCGGTTTGGCCGCGCATCTTTTTGGCGACGGTCTTGCGGGCTTCTTCGAACAGGGCCGGATCATCGGCTGGCATGGGGAGCGTGGAAGAGCTGCGCGCGCCCTTCCCTTCCGCCACCAGCTTTTCCGCGAAGCTGCGGGCTTCGGCTGCGAGGTCGCCGCCAGATGCGACGGCATCGATGAGGTTGGACTTCAGCGCGTCATCCGTGCTGATCTGGTTGCCTTCGGTCACCAGCTTGATCGCGGTGGCGAGGCCAGCGAGGCGCGGCGTGCGCTGCGTGCCACCGCCGCCGGGCATCAGGCCGAGCTTCACTTCGGGAAAGCCGAATTTCGTGCCCGGTGCGGCGATGCGATAGTGGCAGGCGAGCGCGACTTCGAGACCGCCGCCCAGCACTGTGCCATGGACGGCGGCGATGATCGGCTTGGTCGAATGGTCCATCATTTCCATGACCAGCGCCAGGCCCGGATCGGCCATGGGCTTGCCGAATTCCTTGATGTCCGCGCCTGCGATGAAGGTCTTGCCTTCGCAACGGATGACGAGCGCCTGGAGGGCGGGATCGGACTCCAACTGGCGGAGCGCTTCGGCCAGGCCCTGCCGCACGCTGGCGGAGGTCGCGTTGACCGGGGGATTGTCGATCACCGCTTCGGCGATCGCGCCGTGGGTGTGGAAGCTGACTGTTTGCGACATGAGGGATTTCCTGTTCAGGATGCGGGCTGGAGGGTCAGGAGCACCTTGCCCTTCACCTTGCGTTTTTCGAGATGCTGGAGCGCGGCCACTGCGTCGGGCAGGGCGAAGCGCGTGTCGATGACGGGCTTCAGTGAGCCGTCCGCCAGCCAGGCGAGCAGCTGGCGCATGTTCGCGCCCTGCGCGACCGGATCGGCGCGGACGCTGTTGCCCCAGAGGACGCCAACGGCCGACGCGCTTTTCAAGAGCAGCAGATTGGCGGGGATGGAGGGGATTTCGCCACCGGCAAAACCGATGATCAGCAGGCGGCCGCCCCAGGCGAGGCTTTTGACGGCGGTCAGATTCATGGGGCCGCCGACCGGGTCATAGACGACATCGACGCCCTTTCCGTCCGTCAGCTGCTTGAGGCGTTCGCGCAGATCCTCCTGCGCATAGTCGATCAGCTCGTCCGCGCCCTGCGCATTGGCGAGCGCGAGCTTTTCCGCGCTGGAGGCGGCGGCGATGACGCGCGCTCCCATATGCTTGCCCAGTTCCACGGCGGTCAGGCCGACGCCTCCGCCCGCGCCGAGTACCAGCAGCGTTTCGCCGGGCTTGAGTTGTGCGCGGTCCTTTAGCGCATGATAGGATGTGCCATAGGTGATGGAGATGCCCGCCGCGACTTCCAGATCGACGCCGTCGGGCACCGGCCAGACTTGCGTCGCGGGGACGCGCACCTGCTCGGCGAAGGCTCCGCTGCCGGTGAAGGCGATGACGCGGTCCCCGGCGGTGAAGCCTGTAACGTCAGGCCCAACGGCGGCGATGCGCCCCGCTGCTTCACTACCGGGGACGAACGGCAGGGGTGGCTTTGTCTGATATTTGCCCTGCACGATCAGCACGTCGGGATAATTTACCCCGGCGGCTGCGACGTCGATCACCACTTCCCCCGGCCCTGCTTGTGGCGCGGGGAAATCGCCATGTTGCAACTCTTCGACTGGCGCGAATGCGGTGCAGATCATGGCTTTCACAACACTCTCCTTGAACACACCTACTGGGCGTGTCCCACCTGATTAGGCCTTTGGAGGCGATGCTACCATTTCGTAATTCCGACGCATGACATCAGAAAAACTGATGGATGATTGATCGGAGGCGCTATTTTCCTGATTGGCCCGATTGTTCGCCCCACTGGCGGGCGAATTGGTGGAAGGCGCGGCAAGCCTGGGGCTGCTGGGTGTCGCGGCGGCTTACCAAGCTGACGATGCGGGTGAAGTCGAGTTCCGGCACGGCCAGTTCGACGAGGTCGCCGCGCGCCAACTCATCGGCCACGGTCAGGCTGGACAGGCAGGCAAGCACAGCGCCGTCGCGGACGATGCGCTTGATCGCTTCGACGCTCTCGCCTTCGAATACGATGTTGAGCGAGTTCATGGATTTGAGCGTTTCGACGGTGAAGGAGATGCGTTCGCTCGACAGGGTCTTTTCCAGCGCCCAAGGCTCGTCCGTCAATTCGGCCAGCGGCACCGTGGGAAGGCCAGCGAGGGGATGGTCCGGGGCGGCGCACACGACCAGCCGGTCGCGCAGCCAGGGTTCGGCCTCCAGATAGCTCGAATTGACCGGCGCGCCGACGAAGCCGACGTCCAGCGCCATGTTGCGCACGCCCTCCATTACCTCATGGGACGGCATGATGCGCATCTCCACCCGAACGCCGGGATGCAGGCGCATGAAGGCGGCGCAAAGGCCGGGCAGCACATAATCGCCCACGGGCACCGCCGCGCCGATGCGCAACCGTCCGCGCACTTCTTCGGGCAGGGAGAGGGATTCAAGGTCCGCGACCTGCACCAATATGCCGCGCGCCATTTCCAGCATCGGCCGGCCCCGGTCGGTCAGCATCAT
This sequence comes from Sphingobium sp. Cam5-1, assembly GCF_015693305.1. Lineage (NCBI taxonomy): Bacteria > Pseudomonadati > Pseudomonadota > Alphaproteobacteria > Sphingomonadales > Sphingobiaceae > Sphingobium > Sphingobium sp. Cam5-1. The sequence goes on along the minus strand of NZ_CP065139.1, from coordinate 892,796 downwards.
GCGGCGGCCGGAGCGGGCGAACAGCTGGACGCCCAGATGGGTTTCGAGGTCCTTGAGCGACATGCTCGCCGCCGAGGGGCTGAGGCCGATTTCGTCAGCCGCGCCCGCCACGCTGCCGGTGCGGGCGACGGCTTCGAATACCGCGATCTGGCGTAAAGTTATCCTCACCCCTTGGCAGCGGCGATCAGCTTATTTCGCCGCGGTGCATCGCTTCGGCGCGTGCCTTCAGAGCCTTGGCCGAGTCGTTGAAGGCGCGCGTCACCCATGGGCCGCAAAAGCGCATGACATGGATGCCGTTCGGGCCGGTGAAGGCGTCGGTCGACTGATAGCGGCACTTTTCGGCCCCAAGTTCCTCGATGATCTGGTCGCGGCGGGCGGGATAGGGCCAAGCTTCACTATCCTTCAGTTCCCAGGACAAGAGGCGGCCCGGTTCGAACGCGCAGACATATTCGCAATTGGGCGCGAGCGAACCGGGATTGGCGTAATTGACCAGCCGCATATAGACGGGCGCGCCCATCTCCAGCGTGGATTCCGCCCAGACGCAGAAGGGATTCCATTCGCCATAACGCGGCATGTCGGTCAGTATCTTCCACACGACCATCGCGGGCGCGTCGATTTCGATGGGGTCGGACGCGACCAGCGTCTCGGGATCATAGACTTTGAAGGGATCGAAGCGATCAGCGGTCAGGGTTTCGGTGGACATCCTCTTCTCCTTGATATGTGCAAACCGGCAAGCGTGGCACGGCATTTGGGCGACGCGAATGCCGCAGATTCCGCTGAATGGCGCGTTTGTTTGCGTAGACAATAACAGGCGATGTCCGCCGGTCAATGGTAGCGGACAGGGTAAATCCGGCTTGACCTGCGTATCATATTGACCAATTCAGCACGCAAGACATCATCGGCAACCCCGCTTGCACCGGCATATTCGGCCGAGTCTCTGCGGCGCCGACATCGCACAGCACGACAGACGTCAGCATGACGCGCGGGAGAGATCATGGCCGATAGTTACGACTTCATCATCGCGGGCGGCGGATCGGCGGGATGCGCGCTGGCCGGGCGCCTGTCGGAAAATCCACGCAATCGCGTGCTGCTGCTGGAAGCGGGCGGCAAGGATAACAGCGTCTTCATCCATGCGCCGGGCGGGCTGCTGCCGATCATGTATCGCGGCATGTTCCAGTGGATGCATGTCAGCGTGCCGCAGGCCAATGCGGGCGGAAGGCAGATGTACACGCCGCGCGGCAAGGTGCTGGGCGGGTCCTCCTCCATCAACGGCATGGTCTATGACCGGGGCGCGGCGGCGGACTATGACGGCTGGCGGCAGTTGGGGAACGAAGGGTGGAGCTATGACGATGTGCTCCCCTATTTCAAGAAGCTGGAGGATTTCCAGCCCGGCGGCGAGGAAGGCTATCATGGCCGGGGCGGGCCGGTGCTGGTCTCTCGGCCGGGCATCCACAATCCACTGGCCAAAGCGTTCCGCGATGCATCGATCGCGGCGGGCGTGCCCTATAATGACGACCCCAGCGGATCGCAGCGCGAGGGCGTGGTGCCCGCCGATGTCACCGCGTCAGCCGGGCGGCGATGGAGCGCGGCGCGCGCTTATCTGACGCCTGCGCTCAAACGGCCGAATTTGCGTGTCATCACCGGCGCTAATGTGGAGCGCGTGATCATGGAGGACGGGCGTGCGACCGGCGTCAGCTGGCGGCGCGCGGGACAGCTTGAACAGGCGAACGCGACGCGCGAGGTCATCCTGTCGGCGGGCGCCATCCATTCGCCCTGGATATTGATGCTGTCCGGCATTGGTGACGCGGAGCATCTGCGTCAGGTTGGCGCGCCGGTGGTGCATCACTTGCCCGGCGTCGGTCAGAATTACCGGGATCATGTCGCGGTCAGCGTGAAGCAATATTGCACGCAGCCGGTGTCGCTCTTCAACGTCTTCCACCCGCTGGTCGCGGCGAAGGCGGTCGCGAACTTCCTGCTGTTCCGCAAGGGGCCGCTGGCCAGTCCTCCGGCGGAGATTGGCGCGTATCTGAAGACCATGCCGGGCGCGGAATATCCCGACGTGAAGGTGCATTTCGCGATGGCCCTTTACGAAGCGATGGGGCGCAAGCTGATCATGGATCATGGCTATTTCGCACATATCGACCTGCTGAACCCGGAAAGCGTGGGCGAGATAAAGCTGACGGGATCGGATGCGTCCGCGCCGCTGGCGATCGATCCCAACATCCTTTCGACGCCCAAGGACATGGCGATGGGCCGCGCCGCCATCCGCGCGGTGCGCAACATTTTCGCGCAGGCGCCCTTCGATCCCTTCCGGGGCGAGGAGCTGGCGCCCGGCGCAAGCATCCAGTCGGATGATGAACTGGACGCCTATCTGCGCGAGACCGCCATTTCCGACATTCATGCCGTGGGCACCTGCCGCATGGGGCATGATCCGATGGCGGTGGTCGATCCGCAGCTGCGGGTGCGCGGCATTGCCGGTCTGCGCGTCGTCGATGCGTCCGTCATGCCCCGCGTGCCCGGCGGCAACACCAATGTCCCGACCATGATGGTGGCCGAAAAGGCTGCCGACATGATTCTGAACGCCTGACGCCCTTGCGATCGGGAAGATAGAGGAGAGGCCGATGTCTGAGCTGCGTTTCGACGATAAGGTAGCGATCGTTACGGGTGCGGGCGGCGGATTGGGCAAGGCCTATGCCGCCCTGCTCGCCGCGCGCGGGGCCAAGGTGCTGGTCAACGACCTTGGCGGCAATTTTCAGGGCGAGGGCAAGGATGAGGGCTATGCCGAAGCCGCTGCCCGCGAGATCCGCGATGCTGGCGGCATTGCAGAGGCCAATGGCGACAGCGTGGCGACATCGGCTGGCGCGGAGGCAATCGTGCAGGACGCGCTGACGCGATGGGGCCGCGTCGACATATTGGTCAACAATGCGGGCATCGTCAGTGCGTCGGGGACATTGTCGACGGTGACCGATGAGCAGTGGGACAAGGACATGGCTGTTTCGGCCAGCGGCACCTTTTACCTGTGCCGCGCGGTATGGGACGGCATGCTGGGACGCAACTTCGGGCGGATCGTCAATATCTCGTCCGGGTCATGGTTCGGCATGGGCAGCGCGGTGCCCTATCCCGCCGCCAAGGGAGCTGTCTGGGCGATGACGCGCGCATTGGCCTCTGCAACGCAGGCGCAGGGCAAGGACGTCAAGATCAATGCCATCATGCCGATCGCGGGCAGCCGCATGACGCAGCTGATGGGACCGGAAATTCACGGCCTGATGGAGCGAGACTTCCCCGCGCGCGCGGTTGCGCCGGTCGTGGCGATGCTGGCCCATGACAGCGCACCATGCAATGGCGAGATGTTCACCGCTGGCGGGGGCGGCTATACACGGGTGTTCGCGGGCGTCACGCGCGGCTATCGCGCGACCGACAAGGACTGGACCCCCGAAACGGCGCTTGCACAATTCGATACAGTGATGGACACGAGCGGTTTCCATATTCCGGCTGGGTCGATGGACGAAGCCGCCCTCTACACCTCGGACGTGCCCTGGGCCGCGTTCAAGGCCTTTATTCAGTAAGTTTGATCAGCAAGGAAGAGCAGGAATCATGACTGGCAGGTTGCAAGACAAGGTCGCCATCGTCACCGGCGGCGCGCGTGGCATGGGCGAAGCGACGATCCGCCTGTTCGCGCGCGAGGGCGCGAAGGTGGTCATCGCCGACGTGCTGGAAGCCGAAGGCCAGGCATTGGCCGCCGATATTGGCGATGCGGCGATGTTCCAACGTCTGGACGTGTCGGACGAAGCCAGCTGGACCGCGCTGGTCGATGCGGTCATCGCCCGCCATGGCCGGATCGATGCGCTGGTCAACAATGCGGCGGTCGTGGCTTTCGGCCCGATCACCGAGCTTAGCGTCGCGGACATTGACCGCGTTCTGGGCATCAACGTCAAGGGCACGATGCTGGGGCTGAAGCATGTCGGCGCGAAGATGTGTGCGGCCAAGCGCGGGTCCATCGTCAACATATCGTCGGTGGACGGCCTTCGCGGCGTCAATTCGGTTTCGCTCTACAGCAGTTCCAAATGGGCGGTGCGCGGCTTCACCAAGAGCGCGGCGCTGGAATTTGGCCATCAGGGCGTGCGCGTGAATTCGGTGCATCCGGGCGGCGTCAACACGATGATGGGCAATCCGCAGGCGCTGGAAGGCGATGCCAAGAATTACGGCTATGAGCGCGTGCCGTTGCAGCGGATCGGCGAGCCTGAGGAGATCGCCGCCGCCAGCCTGTTCCTGTGTTCCGACGAGGCAAGCTATATCTGCGGCGCTGAATTGGCGGTCGATGGCGGCTGGGCGGCTGGTTACTATCATCATTATCTGCCCGCTGCGCCCGCATCGATAAGTTCGATCTGATCGCGACACAATTTTTGGAGAAGCATGAGCATGACTGAAGAAGAAAAGGTCTTTTCGGGCGGTGTCGCCGTCATTACCGGCGCGGGCGCTGGCATCGGCATGGGCTTTGCCCGCCGCTGCGGCCAGATCGGCATGACTGTCATCGTCACCGACATCGACAAGGGCCGCGCCGACAAGGTTGCCGCTGAGATCATCGCGGCTGGCGGCAAGGCGGAAGCGATCCAGCTGGATGTGTCAAAGCCCGAAGCGCTCGATGCGCTGGCGCAGGATGTGTTCGACCGGCATGGCGCGGTTCGCCTGCTGATCAACAATGCGGGCATCGAGACGATCGGCAATGTTTGGGAAATTCCCACGGCGCGCTGGGAAACGACGCTGAACGTCAACATCCATGGCGTCGTGCATGGCGTCCGCGCCTTCGTGCCGCACATGCTGCGCGTGGGTCAGGAAGCGTGGATCGCGAACCTCGCCTCCATCGGCTCGTTCGGCCAGATGCCGACGCAGACCGCCTATATCATGAGCAAGCACGCCATCCAGTCGTTCAGCGAATGCCTCTATCTGGAAATGCAGGTCGCAAAGGCGCCGATCAACGTCTGCTCGATCATTCCGGGCATGCTGAAGACCAGCATCTTTGACGCCGATGCAGGCGTTGGCGAGCCGGAGAGCGCTGCGGGGCACCGTGCGACGATGGCCCATATGATGGCCAATTACGGCATGGACCTGGACGAAGGCTGCCGCGTCTTTGTAGAGGGCCTTGCCGCGCGCAAATTCTGGATTTCGAGCCAGCCGGAAATGACCGAGCAGGCGGTCGCTGGCCGCATTGCCTTCTTCCAGAACCAGAGCAATCCGGAACTGGGCGAGCAGCAGCGCGCGCTGCTGGGTATCTGAAGCAAAGGCCGGGCGGGTTCAGGCTCGCCCGGCCCTTCTTTATCAGGCCTTCGCGGCCTCTTCCTTGACGATTTCCAGGAACAGCGGCCGTTCGCCACCGCCATGCACTTCAAGGCGCGCGCCGCTGACATAGGCGGCGGCTGGCGAACCCAGGAACACCACCGCTTCGGCGATGTCGCTGCCCCGGCCCATGCGCTTCAGCGGAATCGAAGACGCGATCCGATCCTGCGCCGCCTGCGTGCCATAGGTCATTTCTGCCGTCTCGGTCTCGATCAGGCCGACAATGATGGCGTTGACCCGCACCTCCGGCCCCCATTCCTGCGCCAGGCTGGTGGTCAGGCTGAGCAGGCCCGCCTTTGCCGCGCCATAGATCGCCGTGTCGGGCGAGGGCCGCGCGCCTGATACGCTGGCGATGTTGACGATCGATCCGCCCACCGCTTTCAGATGCGGATAGGCGGCCTGCGCGACATGCAGCGGCGCGAGCAGATTGAGTTGCAGGATGCGTTCGGAAAAGCGCGGGCTGGCCGTCGCGGCGTCGGCCTGCGGCGATCCGCCTGCATTGTTGACGACCAGGTCGATGCGGCCATGGCGCGCGACAAGCTGGGCAATCCAGTCCGACACCGCCGCAGGATCGCGAATGTCGCAGGATGCAAATTCCGCCGTCTTTCCTTCGGCCCCGATCGGTTCATCCGGAGCAGTGCGCCCGCAGGTCGCCACCGCATAGCCCTCCGCCAGCAAACGCCGGACGATCGCCGCGCCTATGCCGCGCGTGCCGCCTGTGACGATCGCAAACTTGCCAACTCCCGTTTCGCCCACGGCCCTATCCTTTCAGTTTCGAGAAATGCGCAGCGGGCGCATCGCATGGATAGGCCCCATACTCAATCTGCGCCATCCTTCGCCAGACATAATGCAGTGGTCATTGCAGATTGTTACGCAGATCAGGTATAGGGGACGCATAATAATCGCATATCGCGTCACATATGGAGAGGTTTGATGGCTTATACCGTGCAGCAGCTGAGCGATCTGGAAGATATCCGGATGCTCAAGCATCGCTATTTCCGGGGAATCGACACGGCCGATCTGACGCTGCTCGGCGCCCTGTTCACGGAAGACCTGACCGTTGATTATCGTGGCGGCACCTATCGCGTCCGGCTGGCTGGCCGTGACAATATGCTGGAGTTCCTTGCGAACAGCTTCCATTCCGGCGCGGTCGCCATGCATCACGGCCACATGCCCGAAATCACTCTGACCGGCGAAAATGACGCCGAGGGGCTGTGGTATCTGGAGGATATCTTCATCGATGTGGAACGGGGCAGCCACACCATCGGCAGCGCCATTTACCGCGACGTCTACCGGCGTGAAGATGGCGTGTGGAAGATCGCGCGCACCGAATATGACCGCGTGTTCGAAATGATCCGTCCGCTGGCCGCCGACGCGCAGATCACCTCGCACCACCTCGCCACCGCTGGCCGCAAGCCCGAACAGCGCAGCGACATCAGCCATTTGATTGAGTGGGAAGCGGCCTGAGCCGACGGATGATGCACGAACGCAACAGCTGCGCCATTTTTGCGGCGGGTTGCTGAAGAATAAGGCGGGCGGCGTTATAGTCGCCCGCAATAACAAAATTACGCTTTTTTTGGGGAGGAAAGCATGCGCAAGACGCTATATCCGATCGTATCGCTGATCGCTCTGGCCGCACCGGGGGCCGCGCTGTCGCAAACGGCAGCGGCGGGAGCAGACGCCGCCAGCGACAGTGACATCGTCGTAACGGCCCGCCGCCGCGAAGAACGGTTGCAGGATGTGCCGATCGCGGTGAGCGCGGTAGATGCTTCGGCTCTCGACAGCCGCGGCCTCGACAATGTGACGCAGATCAGCCAGATCGCGCCCAATATCCAGTTCACGCCGGGCCAGGGCGGCAATAGCGGTGGCATCGCGCCCTTTATTCGGGGCGTCGGCGAAAATGACTTCATCATCACGTCCGATCCGGCGGTCGGCGTCTATATTGATGGCGTCTATGTCGCCCGCACATTTGGCGCGACGACCGAGTTGCTGGGCATCGACCGCATCGAAGTGCTGCGCGGGCCACAGGGCACGCTGTTCGGCAAGAATACGGTCGGCGGCGCGATCAACATCGTGTCGGCGGTGCCGCAAGGCGAGCGGAAGATCGAAGCCGACCTGCGATATGGGTCGTTCAACACGGTGCGCGGGCGCGTCTATGCCGAAACGCCGCTGTCGGACAGCTGGTCACTGGGCGTCGCGGCGCTGGGCGAATTTGGCGAGGGGTGGCAGAAAATCCCCTCCGGCGACAATCTGGGCAACCGCAATGTCGTCGCGGGGAAGCTGGCGCTGCATTATGATGGCGAAGGGCTGGACGCGGTGTTGCAGGTCGATGGACTGCACCGGCGCCAGCACAGCGCGCCGCATAGCATGATCGCCTTCACGCCGACCTTCTTCTCCATCCTGCAATCGACCTTCATCGCGCCCTGCTGCACCGTGCCGGGCGACATCGACCGTACCGACAGCAATCCCGAGTTGAACAAGGATCAGACCGACGCGGTGAATGCATCGCTGACCCTGACAAAGGATCTGGGCGGGGCGACGTTGAAGTCGATCACCGCCTATCGCTATGTTGATGCGCTGTTCGGTCGGGACGGCGACGCGTCGTCGGCGGTCAATTATGCGGGCGACATTCATGACGAGCGGGCGCGGCAGATCAGTCAGGAATTGCAGCTGTCGCTCGATCTGGGCGGGCGCGGCACATTGTTGCTGGGCGCATTCGCCTACCGTGAAAAGACGCGCGACAATACGCGGCTGATCGTGGCGGATGGGTTGTTTGACGCGCTGGTGGCGGCAGGGCTTGATCCGTTCCCGATCGCGCCGAACTTCTCCATCCCTGCATCCTCGCTCGATTTCAACATCGATTTCCGCAACCGCCAGCGCACCGACAATCTCGCGCTGTTCGCGAACGGCAATTATGAGCTGACCGACGGCCTCTCGCTGGAACTGGGTGCGCGTTATACCTGGGAGAAGAAGAAGTTTTCCCAGTCGGCGATCCGCATCTATTCGGGCGAGCCGCTGCTGGCGGGGACGCCCAGCTATACGCTGGAAAAGAGCTGGGATGCCTTTACGCCCCGTGCCTCGCTTTCCTACAAGTTCCGGCCGAACCTGATGGCCTACGCCTCCTACTCGCGCGGCTTCCGGTCCGGCGGGTTCAACGGGCGGCCTACGTCGCTTGAGGAAATCGGTTCCTATGATCCGGAACATCTGACTTCCTACGAAGCAGGGGTGAAGGCGGGTTTTGGCCGCATCGCCACCATCAACCTTGCCGTGTTCCGCAACGAATATCGCGACCAGCAGATATTGGTATCCACCCTCAGTCCCACCGGCCTGATCGTCGTCCGTAACGAAAACGCAGGCCGGTCCCGCATTCAGGGCATCGAAGTTGAGGGCGCGTTCAAGGTGTCGCCGCGCTTTACCGTCACCGGCGCGCTCGGCTTGCTGGATGCCAAATATCTGGAATATGTTTCGATCATCAACAACGTGCCGACCGACGTCAGCAACCGCAAGCTGAAGCAGGCGCCCGATATCACCGCCAATGCCAGCGCGGTCTATCAAGCGCCGCTCAGCGACAATGTCGAAGGCGTGCTGCGGCTGGACGCAGCCTATAAGAGCCAGGTCTTTGTCGATGCGGAAAACACGCCGCTGCTGCGCCAGCCCGATCATGCGATCCTCAACGCCAGCGCCGAACTGCGCTTTGCGGACAGCGGCCTGTCGGTGCGCGTGGGCGTCGATAACATCACCGATCGCCGTATCATCACGGCGGGCTATGATGCATCGACCAGCTTCGGCTTTACGGAGGCCTATTATTCGCCGCCCCGCCGCTACAGCGTGACGCTGGCCCTGCGACGCTGAACCGGATACGGCCTCGACGGTGACTGCCATCGTCGAGGCTGGAGGCGGGGATCTGAATGATGAGCGACGATACCGCCTTTGCCGACCTGTTGCAGACGCTTTACGGCGGGCTGACGCGATCACCGCCGTGGGAGGATTTTCTGCGAGCCTTGGCGGCGATCACCAAGACGGCCTTCGCCACGCTGCTGATCGGGCGGGGGAGTGCCGGGATCGATGCCCATGTCACGCCGGGCGCGGACCCGGAACGCACGCAGGAATATCAGCGCATCTCGCAGGCCGATCCCTTCGTCGGCCTGCCGGAAGGGCAAGTCGTTTCCTTTCGTGATTTCGTGCACCATGTCCCGGCGCGCTTCCGCGATTGGCTGGACGTGGCGCGCAGCAGCGAAATTCTGGGCGTAGACCTGCATCGTCTGCCTGATATCGCCGTCCGGCTGCGCCTGACACGGGACGAAGGCCAGCCGCAATTTGGTGATGCCGAAAGGGAATTGCTCGAACGGCTGATCCCGCACCTGCGCATCGCGCTCGACCTTCACGCGCGGCTCACGAGCACGCAGGCGGAAAGCCAGCTGTTCAGCAGTGCCATGGCGGGTCTGGCGGTGGCGACCCTGATCCTTGATCGGGAAGGCCGCATTCTGCGCCGCAACACGCTCGCCACGTATATGCTGGAAGAAGGCAGCGTCATTGCTGAGCAGCACGGCAAGCTTGAGCCAAGGACGGGTTCCAGCACTGCCACGATCAACCGCATCCTTTCCTCCCCGCCGCCACTGGGCGAGGAAATCCTGTTCGAGATCGCCTCTGCCGTCGGGCAGCCGTTGCATGCGCGGGCGCGGGCCATCCCTTCCTCCGCCTATGGCGACGGGGCCTGGATCGCCCTGTTCATCGCGGACCCCAGCCGTCCCGCCGGTCCATCGGAAGAACTTTTGCGCGAGCGCTTTCACCTCACGCGGGCGGAAGCCGGACTCGCTCTCCACCTCGCCCACGGAGCCACGCTGGCGGACGCCGCCGACGCTTTGGGCATCGCCTACAACACGACGCGATCCCATCTGCGCGCGATATTTGCCAAGACCAACACGCATCGGCAGGTCGAGCTGATCACGCTGCTGCGTTCCATCGGCAGCGAGTCTGAAATCTGATCCATTTGGATGATGATGCGGCACGGCACTCGGCATAGCCTGTCTCCACGAAAGAAAGTTTTGTGGAGAAGATGATGAAATTCTCGATCATTTACGAAGCGCAGATGGCGGACACGTCGCGCCAGAACGAACAGCAGGTGTTCCGCGACATTATCGAGCAAGCCATCCATGCCGAGGAAATGGGCTTCGACACGATCTGGGCCGTCGAACATACCGCGCTGACCCAATATGCGCATATGTCCGCACCGGAAACTTTCCTCGCCTACCTCGCCGGGCGCACGTCGCGCATCGGCATCGGCCATGGCGTCGTCTGCCTGCCGCCCGCGATGAACCATCCGGTGAAGGTCGCCGAGCGCATCGCCACGCTGGACATCTTGTCGAATGGCCGTGTCCATTTCGGCATGGGCAAGGGCGGGACGCAGCAGGAAGCGGGCACCTTCGGCTATAACCTGCAAGACCTGCCGCCGATGATCGACGAAAGCATGTATCTGATCCCCAAGATCCTGAAGCATGGCGAGATCGAACATGATGGCGAGTTCGTGAAAATCCCGTTCCGTCCGATCCATCCCAGCCCGATGCAGGACCCGCATCCGCCGATCTACATGGCCTGCACCCGCGCCGACACGCTGACCACCGCCGGATCGCGCGGCATCGGCGCACTGGTCCTCGGCTTTGCCGGACCGAGCGACATTGCGCAGAAGAACGCCATTTATCGTGAGGCTTTCAAGAACCGGAAGGCCGAGGATCAGGTTGGCTATCGTCCGACCGAACATCTCGCGGCGCTTTGCCCCGCCGTGGTTCTGGAAGATCGGGAGAAGGCACGCCGCATCGGCCTGCGCGGGCAGCGCTTCTTTGTGGAATCGCTGGGGCACTGGTATTCGGGCGGTCCCGCTCCCGATGTGGAGGACCTGGACGCCAGCGAAAGCCTTGCCGCGCTTCAGCGCCACAAGGAAGAAACGGTGGCCTGGCTGTCGGAAGAGAAGATCACCATCGGTGGCCACCACACCGAAAGCTTCGAGGTGGTCGAGGACGCCTATGGCACGCCTGAAGACTGTATCCGGCAAGTCAAGCGTTTGCAGGATGCGGGCGCCGACGAAATCCTGTTCATGTTCCAGATGGGCGGCATCCCGCATGAAGTGATCATGGAGACCATCCGCAATATCGGCGAGAAGGTGATCCCCTATTTCCGTGAGCAGGCGACGCTGGCTGCGGAATGAAGTAACGGTGCAGGCGGGGCGAAATGCTCCGCCTGGCTCTGCGCTAACCCTCAAGCGCCGTGTCTTTTATGCCGATCCCCACCTCCGTTCGCCCTGAGCCTGTCGAGCCGAAGGTCGGCGAAGCCAACGGCTTTCCTTCTAAAAAAGAAGGGCTTCGACAAGCTCAGCCCGAACGGGGTGAGGGTAGTGTTGATATAGGATGACGCTCTAGCCGCGTGCGTACAGGGCCGTCATTGCCTGCATCAGCCGAGCCGCGCGCTCATGTGGTTCTCCCTTTGCAGAGGCACGCGATGGCGCCTCCACGGCGATAGTCGCATGGGCCGGGAGCAGCGGAAGCAAAGCTGCGAGACCGAATTCACCTTCACCGGGCAGCAGGCGGTCGAACACGGCTTCATTGACCCGGTCATGAGGCGCCTCAAGCGGACCATCGTTCAGCTGGACATGGCGGATACGCTCAGGCGGCAGGCAGGCCACATCGTCCCAGCTTCCGCCGCTGCGGATGACGTGGAGCGTGTCGATGCAAAGGCCCACCTCCGCGCCCAGGGAATGGGCGATCTCAAGCGCCTGTGAAGGCGACCGGATTGAGGATAGCGGATAGGGTTCGATGATGGCGGGAGCACCCGCCCGCTGGCAAATCTCCACCATGCGCGCCAGCGATTCCCGCAGCCGTGCATGATCCGGGTCGAGGCCCAATATATTGACTGTGCCGCCCAGTTCCGCCGTCAGTTCGGCGCTGCGTTCGAGCAAATCCCAATCGGGCTCGGCATCCAGCATGAAAGGTTCGATGACGCCTGCTCGAAGGCCGGTGTCGCGCAATGCGGAAATCACCGCCTTGCGTGCGCTCTTGTCCAGAATGAGGTCAGGCGTCGGGCTGATCGGGATCGGCGTGACGAACAGGCTGACGGCGGTGAAGCCTGCGCTGGCGGCCGCCTCGATCACTGTCAGGGCGTCGAGGTTCACCAGCGAAAGATGGTCCAGGCAAAGGCCATTTTCAGGAAGCGTCATGAGAGCCAGCCCCCTGCCGCGCCTGATACCTCAGGCGTGAACGCCACCGTCAACGCGCACGACTGTGCCATTCATGTGCCCTCCATCCTCACTCGCCAGCATGGCGATTACGCCCGCAATCTTGTCGGGTGTCGCAAATCCGTTGATCGGACCCAGGTGATTATACAACTCCCAATCGGCGCCTTCCACCATGCCGGTTTGGACACTGTTGGCGAGCGGCGTTTCAATGCCGCCCGGTGCAACCGCATTCACCCGCACGCCGCGCTTCACATATTCCCAGGCGAGGCTCTGGGTGTAGGCGGCAACGGCGCCTTTGCTGGCGGCATAGCCGGTGAGGAAGGGATGGCCGAAATGGCTGGAGGTGGACGCGGCGTTGACGATGTTGCCCTTCACCTTTTCCAGATGCGGCAAGGCTTCGCGGCACATCAGGAAGGTGCTGCCCATATTGACCGCGATGAGGGACATGAAGGCTTCGTAATCGGTCGTTGCCGCGTGGCTCGACCGGATGATGCCCGCCATGTTGACGAGGACGTCGAGTTGCCCGACCTCTTCCACCCATTGCGCCACGATCGAGCGGGCGGTCGGTTCGTCAGCCACTGACCCCGCGCGAATGGCAATTCCGGGCTGATCCTGCCGCAGCGTTTCCAGCCCCCGCTCATCCAAATCGACCGCCAGCACCCGACCGCCCTCTGCGGCAAGGCGGATCGCGGTCGCGCGTCCGATGCCGGACGCCGCGCCAGTGACGATGATCGACTTGCCTGCAAATCGGCGTCCAAAGTCCATGGCCTGCTCCTTCATGCCACGATGGCGGGATGAGGGATGCGCGGATCTCCCAACATCGCGCGGTAGGAGGGCGGCGTGCGACCGCCCGCTTCGGTTATGCCGTAACGCTGGGCGATTTCAGCCGTGATCAGCGTCTGGCCGTTCAACTCGTCACGCTTAGGATCATCATGGATGGCGGCGATCACGCGCCCGTTGAATTCCGGCGTTTCCGCGTCGACCATGAACTTTTCATATTGTTCGGGATGTTCCGACAGCGTTCGGGTGCTGCGTTCCGTCAGCAGGGGTCCCATCCACAGCGATATGGCCGCGACCCCCGTGCCCCGGAAATCGACACCCATGTCGGCGGCGAACTTGTCCACGCCCGCCTTTTGCGCGCCATAAGCCGCGCCGTGCATGTAGCAGACCGACCCGAAGGAGGAGGTGAAGGCGATCAGACCATCGCCCGCCGGAACCATCATGCGGGCGGCGTGCCAGCTCGCCAGATAGTGGGAGCGCAAGCCGACATTCAATATGTCAGCGAGGCCGGTGGACTTTTCCCAGAAGGGGCCGGGCTTGACCAGGTCGTCATTTAACGCAGCTACATTATTGACCAGAATGTCGAGGCGACCGCTTTCGTCGCGCACGCGATCAAACAGCGCGGCGATGGCGCTGTCATCGGCATGATCGACCTGCACCGCGCGGCCCTCGCCACCGGCTGCGTCCACTTGCGCTGCCGTGGCGCCTATAGTGCCGGGTAGTTCCGCGTCGCCTTCGCGTATCGAGCGGCCGGTCACATAGACGCGATAGCCCTTCTCTCCCAGCGCGACGGCAATGCCGCGACCCGCGCCCCGGCTGGCGCCCGTTACGATTGCGACCGGACGTTCACTTCTCTCCATTTTATTTTCTCCTTCAGGCCGCCTGCGTGGAACTACGCTTGTCGAGCGTGACATGCAGGCCGTTGGTGCGCTTGTGCATGTCGGGCGTCTTGTCGCGGGGGTTGTAGAACTGCTTGTACCAGCTGCGCACCTTGCCATAGGGGCCGTCATTGGGGATGACGAGCGGGTTGAGGCAGGCCCGCTTGTTCTGCCAGATCTCGACATCCTGGGCGAAGGCGAGGCGGCTGCCTTCCTGATATTCCAGCGCTGCGGCGCGCAGCTCGTCCGTCACCGGCGCGGTGCCATCATTCACCTGCACCATCAGGCCATGCCAGACGCGGATCTTGCCATCCTCGATCGGGGTGTGGGTGATCATGATGAAGCTGTCGAACGTCCCCGCCATCTCCGACTGGAGGATCGAGGGACCGGTGTACCAGGTGTCGAGCGTCAGCACGTCTTCGGGATTGAGCGTCAGCGTGCGGTGCCCGGCGGCATAATATTGGTGGACGATGTGATCCTTGAACTCATTGGCGAAGTAGACGAAGTCCTTCGCGCCATGGATCGGGATGAAGTGGCCAAAGTCGGCCATGTTGTCGACCACCTCGATCGGGTGGATATCAAGATCGCCCATATAGTCGATCTTCCAATTGACCCAGCCCGGCGCGTCATAATGGCCGCCGAAATCGGGCAGGTCGAAATTGGGCTCCAGCCCTTCGGGATCATGCCAGATCCAGATCGTGCCCGCCCGTTCCATCGCCGGGAAGGTCTTTAGCTTCGCCGCCTTGGGCACGAAGTCGGAATAGGGGATGTTCTTGCACTGGCCGTCGGGGCCATATTGCCAGCCATGGAAGGGGCAGCGGATCGACTCGCCCTGCACCTGCTCGCCATCGCGCACGATGTAGCTCGTCGTGTTCTTCGCCAGATGCGCGCCCATGTGCGGGCAATAGGCTTCGGTCACATAGACCTTGCCGCTCTCGCCACGGTACATCACCATGTCCTGGCCCAGATAGCGCATCGCCTTGGGCACGTTCGTCGCCTCGGCGCTCTCGCCCACCATGAACCAGCCACGAGGGAAGGTGAAGTCTCCCAGACGATAGTCCGACGATGTCGCCATTTCTTGATCCTCTCACTGCCCATGGCAAATTAGCAGCTAATGGGGCGAGTCACAGCCTCGCCTATAGCCTTTTTGAAATCTTCCGCTTTCTACGCAAAACATCATCATAAAGGCAAGTTGATATGTTAAATGCGCTATTAATGGCCGCTATAGCTCTATGGATAACGAGGTAGACAGGATATGTCCGAACCCTCTCCACCCGACGTGCCGGAACCTGACCAGGCGCACATGCGGGCCGCGCTTCAGGCATATGTGGATCGCATCAACGCGGGCGATCGGGACGGCGTTCTGGCGCTGTTCGCGTCCAATGCAGTGATCGAGGACCCGGTTGGTTCTCCCCCCAAGACTGGCGAGGAAATCCGTGCATGGTTCAGCGACACGATCGCGTTTGACACACACATCCGGCCGGTCGCACCCATCCGGGGATCGCATGCCAATGCGGCGGCGCTCGTGTTCGATGTGACGTTTCAGCCCCCGGAAGGCCCGCGCCTGCTCATCAGGTCGCTGGATGTCTGCACGTTCGATGGAGAGGGAAAGATCTCCAGCCTGAAGGCCTATTGGGGTCCGGAGGACCTGGAACCAGCCCCCTGAACGGTGGCCATGAAGAAAGGGGCGCCCTGACGGGACGCCCCTTATTCCTACTCCTGCTGTCCGCTTGCGCTCAGGCGGCGACCAGCTCGCGCGGCGCTTCGGCCGGATATTCGGCCGGGCCACCATAATCGTAAGCGGCGTTCAGCGCCTTGATGAAAACCGGATCGTTCAGTGGATCGGTCGGCGTCTCAATCTGGAAACCGCGCGAACGGACATCCTTGATCAGCGTGTCGAACACCTGATCATAGCTGAGGTTATCCGACCCATCCATGTTCTTCTTAAGCTCGGCATAATCTTCGAACACTTCGGCCGACCAGTGGACGAGGAAGCGCAGATCGTCGGTATGATAACGCTCGATGACTTCGTCCCCCGTCTTCACCAGCCAGCCATCGGGGTTGCCCGGTTCGCCGCTGAAAAGGGAGTCAAAGCCCAGGCCTTTCGGCTTGCGGCGCTCGATCGGGCCGTTGGCTTCGCCGCGATGGACGAGCATTTCGTTCTGCACAACCACGCCACGGTTATAGACGGGCGGCTGCAACCGCGCGGGCTTTTCCAGCGGACCCTTGGGCCAATAGGTGAAGCCGCTATTGGGATCATGGCTGAACCAGGTGATCACCTGCGCCATTTTGATCAGATAGTCCTGGAACAGGCCCGACCGGCCCATGATCGAACATAGCCAGGTGGGCGAGTTTTCGAAACGCACGCCACGGAAGCTGGGCGAATCCAGATGGCCCGGATCAGTATTGCCGCAGGGGCCGTTCACGTTGAACAACATCATCTGGGGTTTGGCATAATCCGCGTTCCAATAGGATTTGGCATATTCCAGGAACGTCGGATTATAGAAGGTATCCTGAATCTCCGGATACATGCATGTCGAATAATTGGCATAGAAGCCACGGAATGTCGGCGTCAGGAACATGTCCAGGGACGGTTCGAATCCTTCCGGAAAGCCGCCCGCGAAGGTCGCGATCAAGGATTCCGGCGTCGGAAAATGCTGCGCGATGATGAGCTTCCAGGCACCGCTGTGGACGACATCCAGCAGCCGCCGACGCTGATCCTCGGTATATACATTGTTCAGCTCGCGCGGTGGCGAAACAGGTTGCAGTATGTCGGACAACCGCCGCTTCTGCTCATTGCTCAACATGATTTTGCAACTCCTCTCCAAACACCGGACGAATCATTCCATCCGCCTTTAAACGCCGTAAAGTTATCGTATTATAACTTTTTGGTCAATCTTGGTTGGCACAGAAATGTACATTGGCCCCGGCGGGCATGTTTTGCGTCACACAGGAAGGATAATGGCACGGGATCGACAGAAGATTGGCTGGCCGCGCGACGGGGATGATGGCACCTTCCGCCATCCAATAAGGAGAGGATGCGGCGCGATGACTGACGCCTTGAAAGGATCGATGGACAAGCGCGAGATTGAATCGCGGGCCGCGCAACGGCTGTTGTCCGGCCAGTCATGGGAAGATTTCTGCGACGTCCTGAAAGTCGCCGGTAAAATGATAGACCGGTTCGGCGATGATCCGTCCGATCTCGACCGGGCAGAATGGTATCGTTTTCTGACGCGGGTCGCCCGGTCGAGCTTTGAGCGGCTGATCGAAAATGCCGAACCCACCCGGCCGCGCCTGCGCGACATGGTGTGGCGCCAGTCGATCAACGTGCAGACGGTCGATCAGGACCATCTGATGTGCCAGTTCGATGAAGCCCGCGATTACCGGATCATTGGCACACGAGGGACCATACCCTATTTCGTCCTCGCCATATTGACCGCCCCAGCGCCCGACGATTTGGGCGCGCGTGATTGGGCGCAGCTCGGCGTAGAGGGATTGAAACAGTTCGACCCTTCCAACCTGAAAACCACCGGCTTCCTCGGCAGTCAGCAGCTTCATATCGAAGCTGACGGGACGTTCGAAATCATCATGTCGCAAAATGATCCCGGCGAAGGCAAGAACTGGCTGAAGCTGCAACCCGATACCAACTGCATCCTCATCCGGCTCGTCTGGAGCGACCGGGAAAAGGAAATCGCTCCGGGTCTGCGGATCGAGCGGATGGATGGCGCGGCGCCCGAACCGGTGACGCCCGCGTTGATGGCGAACAATCTGGCCTGGGCGGCGCAGGGCGTGCTTGGCTATGCGGAACTGGTGCGCAACTGGTGGAACGGCACGCAGGGCAATTTCGCGGCGAAGCTGAACCGGCTGGACTATAGCCGCGCGCAATATCTGTCCAACGGTGGCGTGCCCGACCGCCATGTAGCTTTCGGCGGTTGGGAAAAGGGGCTGGACGAGGCGCTGGTGCTGGAATTCGTGCCGCCAGAGTGCGAATATTGGAACTTCCAGATCTGCAACATGTGGCAGGAAAATCTCGACACGTTCGAAGATGGCAACGGATGGGTCAACAATTACCGTTTCGTTGCAGAGCCAGATGGTCGGGTCCGCATCTTCATTGCTGAGCGCGACCCGGGTCTGGGCGGCAACTGGGTGAATAGCTATGGGCATGAACGGGGCATTTGGGGGCTTCGGCTGGTGCGCACCGAAAGCACGGCGGAAGTAAATCTGTGGCGCTTGCCGCTTGCGCGCCTGGAGGCAGAGGGCACGGCCGCACTCGATCCCGGCGCGGCAATCCTGACCGGTCAGTTCGCGGACTGATGTCATGACTGTACGAACGCTTGACCATGTGAACATCCGGACCGCCGACGTGCCTGGCACCGCCGCCTTCTTCCGCGACGTGCTGGGCCTGCGCGCCGATGTCGCGCCGGGGGCGGAGTCCATCGACAAGGGGTGCTGGATATATGATCCCGGCGATCGTCCGATCATCCATATCGGCCCTGTCGATGGTCACTACCCCAGCGACGACGCGTTTCCCTTCACCCCTGCACGGGGCAGCGGCGCTGTGCATCATGTTGCGTTGGGATGCGACGATTTGCCCACGATGCTGTCACGATTGGAAACCGCCGGTCTTGGCGTCGTGCGGAAGGATTATCCGCCCGCTAACCTGTGCCAACTGTTCGTGGAAGAGCGGAACGGGATCATCCTGGAACTCAACTTCCATCTGGAGGACGCATGACGAACGACCCGATGCTTGTCCTTTCTGCCCCGCCCTTCATCCATGTTCCGCTGCTGGAACGGCTGGCACCCGCGCGGGCAGCCGGGTTTTCCGCCATATCGCTGATGCCCGGCGACATCTGGGCGCTGGAGGAGGCGGGGATGAGCGCCGCCGACATCGGCAAGCGGATCGCGGATCATGGCCTGGCCGTGATGGAGATGGATTGCACGGCCTGTTGGTTACCCGGCCACCGCAGCGCCGGGGATGATGCCCCCATGGCCGCCCTGCTCCGCTCGCTGACGCCCGAGCGCGTAGTGGAAACCGCCGCGCGCATCGGGTCGCCTTCCGTCACGGCGGTGGAGATGATGGGGGTCACTCCGTCGCTTGATGAGGCTGCGGAAGCCTTTGCTCATCTCTGCGACCTCGCCGCCCGTCATGGCATGAAGGCGCATATCGAATTTCTGCCCTTTGGCGGCATTCCCGACCTGGCGAGTGCTTGGGCGATCGTTCAGGCGGCGGGCAGGCCTAACGGCGGCCTGACGCTCGACAGCTGGCATTTCTTCCGGAGCGGGGCGAACTTCGACTTGCTGGAGAGCATTCCGGGGGCGCGCATCCACACCATCCAGATAAACGACGCGCCCCCAGAGCCGCAATCCGACCTGATGCACGAGACGATGACCGCCCGCCTCGTGCCGGGACAGGCTAGCTTCGACCTTACTCGTTTCATCCGCACGCTCGATCGGATCGGGGCGACGGCACCCATATCGGTGGAGATTTTTTCGGCCGAGACCAGCTCGTTGCCCATGGCCGAAGCCATCGCTTCCTGGGCGCCAGCCGCCCGCGACATCATCAGAAAGGCCAGAGACACGTAATGAGTGAAGAGCAAACGCCAATAGGCGCAGTGGTCGTGGGCACGGGCTTTGGCCTGTTCACGCATGTCAGGGCTTTGCGGGAGGCGGGCTTCGAGGTTCGTGCCATTGTCGGGCGCAACCGGGAACGCACGGCGGAGCGTGCGGCGCCGATCGGCATCCCGCTGGCGTCGGATAATCTGGAACAGGTGCTTGCCGATGATCCGGCGATCCGGCTGGTGACGGTCGCAACGCCGCCGCACGCACACTACACGCCCGTCATGCAGGCGATTGCAGCCGGGCGTAACGTGATGTGCGAAAAGCCCTTTGCGCGCGATCTGGCGCAGGCGCGCGAGATGCTGGACGCGGCGAACAAGGCTGGCGTCGTCCATGCGCTGGGGGCGGAATTTCGGTTCGATAGCGCGCAGGCGCTGCTGCGCCGGGTGGTGCAAGACGGCCTTATCGGCGATCCGCTGATGTTCAGCCGCATCTACCAGCAGCCGGGCACGGGTGAGGAAGAACCGCTGGCCGATTGGTGGACGGATGCGGCGCAAGGCGGCGGCTTCCTGGGCGCGTTCGGCACGCACATGATCGATCAGGTTCGTTCGACCTTGGGAGAAATCGTGGCGGTCAACGCGATATTGCGCAAGCTGACCACGACTCGCCCCGCGATGACATCCGACGATTATTATAATGTGCAGTTCAGGACCGCGAACGGGTGCATGGGCGTGATCGAGGCGGCGATGAACTTCCCCGGCCCATTCGTCATGGCGACCAAGGTGGCGGGGACGAAGGGCGCGGCCTGGATTCAGTCGGGCAGCGCCTTTGGCGATCCCGAAGAGGTGTGGATCAAGGACGCGAACGGGGCGCGACAGGTTCCGATGCCTGCCGAACTGGTCAATCCTGCGCCCGAACCCTTTGCCGTCGCGGAGCTGATCCAGACGGAAATGGATCGCTGGCACACGCAGGGCTTTGATGTCGCCCCTTATGCCAAGCTGTTCCGCCAGTTGAAGGCAAGAATTGAAGGGTGCGCGCCGCCCCTGCCTGATCCGGCGGGCGATTTTCTTGATGCGGCGGTAGGACAGGCCGTGCTCGATGCCGCGCGCCTTTCGGCGGCGGAAGGCCGCTGGGTTGAAGTGGAGACTGTATGACGAACCCATCCTATGATTTTTCCGGGGCGCATGTCCTCGTCACCGGCGGCACCAGCGGCATTGGTGCCGCCGCCGCCGCCGCCTATCTTGAAGCCGGGGCGAATGTGACGATCACCGGCACGCGTGGCAGTGCCGCCGACTATGACGGCGATCTGTCAGGCTACCGCTATCTTCAGATGGATGTTGAGGACGGCCAAAGCATCGACGCGGTGGCGGCCAGCCTGGATAAGCTCGACATTCTGGTGAACAATGCCGGAGTGGCACTGCCCAGCCTCGGCCTTGACGAATATGAACCCGAGATATTCGCGCGCGCCGTCAACATGCTGCTGGTGGGCGCTTTCCGCATGGCGCGGCAGAGCGCGGACCTGCTGGCACAAAGCAGCATCGCAGGCGGCGCAAGCATCGTCAGCATCGCGTCGATGAGCAGCTATTTCGGCATTCCGATCGTGCCGGGCTATGGCGCTGCCAAGACCGGCCTGCTCGGCCTGACCCGGTCACTCGCGGTCAAATGGGGAGAGCGCGGGATCCGCGTCAACGCCGTCGCCGCAGGGCTGACGCGCAGCCGCATGACCGAAGGAACCTTCGCGCAGGAAGACTGGATGGCGCCCACGCTCGCAAGGACGCCCCTGGGTCGGCCGGGCGCGCCCGAAGATATCGCCAACGCGATCCTTTTCCTGTCGAGCCCCGGCGCGGCGTGGATCACGGGTCAGACCCTGGCTGTTGACGGCGGGTACACCGTTTCAGGCTGATCCCATAAGAAACGCGTAGAAACGACAAGAGCCGGTCCTTCCAGACCGGCTCTTGTCCTATGTCGTTTCGTTCGATCTGCTCAGTGCAGTTCGAAATTCTCCTTGGCGGGACCACGGGTCTGGTTCCAAAGGTCCACCAGTCGCCACGGCCATGACAGGAATACTCGGCCTGTCGAGTTGTTATAGTAGCTGTTCGCCCGCGGGTGGGTCCAGATCATATTCTTCATCTGTTCCTCGACCTCCCGGTTCCACTGTTCAAACGCCTGCTGCGTAGGTTCGACTGCACGAGCGCCGCTTTCGTTGATCCAGTCCAGGCATTCGATGATGTAGTTGACCTGCGCTTCCGAGATCAGGTTCTGGCCCGCCGCATGGTTGGGCGCGCTGTTGGGACCAACCGTCATGAAATAGTTGGGATAGCCCGGCACGGTCACGCCCAGATAGGAACGCGGGTCGTCGTTACCCCATTCGTCGCGCAGCGATCGGCCGCCCTTGCCATGGATTTCCAGCTTGCCCATCATATTGGCGACGTCGAAGCCAGTGGCGCAGACGATGATGTCGAACTCATACTCCTTGCCGTCCTTGGTGCGGATGCCCTTGGGCGTGAAGCATTCGATGCCGCCATCTTCCAGCGTGACATTGGGCTGCTTGAGCGCGTCGAACCAGCCCGCGTCCAGGATGATACGCTTGGAAAAGATCGGGAAGTCCGGCGTCAGCTTTTCCTTGAGGTCGGGACGGTCGTGGAACTTCGCTTCCAGATGGGCGAGCGCCCACTGCCGCGCGCCTTCATTAGCCGCCGAGACGGACGGGCTATCGACCGGCCATTCGGGGTCCTTCACGACATTGGCGTAGAGGCCGTCCGCCGCGAACCAGTAGACGCGAAAGCGGAACCATTCGCGGAAATGCGGAATGTAGCGCAGGGCGAACTTCATGCCCGGCGACACCTCATGATTGATCTCGGGATTGTAGATCGACCAGTAGCGCGTGCGCATGAAGACGGTGAGATCGCTGACCTGATCCGCGATCGCGCCGATCAACTGCGCGGCGCTGGCGCCAGTGCCGATGATGCCGACGCGTTTGCCCTCGATCCGGACGGACGGGTCCCAGGTCGCGGTGTGCATCATCTTGCCCTGAAATTCCTCGCGGCCGGGAATGTCGGGCCACTTCCAGCGGTTCACCGGACCATGGGCGTTGATGACGGCATTGGCACGGATGACTTCTTCCGTGCCATCCTTGCCGCGCACCGTGACGTTCCACACCGCCTCTGCATCGTCATAGCGCAAGGCGACGACTTCGGTATTGAAGCGGATGTTGCGGCGCAGGTCGTACTTGTCGGCTACGTGCAGCAGATATTTCTGCATATCCACGCCCTTGGGATGGTAATGCGACCATTCCGGCGTGATTTCGAAGGAATAGGAATAGAAGTGGCTGGGCGTATCCACGCCCACGCCGGGATAGCGGTTTTCGTACCAGGTGCCGCCGACTTCGGGATTCTTTTCGATCACGATATGCTCGTAACCCGCTTCTTCCAGTTTCAGCGAGGCGGCAAGGCCGGTCATGCCGGCGCCGATGACCAGCACCTTGAAGTCCGGCTGCGGTGCGACACGGCCTTCGATTTCCTTGCGCGGCTTGGGCAATTTGAAACCGATCTGGTCGAACAGCAGCGGCAGGAATTCGTCAGCCACTTCCTCGCCCACGCCGACGCTCATCATCCGCTTCATCAGCGCGTCGGACGGATCATCCTCGCGCGCGGCGCCGGGGGTCGTCAGCACGTGGAGCAGCTTGGTACGCAGTTCCTGGCTATATTCGTCGGGAATTTCCGTGTTGGGAACGGAGAAAGGCGGTTTGATATAGTTGGCGAAGATGTCCAGCATCGCCGAGTCATGGGTCAGATGCACATAGACCATCAGCAGCGTCTGGATGTTCGCTTCCTCCAGCGCGTTACGCAATTCTTCGCTATCGGCCATCGGCAGGCTGCGATCGTGCCAGTCCCGTGCCATCACCGCGCCATCAGCATGCTCAGCCATCGTCCGCAATCCTCTCCGACTCATCATTGTGAGTAAACGCTCACTTGTGGATAATCGGAGCTGCTTATTTAGTCAAGCGGCGCCGTCTTCC
Source organism: Sphingobium sp. Cam5-1 (assembly GCF_015693305.1). Classification (NCBI taxonomy): domain Bacteria; kingdom Pseudomonadati; phylum Pseudomonadota; class Alphaproteobacteria; order Sphingomonadales; family Sphingobiaceae; genus Sphingobium; species Sphingobium sp. Cam5-1. Next base: position 869,005 of record NZ_CP065139.1, on the reverse strand, counting down.
TTCCCCCTGCACCCTTGAAGAAAGGTGCGGACGACCATGCTCACATGACCCTCGCATTCCCTTTCATCCGGGAGCGCGGCATCGATCAGCAGATAATTGTGAACCGGTATAAGGAACATGCCGAGCAGCAATTTCGCCGCTGCTATTTTGTTACCGTTTGCAACCCCCGCGCGCTCAAGATGGTTGGCCAAGGGCAAGATAAGAAAATCGTCCTGACTCTGCCGGATCATCGGACCAAATTCGGTGAACTCATGTGCTTCCCGCAACAACAATCGCGCCATGCCGATGGTTGATGGCCTGGTGAATTCCATCAGCAGCGCGACACCAAAGGCGCGTAGATCAGCTTCCGGCTCGGCAGGATCGCTAAATTGCGGCAGCGGGAAACGCTCTACCCCGGCGGCAAGGCAGGCCCGGAAAAGGGCCGCCTTGTCTTCATGCCAAAGGTAGAGGGAGCGCTTGGACACGCCTGCCGCCTGTGCGATCGCATCCATCGTGACCGCCCGATAGCCTTGGCGGATGAACTCCTCACGCGCGATCTGGAGCAGGCGGCGCTTCTTCGCGAGCGTCTGGTCTGCCCGGCCTATCCGCGCCGGGACAGGCACTGATTTCCCTTCAGCAGATGCGGTTGGCGACGTTCCCATCAGGCCTCATGCCGCACTGGAAATCGGTCATAGTAAAAGGCGAAGCGTTCCCGCGCGGCGGCTTCGTTCAGGCCAAACACCCCTTCGAGGTCGTAGATCACCTTGCCATGCTTGTTCCGCGGATTTTCGTTGAGATAGCCAAGCAGCTGATTTTCGACCTCTGGGGTCAATTCCAGTCCCGCCAGCGCGTAAACTTCGCGCATCACCCGTTCCTGATCGGCCATATATTCGTGGAACAGCAGGTCGATCGACTGTTCCGGCCCCCATGCGTCCCGCTGATCGACACAGGCGCGCAGCAGCCGCTCGATCCGGTCCAGCCAGAGGCGAGCAAGCGCAGGAGGATCGACCGGATCGCGGCGGATACGGTCGCTATAGCCAAGCATGGTAGTCAGCGACCGCAGAACAGCGATGGGATCGCGATGCGTGATGACCATCGTGGCGTCGGGGAAAACAGCCTTGATCGCGGCCAGATTTTCCATGTGCTGCGGTGATTTCAGCAGCCAACGATTAGGCCCCCGGTGCCAGGTGAGCACCTGCAACACCTTCTTTTCATAGGCATAGCTGGGGGTCCGGTCATGGGCGAAATAATGGTCGATCCAGCGCGGAATGCGGGACTGGAACTCCCAGCTGTAACAGTTGAGATCCATATAGAGCAGCTCATTATCCTCATGGATCGATGCGGCATCCATACCATGCATCGCCGCCATGTGGGGCAGCATCGCTTCGAACGCGCTCCATAGTTCGGCACTGCGGGTTATGCGCGGGTCAACTTCGCCCGGCGCAAGTTCGCGCACCTGGACAGGCTCCTCGGCTTCCCACAGCGTCAGGGATCGCAGACGCTCATCCCGCGCGAGCCAGTTCACGAGATGCGTCGTCCCCGAACGCGGCAGCCCCGCGATGAACAGCGGACGATCGATCTGGATGTCGAGGATTTCCGGATGCCGTTTGACGATATCCTCGATCCGCAGGCGGTTCACCATCACGCGCACCAGATGGTCGAGCAGGGTGATGCGGCCGCCACGGGTCAGGCCTTCATCCTCATCCCACGCCTGAAGCGTCACCGCCATGCGCTCGCGAAAGCTCTGATCCTCACCAAAATCATCAAGGCCGCCGGAATTGGCGATGGCCTGGGCCAGAACATCGTCCACCGTCATGCGGTCAGGCCGGTCGGCGGGTCCCTGACGGGCTGCGGCGATCATCGGCGTGACGATCGGGTCCGCCATGTCGTCGATATGAATTTCCTGCGGCTCGGGCTGCATGGTTTCGCTCATTGTTGATCCTTTGGCGCGGCTGGAGCCAGCTTCACGCAGTCTGGGGGAAAGTGACGATGACCTTGGCCGACGCTTCGGTATCCGCAGCAATGCGGAAGGCCTCATCCAATTTGTCGAACGCGATACGATGGCTGATCAGCGGATCGACATTGATCTCGCCGCTCGCCAGCATCTGGAGGCATTCGTTGAACTCATCCTCGCGGTCGGTTGCGATCGACCCGGAAATGCTGAACTCATTGGCCATCATCTTCCACAGATTGACCGGCATCGGCTTCTTATGGAGCGCGACGATCACGATCCGCGCGCGGAATTTGGCGACGTCGAGCAACTCAGCCAGTGGCGGCTGCGCACCCGCCGCGTCGATGATGACGTCACTCCCGACAAAGGGCATGCCGAACCTCTCACCGGTTCCGTGCGCTTTCCCGATCGCCTCGACCAACGGTTCGCGCGATGGATTGACGGTGACGGCAGCGCCAAGCTGGCGCGCGCGTTCGAGCCGCGCGTCGGACAAGTCGGCGATCAATATGTCCTCCACGCCACGATGGCGAAGGCAGATGATCGTGCACAGGCCAATGGGACCCGCGCCGAGGATCACCACCTTGTCGCCCGGCTGTACCCGGCCGATATTCACGCCATGCAGGCCCACAGACAGGGGCTCGGCCAGCGCGGCCTTTTCAAGCGGGAGGCTGTCGGGGATGGGGCAGATGTCAGATCCGGCGCGCGCATCGGGCACAAGGATGAACGAAGCGAAGGCGCCCGTCGGCCCGCCCCCACCGATAAGGCCCGCATCGGGATTGACGGCACAGCGCTGGCCCGGCTGAATGCCGTGGACCTGCGACCCCACCTTTTCCACGATGCCTGCAAATTCATGGCCGATCGGCAGGGGTTCAGCGAGCGGCGCGCCGCCGCCCAGGCCGCCTGCGGCAACATAACCGATGTCGCTGCCACACACGCCCGTGGCGCCGATGCGCACCAGCACATCATGGGGACCGACGACCGGCATCGCGACCTGATCAACGCGCATGTCGCCAACGCCATGAACGCGCGCCAGCGGCATGGTTGCGGAATTTTGTTGATCCGGATTCGCGCCCGCGCCTTGGGAATCGCTCATGACGTCCTCTCCTCACTTTTTGCTCGGCAAAACTGGTAAACCAATCAGTTTCCGAGTCAAGAAGAGAAGCGGCTGACGGCGGCCGAATGCCGGGCGAACGAAAACTGCCCCGCACCTTTTTGACAGGCACGGGGCAGCATCATTCGATCAGCATTAGACGGCCCCTTCACGCCGGGGCATGACGGCTATTTCATCCGATTTTGGCGGAGATGAGGAAGGGCCGCAGATAGGCTTCCATGCCTTCGCTGCCGCCTTCGGACCCCATGCCGCTGTCGCCGACGCCACCAAAGGGCGTTTCCGGCATCGCCATCGCGAAATGGTTGATGCCCAACATGCCCGCATAGATTCCTTCGGAAATCTTGCGTTCGGTGCTCATGCTGTTGGTGAAGGCATAAGAGGCGAGACCATAGGGCAAGCGGTTCGCCTCCGTCAGCGCAGCGTCGATGTCATCGACCGGCATCACGAGCATGAGGGGACCGAACGGCTCCTCATTCATCGCGTCCATTTCGGGCGTCATGCCTGACAGGACGGTCGGCTGGAAGAAATAGCCGCGATTGCCGATCCGGGACCCGCCGGTTTCGATCTTAGCACCGCGCTGCACCGCGTCAGCCGCCAGCGCCTCGATCTTGGAAAGCTGACCCGCTGTCGTTAGCGGCCCCATCTGCGTGTCCGCAGCCATGCCGTCACCGACTCGCAGCTTGCTGGCCACTTCAGCCACACCCGCGACGAAATCGGCATAGAGCGGCTTTTCAACCAGGAAGCGCGTGGGCGAGACGCATACCTGTCCCGCATTGCGAAACTTGAATTCGGTCGCGAGCGGAACAACCGTGGCAAGGTCGGCATCCCGCGCGACGATCACCGGATTATGTCCGCCAAGCTCCATCGTCACCTTCTTCAGGTGCTGCCCGGCGGCGCTTGCGAGCAGGCGGCCGACGCGGGTCGATCCGGTCAGCGTCACCTTGTGAATTTCCGGCGCAGCGCAGAGGGTGGCGGAAATTGCCGCCGGATCGCCCCAGATCACGCTAATCGCGCGGGGTGGCAGGCCAGCAGCCAGCAGTGCCCGGCCAATGCGCCACCCGGCGCTCGGTGTTTCTTCCGCGCATTTAAGCACGACCGAACAACCTGCCGCCAATGCTGGTGCAACCTTCTGCATGACGGTCCAGGCCGGGAAGTTCCACGGCGTGAACGCAGCTACGGGACCAACGGGGCGGCGCTGCACCGCCCAGCGCATGTCGCTCGCCCGCGTGGGGATCAGACGGCCATAAGCGCGGCGGCCTTCTTCCGCATACCAGTCGAGCAGGTCCGCTGACCCCAGCCATTCGCCCCGCGCCTGCGCCAGCGGCTTGCCGCCCTCGCGCGTCATTTCGGCGGCGGCTTCGTCGGCCTCGGCGCGCATCAGGTCAGCGGCGCGGCGCAGGACCTTGCTGCGTTCGAAGGGCGAGATGGCGGACCATTGCGCGAAACCGTCAACCGACAGCCGCGCGGCCTCAGCGGCTTCCTCCGCCCCACAGGACGGCAGTGTCGCGATCAGTTCTTCGGTAGCCGGATTGACCAGCTTCATCGTGCCGAGCGAACCCTGGCTGCGTTCCTGACCGTCGATGATGGGGCGTGGCGTCGAATTGGTCATGTGCAGGGTTCTCCAGCTCTTGGGTGCGCTGCAAAGCTCATCCCTTGACGATCAGCGGCGCATGGGTTGGCGGCCTCTTACCCTTCCTGATCGGTAGGGGAAAGGTCCGGCCGCCAGCGAAAGGCGCGGGTTCAGGCGCCCCGAATGAAATCAGCGGTCGGCGATACAGCGGCCGCCAGCCTCAACTCACCCAGAACACCGGCCCAATAGCTTTCCGAACCATCGGCCAGCCGCCATCCATGCAGGCGGCGGGTGAGCAATTGCAGGTCATATTCCTCGCTGATGCCGATGGCGCCGTGGACGGCATGGGCGATCGCGGCGACCTGGCCTGCGGCGAGGCTTGCGCCATGCTTGGCGATCGCCGCGTCGGTGAGCTTGGGCTGAAGGCCCGAGCGTGCGCCGATGGCAGCGGCGATGCGGGCGGCTACGGCCTGTTCCGCCAGCACGGACAATTGCTGCTGCACCGCCTGCTGCTTGCCGATGGGCTTGCCGAACTGGACGCGTTCATTGGCGTAGGCGACGGTCATTTCCATGACCCGGCCAGCCGCGCCGGAGATGAGCTGCGCCCGAAGCACAGCCGCGATAGGACGCAGCGCCGCGCCATTGACACCACGCGCATAGGCATCGCCATCATGCGGAACACCGGTAGCCTCGACATTCGCGGGGGTCAGCACGGGCGCATCCGGGGTGCCAGACAGGATGTGGGAGGCGACTGCGGCGAAGGGCACTGCGCCCGCGCCCGTAGCGATGGCAATCGGGCCTTCGGGCGCTTCAACGCCAGCGGCGGCGAGAAGCGCGCGAGCAATCATCGTATCGCCGACCGGCAGAGGCACGGCATGGCGGCCGAGCAAGGCGATCAGCGGCGCGGCGTCCTCCAGCGAGAGCCCTGCCCCACCCTTCTCCTCGGCGACGAGGGCGTCGAGAAAGCCGGATTCGACAAAGGCGTTCCACATCGCGCTGCTGCCGCCGCCCCGCTCGATCTCGCGGATCGCGGCGGGGGTGCAGACGTCTTCGATCAGGCGAGCGAAGGGATCGATCAGTTCGGACATGTCCATGAAGTGGCTCCCTTCAGCGCAGGCCAAGGCCGCGGGCGATGATGCCGCGCAGGATTTCACGCGTGCCGCCGCGCAGCGAGAAACTGGGCGCGATATGGGTGACGTAAAGCAAGGTGCGGTAGAGTTCAGGATCGACCGGCTCGTCCGGATTGGCTGCCAGATCATCGCCGATCAGCTGCGGCACAGCCTGTTCGAAGCTGGTGCCGAGGTCCTTCATCAGCGATGCTTCGACCACCGGGCTTTCACCCGCGACGAGACGCGCGGTCACGGCGAGCGACATTTCGCGCAGCACCGCCTGCTGCGCCATCAGCGACCCGACGAGGCGCAGGGTGGCGCTGTCCTTCCGTCCGACCGCTTCCAGATGGCGAACCCAGGCGTCGATCAGCACGACGGAGGAATAGATGCGTTCCGGCCCGCTGCGTTCGAAGGCGAGTTCGGCGGTGACCTGCTTCCACCCCTGCCCTTCCGCACCGATGAGGGCATCAGGCGCGAGGCGGACGTCTTCGAAGAAGACTTCGGCGAAATGCGCGTCGCCGGTGAGGTCGACGATCGGACGGATGCTGACGCCCGGCGCCTTCAGGTCGACGATCAGCTGGGACAGCCCCTGCTGCCGATCGGCGCTGGTGCCCGATGTGCGGACGAGAGCGATCATATAATCGCTGTGCATCGCGTTGGTGGTCCAGATCTTCTGGCCGTTGAGCAGCCAGCCGCCGTCTGCCTGCTGCTCGGCGCGGCTGCGCACGCTGGCGAGGTCGGAGCCGGAGCCCGGCTCGCTCATGCCGATGCAGAAAAGCGCTTCGCCCTTCGAGATGCGGGGGAGGTAGAAGCGGCGCTGTTCTTCGGTGCCGTAATGCAGGATCAGTGGGCCGCTCTGGCGGTCGGCGATCCAGTGCCCGGCGACCGGGGCGCCTGCCGAAAGCAGTTCCTCGACCACGACGAAGCGGGTGAAGGGGCCGCGGCCAACGCCGCCATATTCCTTGGGGAGGGAGAGACCGAGATAACCCGCCTGCCCCAGTTTGCGGCTGAAGGCGGCGTCGAAACCCTGCCAGGATCGGGCGCGGCGGTGTACCGGCAGTTCGGCGATGGCTTCCTGAATGAGCGCGCGGAGGGCGGGGCGGATTGCCTCATCCTCGGGCGGCAGGGTGGAAAGGGTGAGTGTTTCGAACAAGCCGACCTCGTGAAACCATTAAGGAAGTAGCGAATAGATCGCGTTTTGTGGCTTTATAGTCCAATATCGAATTTGGCTATTTCGATACTTATTGGCTATTGGACGCGATGGCGGCGAAGTTTTTGGCTAGTGGGCTGGCGTCACGGGGGAGCGCTACGCCGGTGAGGACGGGCACCTGGCTTGCAAGGCGGACGAGGCGGACGCCCTGGGGCACGGAGCCTGCGGCGCGGGAGGGGACGAGCGCGACGCCGAGGCCGGAGCGGACCAGGGCGAGGACGGCGCTCAATTGCGCGGCTTCTTGGGCGACGATGGGCATGAAACCGGCCTTCTGGCAGGCGGTGAGCGTGATCGAGTGGAGGACGCTGATGCGGCTTTGCAGGATGAAGGGTTGCTGCGCCAGATCGCCCAGTTCCACGCTGTCGGCGTCGGCGAAGGGGCTGCCTTCGGGCAAGGCCGCGTGCAGTTCGTCGGGGTCAATGACCTGCGTGTCCACGGCCGCGATCTGGAGCAAGGGCAGGCGGACGAGGCCCACGTCCAGCTCGGCAGCGGCGAGCTTTCGCGCGATTTCGGCGCTGGTTGCTTCTTCCAGCACCAGTTCGACGGCGGGATAGCGGCGGCGATATTCGGCGATGAGGCGCGGGAGCAGTTCGAAGGTGGCCGATCCGACAAAGCCCACCCGCAACTGACCGCGTTCCCCCGCCGCGCCTTCCCGCGCAGCTTCCCGGAAGCGATCGGCCTGCGCCAGGGTCGCCCGCGCCATGTCGAGCGAAGCGCGGCCCGCCGCCGTCAGCGTGACGCCGCGCGCGCTTCGCACGAACAGGGCGGCGCCCAATTCTTCCTCCAGCTTGCGGATGGCGACCGTCAGCGGCGGCTGCGACATGTTGAGCCGCTCCGCCGCGCGATGGAAATTGCCGGTTTCGGCAAGCATGACGAAATAGCGGAGCTGGCGCAGTTCCATGATAGCTTCCATATATCGAACAATCGAAAATCAATATTAGCTTGATAGAAAGCGAGCGCCTAGCGTCCTTGCGATCTTTTCAGTTTGGGAGAGTCCCGCTTGGAACCGTTCCTTCTCGTCGAGCGCGACGGCCCCGTCGTCGTAGCCCGCTTCAACCGTCCCGACGAACGCAACACCATCACCGAGGTCGAGCAGAGCGAGGAAATCGTCGATTTCTGCCGCCAGATGGTGCGCGACAATTCGGTGCGGGCGATCGTCCTGACCGGCAATGGGAAGGCGTTCAGCGCGGGCGGCAACGTCAAATATATGGCCGAAAGAACGGGCATGTTCGGCGGCACGCCCTATGAGATTCGCAACGCCTATCGCACCAGCGTGCAGATGATTGGCCCGGCCATCCATGAACTGGAAGTGCCGATCATCGCCGCGATCAATGGCCCGGCGATCGGCCTTGGCCTGGACATCAGTTGCATGTGCGACATCCGCCTGATGGCCGACACCGCCGTGGTCGCAGAAAGCTACGTCAAGCTGGGCATCATTCCGGGTGGCGGCGGCGGGTGGCTGCTGCCGCGCCTGATCGGACCGCAGCGCGCCAATATCATGACGCTGACCGGCGATGCCATCGACGCCAAGACCGCGCTGGAATATGGGCTGGTCGCCGAAGTGCTGCCCGCCGACAAGCTGATGGACCGGGCGCTGGAACTGGCGGGCAAGATCGCCGCCAATCCGGGTCATGCGACGCGCATGGCCAAGCGGCTGATGCGCGAAGGAGCTGACATGAAGCTGCCGACGCTGCTGGAAATGGCGGCGGGCTATCAGTCGCTCGCCCATTATACCGAAGATCATCATGAGGCGATCGCCGCCTTCCTTGGCAAGCGCGCGCCGGAGTTCAAGAACAAGTGAGCGATCAGCAGACCTCAACCGGTCCCCTGGCGGGGATCAAGGTGCTCGACCTTTCGCGCGTATTGGCAGGGCCGTGGACCACGCAGATATTAGGCGATCTGGGCGCGGACGTGATCAAGGTCGAACAGCCGGGGCAAGGCGACGACACCCGCCGCTGGGGGCCTCCCTTCCTGGACGACGGGTCTAAGGACGCGGCCTATTATCTGTGCGCCAACCGCAACAAGCAGTCGGTCGCGATCAACCTTGCCGACCCGCGCGGCGCGGATTTGATCCGGCAGATCGCATTGGGCGCGGACATCGTGGTCGAGAATTTCCGCGTCGGTGGCCTGAACAAATATGGGCTGGATTATGCGTCGCTGTCGGCGATCAACCCGAAGCTGATCTATTGTTCGATCACCGGCTTTGGTCAGGATGGACCGTATAAGGATCGCGGCGGGTACGACTTCCTGATCCAGGGGATGAGCGGCCTGATGTCGATCACCGGCCGTCCCGACGGTGAGCCGGGCGGCGGGCCGATGAAGGTCGGCATCCCGATCAGCGATCTTGTGACGGGCCTGTATTCGGCGATTTCGATCCTCGCCGCGCTTGCTCATCGCGACCGCACGGGCGAGGGCCAGCATATCGACATGTCGCTGCTCGACACGCAGGTGGCGCTGCTCGCCAATCAGGCGTCCAACTATATGAACGGGGGGATGATCCCCCGGCGGCTGGGCAATGAGCATCCCAATACGGTGCCTTATCAGGATTTCTCCTGCTCTGACGGCGACATCCTCGTGGCGTTGGGCAATGACCGGCAGTTTCGCAGCTTTTGCGACCTGATCGGGCGGCCGGACCTGCCCGACGATCCGCGCTTTATCGACAATGGCAACCGGTCGCCCAACCGCAAGGCGTTGCAGGAGGAAATGGGGCCTGCCATCGCCAAGTGGAAGTCGGACGATCTGATCGCCGCGATGGAGGCCGCCAAGCTGCCCGGCGGGCGGGTCAATGAGATACCCGACATTTTGGCGGACGAGCATATTGCCGCGCGCGGGGTCATCAAGGACATGGCCCGATCGGACGGTACGCCGGTCAAGGTGCTGGGCTATCCGGGGAAATTTTCCAAGACGCCCGCCGATTATCGCCGTGCGCCGCCGCGTTCGGGGGAAGATACGCGCGATGTGTTGAGCGACGTGCTGGGGTTGTCCGAAGGGCAGATCGCGGCGCTTGTGGAAGCGGGGGTTATCGCGGAAAAGCTGCATTGATTTTTATTCGCGCAGAGGCGCAGAGGGCGCAGAGTTTATGGCGAAGCCCCATTCTCCATTCCCATCGCCTTTTGAGGCAAGGGTTCAAAGAGGGCACCTTCGGCGCGATCTGGTCTCTGCGATCTCTGCGCCTCTGCGCGAACAATCTTTAAGCCACTTCTGGAAAAGAGTGGGAGATCAGGGTTCACAATGCTGGGGACGCCCGGCTCAAATTTGAGAGGAATTTAGCATGACCACCAAGATCGGTTTCATCGGCCTGGGCGCCATGGGTCTGCCCATGTCATCGAACCTTCAGCGCAAGGGCTTTGCGGTCACCGTGTACGACATCGACGCGGAGAAGATGGACAAGGTCGCGGCGCTCGGCGCGGCCAAGGCGGCGAGCGTTGCCGAGGCGAGCCGGGGCCAGGACATCGTCATCACCGTGCTGCCCGCGACCCAGCATGTCGAGGCGGTGGTTCTGGGCGAGGATGGCGTGCTGGCGAATATCGACGCGGGATCGCTGCTGATGGACCTGTCGACGATCGACAGCAAGGGCACGGATCGCGTCGCAGCGGCATGCCGCGAGAAGGGCATTTCCTTCGTGGATTCTCCGATCGGCCGACTGTCTTTCCATGCCGAACGCGGAGAATCGCTGTTCATGGTCGGCGCCGAGGACGCGGATTTCGCGCGGGTGGAACCGGCGCTGAAAGCCATGGGCACCGACATCTACCGCTGCGGCAAACCGGGCATGGGCAGCCGCATGAAGATCATCAACAACCTGATGCTGCTGTCGACCGCGCAGATCGACGCGGAATGCATCGCCCTTGGCACGAAGCTGGGCCTCGACATCCAGACCATGCATGATGTTACCGGGGGCACTACGGCACGCAATGGTTCCTTCCATGTGCTGATGGCGAACAAGGTGCTGAAGGGTGATGTGGAGCCCGGCTTCACCATCGACCTCGCCTTCAAGGACCTGACGCTGGCGATGAATGCGGCGGCGGAAAACCGCGTCGGCCTGCCCATGGGCGCGGCGGCGCATGCGGCATTTGGCGGCGCGCGGGCGACGGACTATGCCACGAAGGATTATTCGGCGCTGCTCGACTATGCCTGCCGCAATGCGGGTATCAAGACGCCCCGGATGGACTGAACCGGCAAGGCCGTGGGCGCGCCGCACCTGATCGCCACCTGCTGGACCACGGCAGGCAATGTCCGGCCTGACCGGCCGGACAATCTGGGCCGCTTTCCGCTGGAGCAGCGGATCGAAGCGGCGGCGCGCGCGGGCTATGCAGGGACCGGCTTTTGGCTGGGCGACCTGCTCGCCTGGGAGGCGAGCGGGCGGGATTATGGCTCGCTCAAGCGGCTGTTGGATGACGCTGGGCACAAGATCGTTGAGCTGGAATATCTGGCGGATTGGTTTGCATCGGGGGAGCGGCGCACGCGGTCGGATGCGGCCAGGGCGGAGTTGTTGCGCGCCGCCGATGCGCTGGGTGCGCGGCATATCAAGGTGATGCCGCCGTTCCTGCCCGACGATCCGGCGGGTGACGATCTGGCTGGCGAGTTTGCGGCGCTTTGTGCGCAGGCGGCGGATCATGGGCTGATGATCGGGCTGGAGATGCTGCCCTTTTCCACGCTGCCGAACCTGGGCGCCGCGTTGGAGATGGTGGCTGCGGCGGACGCGGCCAATGGCGGGTTGCTGGTCGATATCTGGCATGTGATGCGCTCTGGCGGCACGATGGACGAGGTTGCGAGGTTGCCTGCGCGCTTCATCATCGCCGCTGAACTGTGCGACGCGATGATGGCGATGCAGGGCGAGATCACGGAAGATACGATGCGCCATCGCAAGCTGTGCGGCGAGGGTGAGTTTGATGTGCCGGGCTTCATCCGCGCGATGGGTCGGGCGGGTTATGAAGGCCCTTATGGCGTGGAAATCCTGTCGGATGCGTTTCGCCAGTTGCCTTTGGCCGAGGCCGTGCGGCGTAGTTTTGACAGCAGCGTTGCGCAGTTTGGCGCTTAGCTGATTGTCCTGCGCGCATTGACGATTGCGCAGAAAGGCGTTTCCGCCGCATTCGCCCTGTCATAGGAGGCGCATCGCGGCGGGAGCGACGCCGTCGAGCATGAGGGGCGCTTTTCATGGCTGTGACGATCCTGGGTGCTCTGGTCCCGGTGTTCGGGCTGATCCTGATCGGCTATGTGTGCGGGCGCTATGACATATTGGGCGATCGCGCATTCGAGGTGCTGAACCGCTTCGTCATCGCCATCACCCTGCCCATCCTGACCTTTCGTTCGATCGCGCATATGGACCCGAGCAACCTGGCCGTGCCGGGCATGTTCATCGCAGTGACGCTGGGCGCGCTGATCACCTATGCGCTGGCCTTTGCGATTGCGCGGCGGTTCGGGCGGTCGGGGGCGAATGCGAATATCGCGGCTTTGTGCGCCTGTTTCAGCAATACGGGCTTCATCGGCCTGCCGGTGGCGACGCTGGCCTGGGGGCCGGAGGCAGTCGCGCCGGTGTCCGTGACGATGCTGATTTACTCGGCGATCGTGTTCACGGTCGGCCTGGTGATGAGCGAGGTGACGGCGAGCCAGGGCCATGGGGTGGGCACGGGATTGAAGCTGGCGGCGCGGTCGACGGTGCGCAATCCGCTGATCTTCATGGCGGTGCTGGGGTGCGTTTGGTCGGTGCTGCGTCTGCCGCTGACGGGGCCGGCCGACATATTGATGCAGACGCTGGCGCAGGCGACGGCGCCGTGCGCGCTGACGGCGATCGGGATTTTCATCGCGCTGCCCCGTGAGACCGCGACGCCCGGGCCGATTGGGCGGGTCGTGGCGTTGAAGCTGCTTGTGCAACCGTTGATCACGGCGGGGCTGCTGTGGATGCTGCCGCCGATCCCGCCGCTTTGGGCAAAGGTCGCGATATTGATGGCGGCGATGCCGTGCGGAGCGTCGAGCTTTGTGCTGGCGGGCAAGGCGGGGCGATGGGCGATGGAACTGAGCGCCTGGGCGGTCACGCTGACCACGACGCTGGCGTCGATCACGCTGATCGGCATGCTGTGGTGGCTGGGGGCTTAAAGATCCTCGGTGACGCTGGTCATTGCCAAGGGGCGGACGAGGAGGAACAGCGCGGACCAATCGCCGATGTCCGCTGCCGCCTCGCGTTCCTGCCGGGCGATCAGATAGGCGTCGTCGCGCAGCCGTTCGAACAGGGCCTGCACCCGGTCGCGGCCGTTGGGGCCGAGCCAGAGCATGTCCGAGACATAGCGGGCATCCCCCTCCAGCAGCGAGGGGCCGAGGAAGAAATGCTTCACCACGCGGTTGAAGGCTTGGTCGAGCGGGCCGCCGGGGCGCCAGCGGACGGCGCGGCTGGTGAGTGGGCGCAGGCGTCCGCCGGGCAGGCTGTCGACCAGGCCGAGGCGCCGGAGCCGCTCAATCGCTTCGTCCAGGGTCGCGGTGTCGATGCCGAGCGTCGACTGACATTCCGCCCGCTGCGCGCCGTTGAGGATGAGGAAGAAGAGCAGCGCGAGGCTGCGGTCGGCGGCGAGGATGCGCTCCTGCGCCAGCGTGAAGCGGTCCGCGCCGCTGTCGGCTGATCGGGCGAGCAGGTCGCGCACGTCAATGCCGATGGCGAGGCAGAGGCGGTCGAGATTGTCGAGCGTCAGCCCCCTGCCCCGCAGCCAGCGCCAGAGGGTCGGCTCCGCGACGTCCATGCGGGCGGCGAGGTCTGCGACCCGGACACCTTGCACGCGCAGTTCGTGGCGCAGCTGGGCCAGGATGGCGGCGACGCCGGGGCTTTCATTCTGGGGCATGTCTGAGGTCCGATCATTAGGTGATCGCATGGGATCATATAATGATTGCCGGGGGCAAGCGTGAATTGATCCGGTGGCGTGCCTGTCCCACTATGCGCGCGCAATAAGAGAGAGGATGGACGGATGGCGACCACGGCCGACTATGGCTTGGGAGAGTTCACCTTTCCCCGTGGCTGGTTCATGATCGCGCGGGCCGAGGATGCCATTGCTGCGCCCACCGCGCTGCGCATGTTCGGGCGCGATCTGGTGCTGTATCGTGGGGAAAGCGGGCGGGCGGCGCTGCTCGATGCCTATTGCCCGCATATGGGCGCGCATCTGGCGGCCGAGCAAAGTTCGGGCGCGGGCGCGCGGCGGATCGAGGGGGACTCGATCCGTTGCCCCTATCATGCGTGGCGCTTTGGGCCGGATGGCATTTGCAACAATGTGCCCTATTTCGACGGGCCGCTGCCCCCGGCGGCGCGGGTGCGCGCCTTTCCGGTGGAGGAGCGGTTCGGATGCCTCTTCGCCTGGCATGATCCCGAGCAGATGGAGCCGGACTATCCCCTGCCCGACCTGCCGGAATGGGAGGATGCGGGCTGGGTGCGCTGCATCTATGATGATCTGGGGCAGATTCCTGTGCATCCGCAGGAGATTATCGACAATCTGGTCGATGCGCGGCATTTCGGGCCGGTCCATGGGCAGCGGCTTGCCTATTTCAACTCGCGTTTTGAGGGCGTCACCGGGCGGCAGCTGTCGGGCGGGGGCCATGAGACGATGACCAGCGAGGGCGGCGTGCTGGACGTCGATGCTTATTATACTGGGCCGGGCATATTGATCGCGCGCTTTTCGGGCGAGACGGATGCGGTGCAGATCGTGCTGCACACGCCCGTCGAGGATGGCGTGACCCATGTGTGGCATGGCATCATCACACGGGGACGGCAGGTGCCGCCCTCGGCAGAGGATGTCGAACTGCATGGGCAATATCAGCAGCTTGGCCTGTCCGCCTTCTCGCAGGATTTCGAGATTTGGCGGACGAAAGCGCCCGCGTTGCAGATATTGCGCTTGCCGACCGATGGGCCGTTCCACCGCAACCGTGCCTGGTATCGGCAATTCTACAATCCGCGCGCGCAGGCGGCGGGCCATCAGGGCCGCGCCAATGGCGACCATGCCACCAAAGGGCTGGATCAGGCGCCGACGGCCGCAGCGGCCGAATGATATTCATAACAAACAGAGGATAGTATAGAAATGAACAGGGATTTCCCGGAAGGCGCGGCGCTCATCTTTGGCGGCAGCGGCGGGATCGGCAAAGGCGTCGCGGTAGAGTTCGCCAAGTCGGGCACGGACGTCGCCATCTGCTATCGCAGCAAGAAGGACGTGGCCGAAGCGACGGCGCAGGCGATCGAAGCGCTGGGCGTCAAGGCCAGCCTGCATCAGGTCGATGTGCGCGATCGCGCTTCGGTGGATGCGGTCGTCGCGTCCGCCACCGCTGCCCATGGCCGCGTGCATAGCGTCGTGTGGGGCGCGGGGCCGCTGGTGCCGCAGGTCGCGATCGCCGAATGGAGCGATGAGCAGTTCCGTCAGGCGATGGAGGTCGAGGTGTTCGGCTTTTACAATGCCGCCCGCGCCTTCATCCCGCACATGCGCGAAAAGGGCGGCGGGTCGTTCGTCCATCTGGGATCGGCGGGGCATGATTGGTGGCCCAAGCTCGATGGCCTGTCGGTGGCGCCCAAGGCAGCGAACGAGGCGCTGATCAAGGGCATCGCCAAGGAAGAGGGCAGATATGAGATCCGCGCCAATTCGGTGCTGGTCGGCGTGATCGACGCGGGCATGTTCCATGAATTGACCGCGCAGGGCGTGTTCGACGATTATTGGATCGCGGAGACCAAGAAGCTGCTGTGCCTGAAGCGCTGGGGGCAGTCGGAGGATATCGGCCAGGCGGCGGTGTTCTTCGCATCCGAACGCGCCCGCTATGTGACCGGGCAGGTGATATCGGTGTCGGGCGGCTTCGGGGTCTGATGCTGTCGTAGGGCGGTTTGTGAGAGGTTCTTAGGAGGGAGGTTTTACCACCCTTTGCGTGATCGTCACCCCGGACTTGCTCCGGGGTCCTGCTTCTGTTCTGACGCCGCCGAGGCAGCGGGACCCCGGGTCGAACCCGGGGTGACGGAAAGGCATAAACTCATCCGCTTCGAACATGCTCTAAGTCCGCCGCAGGACATGTTCGACGCTATCGTCGGCTGTACCGGCCTTCCCTTCGTCGCGGCCGACTTCCTTTTCCAGCGCGGCGCGGATTTCTTCGACCTCGCTCGCGCTGCGATGCTCTATCCCGATGAACTGTTCGCGCGCGGCATCGAGAGCGCGGATGACCTCGTCCAGCTTTGCCTGCATGGCGGCGGCGTCGCGGTTCTGGCTGTTCTGGATCAGGAAGACCATCAGGAAAGTGACGATGGTCGTGCCGGTGTTGATGATCAGCTGCCAGGTGTCCGAATAGCCGAACAACGGGCCGGTCACGCCCCATATCAGAATGAGCCCCAGTGCGAACACAAAGCTGAGCGGCTGGCCAGCGGCCGAGGCGATCCGGGTGGCCATGGCGGTGAAGATGCGGTCCATATCATGTCCCTAATGCTGCTGCCGCTGGCCATTCGGAACCAGCAACATTTAGAAACATTCAACCAAGCGAAATGATCAACGCCGCTGCGATAAAAGCCGCGGGATACGCAATATCTACCCTGAGCGTGATCCTGCTGGGCTTCGTGTCATGGCAAAGCGCGCATAGCGACCCGCTACTGTCGCTCTGCCTCGCCGCCGGGGTGGTGACGTCGATCGTCGGGATGGGGCTGCGATGGCTGTCCTATCGCGTGGACGAGACGTAAAATGAGGCCGTCAACAATGCCAGCCGAAACTGTGGGGGCGGGACATGATGTGGTGCATCAACTAATCTATGCGGGGGAGACGGCGCAGCTTGCCGCATACATCTGACGCTGATCATGGGGGTCAGGGAGCAGCCTGTGCCGCAATCGGCGGCTGCGAGCAGGCTCCCCTTGCTACTTGTGGTTTAGAGTTCGACCACCGACAGAATGTGGCTGTCAAAGCCCGGCCACACATAGTCGAATTCCAGGATCAGCGTGTCGCCGATCTGGCCGCTGGTCAGCAAATCCGTCTCGACGAACAGCTGAAGGCCGTTGCGGCCATAGGCATAGCGCGTGACGTTGCCGAAGGCGGGTGACGCGTCCAATTGCGCATCGATTTCCGCATTGCCCTGACGGGGGCGATTGACCTTTACCTTCAGGCGGCCCTTCAGGTCCGGATCATTTTCGTTCGCGTCGATGAGGGCGAGCGTCATCTTTTCGATCACTTCGAAAGAATCGACCAGCGTTCCGATGTGGAACGTATATTCGGGGTCGGATTCCACCGCCTCGCGCAGCGCGGCAACCGCCGCATGTTCCTTGTCCGTGCCATAGCCCAGCGCTTCGCGCGCGGCCTTGTTCAGCGCGGCCTGCGCCGCGGGCAGCGCCGCCAGGTAAAAGATGCCATCGCCGCGGTTGCGGTTGTCGTTATGCACCACGAAACGATAGAAGTTTCCCTGGGGAAAGGGCAGCATCTGCGTTTCCACGAAGCCCAGAAGCTTGAGCAGCTTGGCCGCGACAGGGCCGTCCTCCGCATTCGGATAATATAGGGCAACATGCCCCATCGAGCGCATGCAATCCTGTGCCTCTACCGCCAACGTCGCCATTTCATGCCTCCTGATCCGGCCGCTCACACGGTCCGTATTGCGTGGAAAATCCGCCCGATCGGGCCATCCATCCTAAACGCGGTTAGTTGCGCCAAGCGACCGCTGGCGCAACCTGCTCCGCCATTATGCCGCCTGCGTGGAACTACGCTTGTCGAGTGTGACATGCAGGCCATTGGTGCGTTTGTGCATGTCGGGCGTCTTGTCGCGGGGGTTGTAGAACTGCTTGTACCAGCTGCGCACCTTGCCATAGGGGCCGTCATTGGGGATGACGAGCGGGTTGAGGCAGGCCCTCTTGTTCTGCCAGATCTCGACATCCTGCGCGAAGGCCAGGCGGCTGCCTTCCTGATATTCGAGCGCTGCGGCGCGCAGCTCGTCGGTGACGGGCGCGGTGCCGTCATTCACCTGCACCATCAGGCCATGCCAGACGCGGATCTTGCCATCCTCGATCGGGGTGTGGGTGATCATGATGAAGCTGTCGAACGTCCCGGCCATCTCCGACTGGAGGATCGAGGGGCCAGTATACCAGGTGTCGAGCGTCAGCACGTCCTCCGGATTGAGCGTCAGCGTGCGGTGCCCGGCGGCATAATATTGGTGAACGATATGATCCTTGAACTCATTGGCGAAGTAGACGAAATCCTTCGCGCCATGGATCGGGATGAAGTGGCCAAAGTCGGCCATATTGTCGACCACCTCGATCGGGTGGATATCAAGATCGCCCATATAGTCGATCTTCCAGTTGACCCAGCCCGGTGCGTCATAATGGCCGCCAAAGTCAGGCAGGTCGAAATTGGGTTCAAGGCCTTCGGGATCATGCCAGATCCAGATCGTGCCCGCCCGTTCCATCGCCGGGAAGGTCTTTAGCTTCGCCGCCTTGGGCACGAAGTCGGAATAGGGGATGTTCTTGCACTGGCCGTCGGGGCCATATTGCCAGCCATGGAACGGGCAGCGGATCGACTCGCCCTCCACCTGCTCGCCATCGCGCACGATGTAGCTCGTCGTGTTCTTCGCCAGATGCGCGCCCATGTGCGGACAATAGGCTTCGGTCACATAGACCTTGCCGCTCTCGCCACGGTACATCACCATGTCCTGGCCCAGATAGCGCATCGCCTTGGGCACGTTCGTCGCCTCGGCGCTCTCGCCCACCATGAACCAGCCACGAGGGAAGGTGAATTCTCCCAGACGATAGTCCGACGATGTCGCCATTTCTTGATCCTCTCACTCGCTACCTGGCGTAGCAGGGCGGGCCGTTCGCCCATATGAACCATATGGCGATCAGCCCGTCGATGATAACTGATGCCATATAATTTACGCAAAGCCTTCCGCCCGCGCAAGTTACTTATCGCCAATAAGCTTGAACCGGCCCTTAATACTGCGCATTGGAGAAAAGGCCGCCCGGCGTCACCCCGACGTTGCGTAGACGCAAAGTCACGGCGCCGTGGCCGCCTAAGCCATCGCCCGCGCGGCCAATATGGTTTCGCGCAAGGTCGCGAGCAAGGCGTCGAGATCGGCATCGTTGGCGACGCTGACATCCAGCATGACGGCCCCCTTGGCGACCCGTGCCCGGCCGATGCGGTCGCCGCCGGTGAGGATGGCGATCTCCCCCATATCTCGGGGGCGCCGCGCGGCGGCCTGACGCAATCGGGACAGCACCGTTGCGGACGGCAGCATCGGCCCGTCACCGGTAGCGCGCGCCTGCTGCTCTGTCGCGATGATCCGCGCTTCGGCGATTACGTCCGCGCGCTGCTCATACCTGCGCAGCAGCGGGGTCAGCAATTCGGAATAGCGGACCTTCAGATCTTCCTTCGTAGCGAAGGCCTGGATCACCTCTTCGGGCAGTTGGGCAAGGGCGAGCAGGCGGCTGAGCTGGCTGTTGGACAGGCCCAGCGCCTGCGCCATGCGCGACTGCACGCCGCCGTAGAAGCGGTCCACCGCCTGCTGATAACTGCGCGCGCGGTCGAGTTCGCAAATGTCGGCGCGTTCCCGATTCTCGATGTCGGCGAGACGGAAGGCTTCCTCGTCCGATAGCTCGACCAGCAGCGCGTTGAGGCGCAATTCAGGGCGGCCATTATGATTGAGCCAGTCGATCGCAAAGCGGCGGCGGCTGCCGACCAGCAATTGATAGGGCTGCTCCGACGCGCCGGGGTTCGACCGCACCAGCACGGGAATGCGATTGCCGCCTTCGGCCGCGATGGATTCGATCAGCGACCGGCAGCTATCGGGATTGAGGCCGGGCTGATCGCGCGGATTGCCGTCCCAGACCACGCATTCGTCCGGCCGGATCAGCATCGGCGCGCGGCTGTCGATCCTGGCCTCGGCAAAGCTGGTGAGCCGGTCGTCCAGGCGACCCAGCGCCTCCTGCTCTGCCACGGCCGCACGGCCGCTTTTGCCATCGCGGGACAGCGTTGCCATCATCTCCCGTATCAGGGCCACCATTCCATTCATCCTCCATTGCTGGGACTGCCCTAGCGCCATGTCCCCTGCCCCGCCCGCTGGACTGTGTCCGTAATGGTGCGAGTGAGGGGCGGCGGGAGCCTGCTTTGCGTGTACGCAAAAGCGGGATCAGCGTAGGATGACTCGGCGCCTTCGACGATCACGGTCGATGTCATGGTGCGGGCAAGACCCAGAAGATAGGCGACGCGCGACCGGTTGCTTTCCGATGCAGTGTGCAGGAACGGGCTGTCCAGCTTCACCATGTCGGGGGACAGTGCCATCAGCTGCCCTACCGACGCGCGGCCCGACCCGAAGCGCGATACCGATATCCGGACGCCCAACGCGCGCAAGGTCCTGACAAAGGCCAGGGCGTCGCGAAACAGGATGATGTCGCTATGGTCGCTGATCTCGATCACCAGCCGCCGTGCGACTTGGGGGGCGTGCCTTAGTCGATCGAGCAGTTCGCCCCAGCCCGCCTCTTCGCCATGCAGATTGAGGGACAGGCTTTGCGGCGATAGCGCGACGGACAGGCAGGCGGTCGGGTCGCCTTCCAGCTCGCGCAGTACGTCGCGTACCAGCAATCGGTCGATCAGATGGGCCAGGCCGAGCCGTTCCAGCGCGGTGTAGCTTGTGGCGCAGTCGACATGCTCGCCGGTCAGCGTCGCTTCATGATATAGGGTGGCGCCTTCATTTTCGCCCCCCGACACGGGGCGCCAGCGGAGGAAGGCCGTGCCGTCCTGCACCTGATGCAAGAGGGCGGCCGCCTCCGCCATATCCTGGCAGTACAGGGCTGTGGCCTCGCCGGGTCGGATGGCGATAGCCCCTTGATGCAAGGTGGAGGCGGCGAGCCGGGCGCGCGCCTCCCCTTCCCCGGTGGCGGCATGGCCTGCGGATATGGACAGCAATATATCGCGGCCTTCGTACCGGAATGGTTCGCTGTCGAGTGCCTCGCAGAGTCTTTCGACGAGCATTCCCATGGGCAGTGACAGCATGAGCGGATAGCGCGCGGCCAGCGTGATCCGGCCTCCCTCCACGCCGCGAAGGTTGATGCGGCCCAGATGCCGCCGCGCCGCATGGGTCACATGATCGACCGCGCCACAGGCGGCTCCGGCACCATAGGCCGCTTCGATCGCATGAAAATTATTGAGACTTATATCGAGCAGATGCTCGACCTGATGGGGTTTCGTCAAAGGCAGATCCTTTCCGGCTCGCAAAGAAAGGGACAGGAAGGTTCGAGGAGGCGGCGCCCACCGCCTCCTCTCCCCTCCGTGGGAAGGCTCAGCGACCCAATAAGCCTCCCAACAGGCCGGTGACTGGCGCGACCGGGCTTTGCTCGCCCGTCGATGGAGCCGAAGCGCCACCGAGCAATCCGGTTACTGGCGCCAGCAGCGATTCCCCGCCGCCACTACCGCCTGCGGGCAGCGCCGGGGCCAGTCCGTTGACCGCATCGAGCACGGGGGAAGCGACGCTGTCGACGGTGGATGTCACCGTGGCGACGACGGGCGCGGCGCCGGTCACGACCTGATCGACCGCAGCGCCCGCTTGCGTCCCCAGCACGCCGCCGACGAGGTTGCCGACCGGCGCGAGCCCGGCCTCCACACCCGCCGTGGTTGTCGGGACCGTCACATCGACGATCGTCCCCTGCGTCAGCACATCGGCTGTCAGCAGCTGGCCCTGCGCGGGGGCCGTGGCGGAGGTGGACGGCAACAGGTTGACCCCGGCCAGCGTGCCGCTGGTGGAGGGACCCGTTACCGCCTCACCACCGACATTGGCGCCGATCAGCGGCCCGCCGAGCAGCGCGCCCGGCGCTTCGCCTCCACCGCCGAGCGCACCTGTCAGGCCGCCCGCGACAGTTTCGACCAGACCCGTAACGGGGGCAAGCGCACCATCGCTGCCGACAAGCGGGGCGGTGATGGGGGCGAGCGCGCCGTTCAGCGTGTCGAGCACTGGCGCCGTCACCTGGGTGGCGGCAGAGGTCACCGTTGCCACTACGGGGGCGAGGCCATCGGTCAGCTGGGTGACGGTGCTGCCCGCCTGATCGCCCAGCAGGGTCCCGGCGAGCGAACCCACCGGCGCCAGTCCCTGCTGCACACCCGCGACGGTGGTTGGCAGGGTGGCCTGCACGACGGTGCCATCGCCGTTCAGCAGATTGACCGTGGCAACGGTTCCGGTCGCGCTCCCGGCGTCGGACAGGGCATTGAGGCCGACCAATGATCCGGGGCCTGTCGGACCCGTGATCGCCTGATTACCCAGATTGATCCCGATCAGCGAGCCGCTGGTCGGGCCCGTCGGGCCGCCAGGACCACTGGGTCCGCTCGGTCCAGACGGGCCGGTCGGGCCAGTGGGACCTCCGGGTCCAGTAGGACCGTTCGGTCCTGTTGGGCCGCTGGGGCCTGTTGGGCCGCCGGGGCCTGTCGGACCACCTGGCCCCGTGGGACCGCCGGGACCTGTGGGGCCACCTGGACCGGTAGGGCCACCGGGGCCAGTGGGACCGCCTGGACCGGTAGGGCCACCGGGGCCAGTGGGACCGCCGGAACCATCTGGGCCATTGGGGCCGGATGGACCACTCGGACCACTCGGCCCAGTTGGACCGCCGCCGGGACCAGTCGGGCCACTGGGACCGGTTGGACCCGATGGCCCGGAGGGAGTCTTGCCCCCTGCCGTGCGGACACTGAAACCCACGCCATCAGAGCAGGCGCCGAGTAGGAAAAGCGGAATCGCCGTGGCGCAAAGCAGCAGACGCCGCCCTGACCGCGCTGGCCCAACCAAAGACATGCTATAACCTCCCTGTTCAATGCGAACATCATCGCAAGGCCACAAGGCTAAGCACGGCATTCCCTTACGGCTTGTTCTAAAATCACCGATTTGGTGAGATTGGGGTGTTGGGGGGTTGGAGGCGTGGGAGGAGATGTGGGAAGGGTGGGATTAGGTACGCAAATGGTGCGAGGGTGGGGCTTTTGGGTGGAAATTGGGGGTGAGATTGGGGAAAATGGGGTTGGGTGAGGTTTTAAGCGCGCAAAAGAGCGACGACGGGATGTTTTTGGGCTTTGTCCATTTTGGTTCGATCTTTTCTGATGCAGTCTGGGCAGTGGACAGAGGGAACGGATTAGGCGAGCAGCTTTTCCGTCACCCCGGGCTCGACCCGGGGTCCCGCTGCCTCAGTAGCGTCAGAAAAGAAGCGGGACCCCGGATCAAGTCCGGGGTGACGATCACTCAAACATGATCATGCTCTAGCGCCAGCGTGGCCCTTCGACCCAGGTCACCAGGCTCCGCCGCACCCCCGCCGTCACCGGCAGCACCCGATGTTGGAGGAAGGAGGGAAAGATCAGCAGGCTTCCCCGCGCCGCGAATGTCGCGCCGGGTTGCGCCACGCAGAAAAACTCGAACGTGCCGCCTTCATATTCGTCCGGCTCCGACAGTTGGACCACGACCGACAGCTTGCGGTCGAAGGGGCGGCCTGATTCCAGCCACACATCCTGATGCCAGTCATATTTGCCCTGCTGGGTGCCGTGATATTCGGTGAACTGCACTTCGTAAGGCGCGACGATGTCCACGCCGAAGTTGGTCCGGTTGGAGGCGCCGACAAATTGCATCACCCGATCGACGATGTCCTTTTCCCGCAACGGATCGAACCAGCGGATGATGGAGGACCGATAAGCCTGATCGTCGCGGCTGCTGTCCGCAAAGCCGACCGTCGCCGACTGGTCGGCATAGAAGTCCGCCCGCTTGACGATGGCATCGCACTCGGCGGCCGTCAGTGCCGACGGCCACACTTCCCACACATTGTTCATGATCTCAGCCTTCCTTTGCGTACACGCAAAACGGGGTCAGAAGGCGCGTCCGATCCCGAAGAAAAAGCGCGCCCGGCGCGAATCTGCGCTGGCGATGCGCTTGATCGGCACGGCTACTTCCGCGCTCGCCCGCCATTTGCTGCCGATGCCGATGCGCACGCCGCCACCAGCCGATGCGAGCGAGAAATTTTCAGGCGGCAGGCGGTAATAGGGCCGCGCCACCGCATGCGCGACCGCGCCATCGGCATAAGTGAAGAGCGTCGCCTTTTGCAAAACCCCGGATCGCGCAGGGGTCCAGCTGAGTTCAGCGCCGCCCGCAATGGCCTGTTCGGCGGTCCTGATCCCCAAGGGGAACGCCATGCCAGCGCCGCTGCCGCCTAGTGAAAAACGCTCTGTCACCGGCAACCTGTCGCGGGAATATTGCGCCTTTGCATTCAGTTTCAGGGCGACGCGTTTGGACAGGGCGCGCACGGCCATCGCCTGCACATTGACCTTGGTGAAGATTTTTTCCGAAAAGCCGGTGAAGGCCCGCGCGCCCAATATGCCGACGCCCCGGCTGACGACCGCCGACAGGGCTTGTCCCTGCCGCTGGTCGGAATGCGACCAGGACGCGCCCAGCCGCACCGCCCGCGATTTATAGTCGCCAAATCGGACGTCGAGGAAATAGTTGCTGCTGTCGATGCCGTCGATCGAGGCGTTGACGGTCAGGTTCGTCTTGTTGGAACGGACCAGCGCGTGGCTAATCGTCATGCCCGCCAGCGTCGCTTCTCCTTTGATCGGCCGGTCGCGCACGCGGCTTTTCATATGGGCGATGTTGGCGGACAGGGTCGTGCCATTGCTGCCGATCGGGGTGGAGTGGCTTAGGGAATAGAGTTGATAGCGTTCGGGGTAGAAGGGCAAATAGCCCGCGATCCGTGTGCTGTCGCCTTCGCGCAGTAGCCCATTGGCCGTGACCGACAATTGCGCCTGCACGCCGTCGATCACGTTGCTGACGGCGCTATTGTCGATCAGGATGCCGATCTGCACCTGTTCCCGTTTGACGATCAGGTCCAGGATCAGGTCGCCTTCGCCCTCGCCCTGCCGCATTCGCGCCTCGACGCTTTGGCCCGGTATGTCGCGCAGCAGGCCCAGCACGCGTTCCAGCGTCGCCTTGCGCAGCGGCGTATCGCGCTTCAGCCGCCGCATCTGCGCATCGATCAGGCGGGTCGGCATGCTGGGGGAAACGCCCGCCAGCCGATATTCCTTCACCCGTCCTTCGATGATCTTGACGATCAGCTGTCCCCCTGCGGGCACCTGCGCCGGGATGGAGACGGCATAAAAGGCGATGTCGCTGCGGGCGTAGGCATCGCTTACCGCCTTCGCCACCGCCTGCAATGTCTCACGCGTCAATGGCCGTCCGATCAACGGAGCCACCGCCTTGTCCAGCAGCGGCACGGGCAGGGATGTTCCCATATAATGCACCCGCGCCAGCCGGACGCTTTCGGCCGAATTGCCCACCGTCCCGACCGCAGGGGCGGGCGCGGCGACAGTCACGGAAGGGGAAGGCGCGAGGCCCGGTGTAACCCGATCGGCCCTGTCCCGGTCGATCAGTGGCGCAGACGAAGTCTCTCCCGGCCCGGCAATTTGCGCCGTTGCAGGGGCGGTCATTGTGACGAGCGCCGCCGCCGCCACAATTGCCTTCAGCCCGTTGATTACCCTGTCGAAACCCATTTGCCCCATGTCGCGCCGCGCCATGGAAAATGACGCCTGCCAGCATCAGGGCCTAGAGCAATGTCTTTGCGATTTGCTCCGCAAGTGGAACCGATTTGGTGCATTTTGGCCGATTGTTCGCCGGTACGAGCGGCGATTGTCGCCAAATTGGCGGGATCGGCCCGCCAGTCACAGCGCGATCAGGGCGTAGGGCCGATCGAACCGTTCCGACACGACGAACTGCGCGCAATTATAGACGGGGACGCCTCGGGGCGTGCGGCCTTCAAAAGCGCCGCGATGGGCGTGGCCATGCACGGCGAAGCGGACATTGTCGAAGCGGTCGATCGCTTCGGCCAACCGCGACGAGCCGAGAAAAGGGAAGATTTCCGGCGGCTCTCCCTCCACCGTGTCCACCACCGGCGCATAATGGAGCACCGCCACGCAACGGTCGGTGCGCAAGGAGCGTAAGGCGTTTTCCAGCTTGCGCGCCTCGTTGATCGCCTCCTCGACAAAGGTCTTGATGCCCTTTTCCCCGAAGGCGCCGAGTTCGCCCCGGCCAAAGCCGCCGACGAAACCCTTTACCCCGGCAAAACCGACGCCCTTTATTTCGACAGCTTGGTCGTCGAGCACGGTCACGCCCGCGCCGTGGAGGATGCGGGCGACTTCTTCGGGCTGGCCGCATTCATAGTCGTGGTTGCCGAGCACCGCGACGGTGGGGATGGTGCAGGCGCGTAAGTCTTCGGCCAATATTTCCGCCTCGCGCGACTTGCCGAAATTGGTGAGGTCGCCGCACAGCGCCAATATGTCGGCCTTCTCCGATATTTCCTCGAACATCGCGCGGTATCGATGTTCGGAGGTGTCCGTAACATGCAGGTCGCCGATCGCGGCGAGGGTCAGCCCTTCGTGCCGGGCGGGCTCATTTATTGCGGTCATGGCTCTCCTCAAGGCCCTTGCCGACCACATCGGCGAAGCCCCATTCGGTGATATCGATCAGATAATCGCGCGGGGACAGGAGCCGCCCCCGGCATACCCGGATGTTGGGCACCGGCAGTTCCGATCGCGTCTGCAAGCGGCCCAGCAGTTCCTCGAACAGCCAGAGTGGAATGCAATGGCGTTCGGTCGGATAGATGAAGCGGAAATTGAGCAGATGGATCAGCAGCAATTCCCAATGCAGCTCCATCGTGTCGAGGAGCCATTGCCAGTTGATCCGGTCGTGCTGGCGCAGGATCACATGGACGACATCGGCCCCATCATAGCGATAACGGTCCTGGATGAAGATTTTCGACAGGATGAATTCGGTCGGCGGCGTGATGCGGACGTTGATGCCATAGACTTCGGCATGATCTTCTTCGCGAAACCACTCTTCGGTGACCGGGACGCTGGCCGATGAGATGTTGTAGATGACGTCGAAGAATTTCTTATCCTTCCAAACCTTCCCGATCCACCGTTCGTCCTCGAACTCGACCTCATGGCCAAGATGCTTGAAATAAGCGAGTATGCGGGGGGCGTCGCCTGCCTTGCAGAAGACGTCGAGGTCCTTGGTCGGGCGGACGATGCCGGTGTGGCAGCCCAGCGCGTAGGTGCCCGAAAGCATGAAGGGGATGCCGGATTCCACCAGATGCTGGAGGCTTTCGGTGTAGAAGGCCACCGAGTCCGGCGGCGGATCGAAGATCGCTGGGTCTGCTGTCATTTCAGCAAGGCAACGGGCGAGGGAGGCGAGTGTTCCGTGGGCCTTTTCGTGTCTGGTGATGGGGCTGTGCTGGTGAGCGCGCTCATTGTTCCCCTCCCGCAGGCGTTCAAACGAGGCACGTGACTCGTTTGAAGGGTTAGGGGTGGGAGCGAGCGCCGCGAGCCTCTTCATGTGCCTTTAACATCGACGTCGCGCTGGCCCACCCCCCGGCCCCCTCCCGCCTGCGGGAGGGGGAGTGGTCGCTGGCCGCTCGATTAAACCCCCGGCACAGCCAGCAATCGCGCCTCATCCCGCAGCCTCGCGGCCTGCGCCGGATTAGCGTTCCGCGCTGCCTCGAACGCAGCCTGCGCCTTGGCCGTTTCGCCGAGCGTCATGCGGCTGCGCATCAGCATGATCCAGCCGTCGACATTGCCGGGATTGGCTTTGAGCTTGGCCTCCAGCCCCGACACCATGCCCTCAATCATCGCATCCTGCTGGCCCTTGGGCAGTTGCGCGGCGGCTTGCATTTGTTCGCGGCTGGGACCTGGGATCGCCGCTGTGGCGACCGAGCCGATCGGAGGATGTGGTGCAGTGGGCTTTACTGCGGCGAGACGTTCTTTCACGTCGATGCCGTTGATCTTCCCCACCTGCTCGATAGTCCGGCGCAAATCCGCTTCCCATGGCGCGCCCGGAGGCGTGTCGGCGAGCAGGGCCAGCCAATCGTGGATCGCACCTTCATGATCCTTGGCCAGGTCCTTGCGCACCGCCTGAAAATAGCGCGCGCGGGGCTCCTTGGGGTCGAGCTTTACCGCCTTGTCGAAGGCTTCTGCCGCTTCCCTGGGCATCGGATCATGCTCGCTTGCCATCACCACCGCTTCGCCCAGCGAGGACCAGAAGGTCGCGTTATCCGGGGCGAGCTTTACCGCACGGCGATACGCGCGCGCCGCGTCGGCGTGGCGGCCGTTTTCGAAATAGGCCCAGCCAAGCATCTGCCAGCCTTCGGCATCGTTGGGATTGGCGCCGACACGCTCCTGCAAGCCACGGATGACGCTTTCCGGGTCAGATGGCTGCTGACCCGCCGCCGCGAAGGGGGCGGAGGCCGATGCCGTCTCCGCCTTTTCCGGCCGGTCGCGCCAGACATTATAGCCGACCGACACAATCGCCAGCCCGGCCGCCCCGATAAGAGCCATGCGCCCCACGCTCAGCTTCGTCACTTGCCATTTCCCCGATAATCTCAACTGCTCTCTAGCGTGACGCAGCGGAATTGATAGAGTGCCCAAAGACTTGATCCGCGCACCATAAACCGGCAGGGGCATGCCGGGGCTGCGGGTGATCTCGCAAGAGGGGGTAATGTAAGTGACTGAGCGCGTGCGTATCGCGATCGTCGGGTCGGGACCGGCGGGGATGAGCGCGGCCGCGCGCGCGGCGCAGCTTGGGCTGTCGCATCTTCTGATCGAAAAGACGGACCATCTGTCCGACACGATCTTCAAATATCAGAAGGGCAAGCATGTGATGGCGACGCCCAGCCAGCTCGTGCTGCGGTCCGATTGCGATTTCGAGGCTGGCAAGCGCGAGGCGATCCTCGGCCGCTGGAACGAGCAGGCCGCTGCGTTGGGCCTGAACGTCGCTTATAATGCAGAGGTGAAGGCGATCACCGGCACCGGCGATCCCATCCCCGGATCGGTCCAGAAGATCGTGGAGCGCAAGCGGGACGGGACCACCGACACAAAGGAAATCCAGCGGCTCGCCCCGCCCTATCGCCTGACGCTGACCGACGGGCGGGAGGTCATTGCCGACGCGGTGATCATGGCCATCGGCACGCAGGGCAATCCCAACCTGATGCGCGTTCCGGGCGCGGACCTGCCGCATGTGCAATATCAGCTGGACGACCCGGCTGACTATAATGACGAACATATCTTCATCGTTGGCACCGGGGACGCGGGCATTGAGAATGCCATGGGCCTTGCCGCCGACGAAGCGCAGGGCAATGTCGTCACCATCCTCAATCGTGGCACGGAGTTCGCCAGCGCCAAGCCCGCCAACGTCAAGGCGC
This sequence comes from Sphingobium sp. Cam5-1, assembly GCF_015693305.1. NCBI lineage: Bacteria > Pseudomonadati > Pseudomonadota > Alphaproteobacteria > Sphingomonadales > Sphingobiaceae > Sphingobium > Sphingobium sp. Cam5-1. Next base: position 839,907 of record NZ_CP065139.1, on the reverse strand, counting down.
TGATGGCCGCCGCCGAAGCAGGCCGCCTGTCGATCATGACGGAATCCACCACGGCAAAGATCGAGCCGGGCTTCATCACGCTCGACAGCCGCGATGGCGAGGTGAAGCTGAAATGCGACCGCATCATCGCCCGCATGGGCTCCGCCCCACCGCGCGCTTTTGTTGAGAGCTGCGGCGTCGAATTTGCGAGCAGCGACCGGCTGGCCTTTCCCAAGCTGTCGCCCGTGTTCGAAAGCACCGCGCCCGGCATCTTCGTCATCGGCGCGCTGGCGGGCTATCCGCTGATCAAGCACTGCATGAACCAGGGCTATGACGTTGTCGAATATATCAACGGCAATCGCGACCTGAAGCCTGCCGACGAGCCGATCCTGGCCGCCAAATTCGCCGCCCTGCCGGAGCAGAAGAGCGTCAGCGAATGGCTCGAATATCTGCGCAGCAACGTCTCGATCCTGGAGGGGCTAACCCCCTTGCAGATGCGCGAGTTCATGCTCGACAGCGAGGTTCGCGCCTACCGCTCCGGCGAGGTGATTTTCGAGAAGCATGATCCCGGCTCCTCCCTCTTCGGCATCGCTGGCGGGCAGGCGCTGGTGGAGGTCGCCCCCAGCACCAACGTCGCCATCGAAGCGGGCAGCATCTTCGGTGAAGTCGGCCTCATTTCCGGCCGCCGCCGTGGCTCGACCGTGCGCGCGGGCAAGGACTCGATCATGGTGGAGGTGTCGCGCACGGCGGCGCTGAAGCTCATGTCCTCCAACCCGCCCGCCAAGCGCGCCATCACCCGCATCTCGACCGAACGCCAACTGCTCCAGATGTTCGGCTCAGGGCTAACCCCCGCCGATCTCGCCGAGGTGCTCGACACCGCCGAGATCAAGACCGTCAAGGCGGGCGAGGCGATCCTGACTGAGGGCGATCTGGGCAACGACATTTATGTGATCCGCGTCGGATCGATGATCGTGGAGAAGAAGATCGGGGGGAAGAATGTCTTCCTCTCCTACCTCCCCGCTGGTAGCTATGTCGGCGAAATGGCGCTGATCGCAGGCGGGCCGCGCACCGCCACGGTCAAGGCGACGGTCAAGTCCGAGGTCATCAAACTGAACGGCGACGCCTTTGCCCGACTGATGGCCGCCAAGCCCGCTTTGCTGGAACGCGCCCGCCGCGACATGGCCGCGCGGCAGGACGTCAACGCCTTCATCGAGAGCCGCAAGGACAGCTTTTCGACGGTCGTCGACATGTATTCGGAGACGGCGAAGTTCCTCGTCGACAACGGCATCGGCGAAGCGACCGACGTGCTGCTGATCGACGAACATCTCTGCGTAGGCTGCGACAATTGCGAGAAGGCGTGCGCGGATAGCCATGAGGGCCTCTCCCGCCTCGACCGCGAAGCCGGGCGCACCTACGCCCATCTCCATGTACCCACCAGTTGCCGCCATTGCGAACATCCGCACTGCATGGCCGACTGCCCGCCCAACGCGATCCATCGCGGCCCTGACGGCGAAGTGTTCATCGATGAGACCTGCATCGGCTGCGGCAATTGCCAGCGCAACTGCCCCTATGGCGTGATCCGCATGGATAGCGTGCCGCCGAAGAAGCCGGGTTTGCTTAGCTGGATGTTCTTTGGTGCTGGGCCGGGGCCGGGCGAGCCGTCCAAGAAATGGCGCTACAAGAACGCCGAGCCGGGGGTCGAGAAACCCAAGAAGGCGATCAAGTGCGACATGTGCTCGGGCATTGATGGCGGCCCGGCTTGCGTGCGTGCATGCCCGACGGGTGCCGCCATCCGCGTGTCGCCTGAGGATTTCCTGACCGTCGCGCGCCTTGATCGGCAGGCGAATTGAGCATGGCGATTAACGCTCAACGCATTTCCGTCATCTCCGCGACCCGAAAGGCGGCGCAAGCCCAGGCGGGGACCCATCTTCTGATTGCTTCAAAACAGGAAACCGCCCTGAATTGCTCCCCCCCACCGCCGTTCGGGCTGAGCCTGTCGAAGCCCTGCACTTTCTTGAAGAGAAGTGAAGCCCTTCGACATTTGAGCGAGACGGCTGGCTCGCTCAAACAGGGCGAGCGGAGGAGAGGTGATCGTGATATTCCGCCCGGTGTTCTTGAGAACGCTGTCGGGCGATGTGCAGCGATGACCCTCCAAGCCAGAGTGGTCACCCTCTGATGGCCACACGCGCTACCTCCACCCGCCGCACCAAGGGCGAAACCCTGCACGACGGGTTCCTGCGCCACGCCAATTTCCGCTGGCTGAAGATCGCTTGCCTTCTCTGTCTGCTCGTCATCGCCAGCTATTTGATGATCGACATCACGCCCCATCATAATGGCGGCAGCTGGTACGGCTACACGCTCGGCACCATCGGCGTCGGCCTCATCCTCTGGCTCACGCTGCTCGGCCTGCGCAAGCGCGCCATGACGCGCGGCCGCTGGTCGCTGAAGGCATGGACCAGCGCGCATGTCTATCTGGGTTTGAGCCTCATCGTCATCGGCACGCTGCACACCGGTTTCCAACTTGGCTGGAACGTCCACACCCTCGCCTATGTCCTGATGATGCTAGTCATTTTCTCAGGCCTATTCGGCATCATCGTCTATGCGACGCTGCCTTCCGCGCTCAGCAACAACCGGGCGGAAATGACGCAGGTGCAGATGCTCGAAGCGATCCGCGCCATCGACCGCCAGCTGCACGACGCCGCCCAGCCCCTGCCCCATGAACAGGCCAGCCTGGTCCGCCTGTCCCTCAACGACGACCCCTTCGGCGGCAGCCTCATCGCCCGCCTCTCGGGCCGCTACCCCCGCTGCGCCACCGCCGCCGCGCAGGCGTCGCTCCGCCATTGGACCGGCGACCATCCCGACACAGGTAAGGAACCGCTCGAAAAGATCGACGCCCTGCTCGAACGCAAGCAGGCCATGCTCGCCCGCCTCCGCCGGCACCTGCGATTAAAGGCACTGCTGGAAATCTGGCTTTACGTCCATGTGCCCGCCACCTTCGCCCTGCTCGCCGCGCTCACCGCGCATATCGTCAGCGTCTTTTTCTACTGGTGAGCGCGAACATGCCCTTCATAGTCCGCCAGATCAGTCTCACCGCAGACGGCCGCGAGATCGTCCGCAGCGCGACGCTCGCCAAGCCGCAGCTCACCCTCGGCCGCGCCTCCACCAGCGACATCCACCTCCCCGACCTCGCGCTGGAACCCGATCACGCGCGGATCGAGCAGGTCGATGCGCGCATCCTCCGCGTGCGCGCCACCGGCACGCTGGGGTTCGATGTCGAAGGCCGCACCACCCAGTCGGCCGACATCGACACGACCAAGGGCGCGGAACTGCGCTTCGGCGGCCATCGCATCACCGTGGCCCAAGAAGACGGCGCGACCATCCTCTCCATCCGCCGCGTCGATGCCGTTTCCGAAGCGTCGGAGGAAAAGGAGGAGGCCCGCGTCTTCTCCCTCGCCCGCCTCGCCCCGCCCAAGCGCCTGACCGCATGGGGCCTTGTGCTGGCGATCCTCATCGGCTTCCTCGCGGTTCCCATCTACAGCTACGCCACCCGCCCCGCCGACGACACGCGCAACATCTACAGCGTGAAGGGCGACGGCGCCTGGTCCTCCGGCCCCCTGAGCCAGGCGCACCATGCCCTCGAAGGAAAGTGTGAAACCTGCCACCAAAAGGCGTTCGTGTCCGTCCGCGATTCCGCATGCCAGACTTGCCACAAGTCGGTCCACGACCACGCCCCCGCCGCCCGCATCGCCATGGCGCGCGCGGAGCCGGGCATTGGCGGCAAGTTCCTGAACCTCGTCGCGGCCACCTTCGGCAAGCCCCCCGAGGGCGCCTGCGTCGATTGCCATCGCGAACATGAAGGCGCTGGCCCCATGCAGCCCACGCCGCAGGCCTTCTGCACCGACTGCCACGGCAGCCTGAAGGATCGTCTCAAAGACACGAAGCTCGCCAACGCCAGCGACTTCGGCACCGCCCACCCGCAATTCTCGGCGCTCGTGCAATACAACCCCGGCAAGCACCCCAGCTTCACCCGCGCCAGCCTCGACACCAAACCGATGGACGACAGCGGCCTCAAATTCCCGCACGATCTCCACCTGTCAAAGACCGGCGGCGTCGCCCGGATGGCGCGCACGCTTGGCGCGCAATCGGGCTATGGCGACGCCCTCGCGTGCAAGGACTGCCACCGGCCCACCGCCGACGGCGTACGTTTCCTGCCCGTCGACATGGAACGCGACTGCCAGTCCTGCCACAGCCTCGCTTTCGAGACGATTGGCGGCACTGTCCGCACCCTGCGCCATGGTCAGCCCGATCAGGTGATCGCGGACCTTCGCGCCTACTACCGCTCCACCGCCCCCGCCCCCCCGCCGTCGCTCGGCGGCATGGCAAGACGCCGCCCCGGCGACTATGCGCAGGGCCGCGTCTATCACGCCTATTTCGGCGCGGCAGCCGCCCGCCCCTCCCGCGCCGACGACGCCATCCGCGCGGTCTTTTCCAAGGGCGGGGCCTGCTATGATTGCCACATCGTCACCGGGGGCGGGACAAGCTGGCAAGTCACCCCCGTCAACCAGCCGATGCGCTACATGATGAAGGGCTGGTTCGACCATAAGGCGCACAGCACGGAAAGTTGCGAAAGCTGCCACGCCGCGCCCAAAAGCCATGATGCGCGCCAATTGCTGCTGCCGGGCATAGACAGCTGCCGCACCTGCCATGGCGGTGAAAAGGCGAAGGCCGATGTGCCGTCCGGCTGCGCCATGTGCCACAGCTATCATGTCGGCGACGGCGCGCCATGGACGCCCGCTGATCGCGCGGTCAGACGGGATCAGGCGGACAGGCCACGGCGCGCCGGCCGCGACGGGTAAGGGGGAGCTAAAGACCATGCTGATTGCCCAGATCACCGACATTCATCTCGGCTTCGACTCCGGCAATCCGGCAGAGCTTAACCGCCAACGGCTCGATCAGGTGCTGCGCGCTCTGATTGATGGCCCCAACCGCCCTGACCTGCTGCTCGCGACCGGCGATCTGACCGAGCGGGGCGACCCCGAAAGCTACCGCGCCCTCGCGGAAGCCTTTGCGCAATGCCCCTTTCCGGTCTGGCCCGCCATGGGCAATCATGATGATCGCGCCAATTTTGCGCGGCATTTCCCCCACATCCCGCAGCAGGACGGCTTCGTCCACTACGCCATCCCGCTGGAAAACCGCCGCATCCTCATCCTCGACACGCTGGAGTCCGGCCGCCACGGCGGCGCCTTCTGCGAAGCGCGCGCCGCATGGCTCGGGGCCCGGCTCGATGAAGACCCGGACACGCCCACCCTCATCGTCCTGCATCATCCCCCGGTCGAAGCCGGGATCGAATGGATGAACACCCACCCGGACGAGCCCTGGGTCCAGCGCTTCGCCGACACAATCGCAAACCGCCCCAACATCGCCGCGCTGCTCTGCGGTCACCTCCACCGTACCATCACGGCGCCGTGGCAGGGCACGACCGTCGCCATCTGCTCCTCAACCGCCCCGCAACTGGCGCTGGACCTGCGGCCAATGGATCCGGACGCCCCGGACAACCGGCCGATGATCATCGCCGACGCGCCCGCCTATGCGCTCCACCGCTGGACGGAGCATGGTCTTGTCACGCATTTCGAAACGGCGGGCGATCACGCGACGCTGGCGAAGTTCGATGCAGGCATGCAGCCGTTGGTGCGGATGTTGATGGCGGAGCGGCCGGATTGAGTGCTCTCTCCTTCAGGGATTAAACATCAGAACCTATGATGGCTGTTAAGCGCTAGGTTGGCTGGCCTGCTGCCATCCATTCATGCATGGCCAAAACTAATTCTGCTGTTGGATATTCCCTGATGTCTTCTTCTGAGGAGCCGGCCGCAAGTTCCCGTTCCCAATACCATTCTTGGAATGCCAAATACTTTCCTTGGATAAGCGCGGCTCCCACTGACGCCGCACCTGCTTGCGCTATCAACCAGCTTCGCACTTTACGGACAGCTTTTTCAAAACTGCCGTCGTGGGACTGGATGTCCCACCCAGAAATATCAGATAAAGACTTCTGATAATCAAAACGGGTGTGTTCCAGGATTAGTATCTGCTTTTCGTTCAGGGGAGAACTGCCATATCTTTTACATGCATGATCGAGTCCAAGTTCAAATGGCATGTTCATTCGAGCAAACTCGCCAACTGATATGGACTTGCAACGGCTCAAATCATGAATGGCGTATTTGGAACCTTGAATGAGATCTATAATGCGATCCAGCCGGGCCACTCCGTTGTCGGCGTTCTCTGGCGCGAAACGAGGGTAAAATCCCAAAAAAACGACGCAGAACGCCACAGCCTGAAGAATAGGCGCAAACTCTTCGTCAAAAGGGCAGTTGATAAAGACCGAACGGTCAAATGGTGGAGCGTCCAAGTTTAACCTTTGGGAGGATGGTGATCATTACCATAGGAATTGCGCTCTCTAATACGCCCATCGCGCCCATGGATATAAAGTTCTGTCTTTTGATTTTGAGCAATCTTCGTGGCAACCCTGACAGCGTCTGCCTGAGTCGCATGAGTGCTGGTCGCCTTCGTAGAACCCGCCTTCTTGACGCTCCACCCAGTGCCACTAGGCACGACATGCTGACCCTTCTTAGACATCGATTGAAATCCTCCAGAACCCTTAAATAGCTCGTTCGCGGCCACTGAACCAGAGGGGAGATTGTATCATTGTGATTTGTGCAAGCTCATTTGAAGCTAGCACCCCTCACCGCAACAAGGGCGGCCGCCAGCTCTTCATGTCCACATCATCGCTGACCTTGTAGGGCACGCCCTTCGACGTCAGGAACAAGCGCTCCATCTCGGGCCGGGTGAAGGGTCGCGATCCGAGGCGTCCGAACACCGCGATCTGCCCGCCCGTCTCGTCCACCGCCCGGTCCCGGTCCAGCCCCTTGGACAGCGCCACCGCAGGCGTGGGCGTACGTGCCCAGGCGATCAGTTCGGGCTTGGGCGCGGGGGAGAAGCCGTAGAAATTGGGCTGGCTCGCCGGGCTGGTCAGCTGGATGACCTTCATGCCGTTCCGGCCGTCCGCGACATAGGCGAAGAGGGAGGCGTTGGTGGTGCCGACGATCACATCCTCCACGTCCGTCATCTTTCCGCCGAACGTCTCCTTGGCATAGAGGCTGGGCTTCAAGGGATTGGTGATGTTGATGATTGCCAAGCCCTCAGCCTTCGCCGCGACATAGGCATAGGTGCGCGCCAGATAGATGCGGCGCGCGTCCTTTAGCGGCACGGTCGCGGTCGGCAGCGCCACCGGATCGGTGAGCTTCGTCACATCGAACAGCTTCAGCCCTTCAGCGTCGGTGACCCAGAGGTAGCGGAACTGGATCGCGCTTGCCCGCGCATCCTTCAGCGGGCGGACGGCGGCAAGGCGCGGATGCCGCGGGTCGGTGAGGTCCACCACCACCAGGCCCACATCGGCGGTAATATAGGCGATTTGCCCGGCAAGCTGGATATGGCGCGCCCCGTTCAACACACCGTCCGGGTTCCAGGTGACGGCGCGTTTCAGGAAATTGTTGCGGAACTCGCCGTCGGCCATGGTCTCGATATTGACCATGATGAGGCCCTCGACGCTGTCCGTCACCGCCGCATAGCTGTAGATCGGCAGGAATGGCTGTTCCTGGTTGATCTCGCGCAGTTCCTTGGTGCTGCGCAGCGGGTTGATCGGCTGATTGGTCGGCAGCGCCATGCAGGTCGCATTTTTTGACGCTACGCCGGTGTTGTGGCCGAGCTTCGAGAAAGGCCCGCTGACGATGGCTTCCGAAAAGCCCTTGTTGGCGATCGACGCCACGTCATAGACGCGGAAGCCGCCCTTGCCTTCGGCCACATACATATATTCGCCGCGCAGTTGCAGGCAGCCGACGCGATCGGCGGTGCCCTTTACGACATTGCGGAATTCCTCGATCGGATGCGTCTCGCCCGACGCCTTCTTGTCGAAGGTACGCCCGCGCACCCAGTTCTTCAGCTCGCGGCCATTCTGCTCGACATGCAGCTTCCAATAGTCGGGATAGGCATATTTTTGCAGGTAGCTGCCGATCACGGCCTGCGGTTCGTCCCATTCGGTGACGCGGATCGCTTCGAACCCGCCTTCAAGCCCGGTCCAGGCATTGAGGCCGACGAAGTTCACGAAGTTCGTGCCGAGCAACATCAGCTGCGACATGATCGCATTGTTATCGTCCTTGGCCGACAGGTGGCAGTCGGAGCAGGTCTTCGTCTCGGTCTTTCGCACCGTATGCGGGAAATGCGGCGCAAAGGCTTGGCTTGAAAAGCCGATGCCCGAAATCGGCGGCTGTTGGATATAGATGCGCTCGCGGTTGATGTTGGTGGATGACAGCACCAGCGCGGACGTCGATCTGACCGGGGCCGTCTCATTCCCCTTGGTCGTCATGTGCTTGCCGAGCTGGAACATCTCATCGCGCGCGACCTGCGGGTTGTAGGTCGCGAAGTTGCGCGTCTCCTCCCCGTCATAATGGTGCAGCGAGGTTTTCCAGTTCGCCTCGATCGGCAGGTGGCAGCCGCCGCAGCTTGTCGTCCAGCTAAGGTGACAGGTGAAGCAGGCCATGGAGTCATCGCCATGCGCCCGGTCTGCCTTAGCCACGCCGGGACCAAAGGCGAAGCTGCCATCCTCCGCACCCGACTTGCTCATCAGCTTGGCGCGCGCGGCCTTGGCATTGAAATGCGGGTTGGCGGGATCGACGCTGTCCTTGACGAGCGACACTTCCCATTCGAGATTGGGGTCCACGATCGACCGCTGGATCAGCTTGCGCCGCCCGCTCGCGTCATAGAACCATTCGAACCGCCGCTTTCCGTCCGGATTCCGCAGCAGGGCGAGGCTATTGCCTTTCGGCGGCGCGGCCGGTCCCGACGTCAGCAGCGTCGGATAGGCATCAGCCGTACCATGGCAGTCCTTGCACCCGATCTCGATGGCATTCGCCACCTCGCCATAGATGAAGCCGTTGCCATGGCTGTCCTGCGCAAAATGACAGTCGGCGCATTGCAGGCCCTTTTCGGCGTGGATGTCCATCAGGTGGACGGACTTGCCCGGATTGGTGCCGGGCTGGACGAATTTACCCTCACCTTTCTTGCGCCATTTCTCCGGATCGTCGTTCGACACGACTTTGCCGTCTGCGTCGAGCAGATTGCCCTCGCGGTCGCGCTTGAAGACGCCGCGGAAGTTCCAGCCATGGCCGTGATAGTCGGCGAACTGCGTGTCCTTCGCCTTGTCGTTCAGATCATAGACGTTGCGCAGGAAGTCGAGGTCGGACCATTTGCCCTTCGGCGCTGCCCCTTCGGGATTGCGTTCCAGCGTCTTGTGCACCTCGGCCGCGTCGGGATATTTTTGCTTCTCCGGCCACATTAGCGGGGCGTCGGACTCATAGTCCCACATGGTGTAGCCGAGATAGCTGTTCAGGAAGATATTGGGCTGGTGCATGTGGCAATTCATGCACTGCGCGGTGGGGATCGCGCGGGTAAAGGCGTGGCGGATCGGATGCCCGCTTTCCTTGACCGCGCCGATGGGATGGTCGGGCGTGTCGTCATGGGCACCCTTCAGTGCGCCATGTTCCATCTTGTTCGCGATGGTCGGGTCCACCGTGGCCGTCTGCCCGTCGCGCCCATATGGCGCATAGGTCAGGCTGTGGCGCGGCTCGCGGTCATTGGCATAGACGACATGGCACCCAGAACAGCCCGAATGGCGATAGTCGCCCGGCTGATCATTTGTCCCCATGAACCACATATAGGGGTCGTTGAGGCGGGTCTTGTGCAGGTTCAGCACCGGGATCGCGACGCGCAGGCCGGTGCCGGGGCCACGGCTCGATTGCTTGAGGTCGGGCCGCCCCGGCTCCTCCAGTCGCTGGATCGACCCGGTGGGATTGGGCAGGCCGATCTCCGGAAATTGCGTCGCGATATTGCGGCCGCCGCGCTCGAACACGCGGAACACGTCGCCCGGCGGCGTCACCTGCCAGTTGGGTAGCGGATAGAGTTCGGCCAGCGCGCCGCGCGCCTTCTGTTCCGCCGTCAGCGTGCCGGGAGGCGATCCGGGCGACACGATCTTCGCGGGCTTGCCGTCCTTGGTATAAGCCTCGCCGAAGATGTAATTTTTATACGGCACGATCCCGTTATTATAGGCCGCACCGCCCCACAGCATCGCGCCCGACGCCATCAGCGACCGCTCCGCCGCCTCGATCGTCTGCATGTGGCACGACCCGCAAGCCTCCCGCGCCACGCGATAGTCGCTGGGGTTGACGAAGCGCACAAATTCGGGCGCTTCGCGGTTGAGCAGGGCGTAAGTTCGCTTCGGGTTCGCCGAGGACGGATAATGCCAGCTTCCCGGATAGCGGGGCAGGACATGCGCCTTGTCCCGCGCGGCGACATAGGCCGGATCGTCGAACCCATGGGCAGGATCGCCCCGCACGGTCGCGTCGCCGCCATGGCAATCGACGCAGCCCAGCATCACCGCTGGCGTCGCATGCATCGACGGCTCGTCGGTTTTGGTGTGGCAGCTGTAGCAGCCATCCGACTTAACCGCGACCTGTTCCGCCGTCTGGCTCATCGGCGCGGGCGGCGTGACCGCATAAACACGCGCGACCGGCTTCTCGGCATCCGAAGCATGCAGGATCACCACCGGCACCGTCAAAGCGGCGAGCATCAGCAAGAAGAAGGCGAAGAAAGGCCGCATCAATAACTCAGGATCAAATTGCCGAGCACCGAATAGTAATTCCGGTTACGCTCGCTATTGGTAAAAAGGTCGCGAAATCCCGCGCCCGGCAGCAATGTCGCGCCCGACAGGCGAAACACGATATTCTGCGTCGCCTTTGGCCGCCAGATCGCCGCCGTGGACAGGTCCCACCCGATCGACTTCGGAATGCTTCCCTCGTTCCGCAGCGCCTGCAAGGTAGCGGTGTTCTCAAACCACAGATGATTGGCATTGGCCGAAACCCGCAACTCCGGCAGCAGATCAAAATCCGCCCCCGCGCCCAGCAGCATCGTGCCCGGATTGTTGAAGTTCGACTGCCCTTGCTCCTTCGACGACCGCAGCGAGTTCAGGATGCCGTTGCGCCCATTGACGCCGATGGCCCGCCCGCCGCCCGCGAAGGGTATGGTTTGCCTGATCCAGTAACTTGTGTCGGCGCCTGCAAAGATCGGGTTCTCGAAAATCGCATCGAACCCATTTTCGCGATTGTCATAGGGGTCGCCGTCGCCGCTCGCATACAGCCCCGATAGCCGGAACCGCATCCAGTCCTTGTCGATGCTCGCCTCGGCCGCTGCAAAGAACGCCCTGATCTGCGCAGGCTGCGACGTGAAGAAGCTGTTCCGATCCTCGCCCAGCGCCCCGTAAACCGAAGCCGTCAGATTGATCCGCCCGACCCGCCCATCGGCATTATAGCCGAGATAAACGACATCATAATCCCGCCCACGCAGGTCGCCGAGCAGTGCGGGCCGCACCGGAAAGCCATTATCGTCAACCTCGATCCGCCCCGCCTCGCGGTTCATGTTGTAAACGGCGGTGATCTGGCTGGTGAGGCCGGGAATCAGAAAATCCTGCCGATAAAGGTTGGCCAGAAACACCCAATCCCGCCGCGGCGTCTGCACCACCGAATTCAGGCCCGAATTGGTATCCTTCTCCAACCGCCAGAAGGCGGCAAGGTTGAACTGGAACCGGTTATTGTCCCGATTGCCGAACAGCCGGATGCCCAACTGCTGGTCATTGAACAGGAAGCCGCGAAAGTCCGACTGGAACGGCTGAATACCCACACGGATCGACCGGAAGTCATAGCGGTCCGATGTATTCGCCAGATGATAGTCGACGAACAGCTCCTGCACGCCCAGAAAATGGTCGGTGCGATGCGAGGGCTTGGACGGCTCGACGAACAGCACGCGCCGTTCGGGCACGTTCACATGATTGATGTTGTAAGCGAGCGTCAGCCGATACTCGATCTCCGGCGGTTTGAACGCGGTCGATCCCTTGATCAACGCCACGCCACCGATGAAGGTCTGGCTCAGCACATAGCTGGCGTCCTTGCCGAACACATCGATGCTACCGGGCCGTTCGGTCGTCTGCACGCCCACGGGAATGGGAAAGGTGCGCGGCTCGATCACCGTGTCGCTCACCGCATTGGCGACGAAGAACCAATCCTCGCCCTTGATCGGCAGCCACTTCACCTTCTCGCGGTTGATCGGCCGGTCACCCTTTAGCGTATTCTGCCCATAGGGGTCGAACCAGCGTTCCTTGACCACGCCCAGCGATTCAATCAGCCGCCAGCGATCCGGGATCGGCACCTGATCCACCGGAAAGGCTTCAGGCGGCGGCGCGCGTACGGCCCCCGGATTATCCTGCGTCACCGCGTCCGGCAGCGGCGCTTCATAACCCGGCCGCCGCCGTCCCTCGATCGACTGATCGTCCGCCCCCACCTCGGGCGCGTTCAATATCTCTTCCCAATTGTCGGGCGGAGGAGGAGGCACAGGCTCGCCCGGCTGCGCCAGCGCAAGGAGCGGCAGGAAGGCGGCAAGCCCCATGCTCAAAGCCCCCTGCAAACATTTTGAGAAGAGGTGTCAAGAAATGGCGCAATAGGACACTGGACATAGCGCAACGGCACGGTCCTACTCCCCAGATCCACGACAATCTGATCCGCCCGGATCGCGGCGGGCGCATTGCCGATGCCGCCGCCGCGCTGGCCGCCCTCATGCGCGCCCAGGAAGCTGATCATGTCATCCTGATCGATGCCATCGCCGGACACACCGATCGCGCCCACCAGCACGCCGCCCCGATAAATGGGCACGGAGCCGGGAAAGATCTGAATGCCATTCTGCACCCGATTGCCCGCGCCCACGCCCGTCACCGCCGAACAACGCTGCGGAGTGTCGGTCGCGCTCGCCCCCGTCACAAAGGCCAGATGCGCGGCAAGATCGCCCACCACCAAGGCCGATTGCAGCCCGGTCGAGAAAGGATTGAACTGCGTGATCGGCCGCGAGAAAGGCCCATTGGGCCGCCCCACTTCGCCATCGGGAAAATAAGGCCGCGACAGCAGACCATTCGCCCGATCGGTAAAGGCATGCGTGCCCGTCAGCGCCGCCGGATCATTGAGGAAGGTCCGCGCCTTCCCCACGAACGCCGCCACATCCGCGCTGCTGCTCGCCAGCAGGTCCTGCCCCGCATGAGCGCCGGAGAAGAACGCCGCCGTCCGCGCCTTCTGCAAACTGACATCGGTGCCAAAGATCGGCGCATCGGGCGACCGCACGATCCCCAGCGCCGCGCCGCGCGTATCCACAACGCTGATCGTCACCTGCGCCCGGCTGTCCAGCGGCTGCCTGATCTGCGCCCGCGCCCGGCTCATGATGGTGAAGGCTTCCTCCAGCACCGCCGTCACCTCTGCGGCGGTCAGCGGCTGCGCCACATCCCCGGCATCGGTCGCCGCCCGGATCGGAAAGCGATTATTCCCCGACCCGTCCGTCAGCACAAAGGCGTCACGATTGGAAAATTCCGCCACCCGCGAAGCGCGCACGCCCGAAAGCTCGCTGCCATAGGCGACCCCCGCCAGCACCATCGGCGCCGGTTGGCCATAATAGCCGCGCACCGCGACCAGCGACCCGGCGCTGCCATTGATCGCCGCAAAGCTCGCCCCGCCGCTGGCGATCAGGCCCGAATAGGCCGCGTCCGAATAGCGCAGCGACGTGCCGTCCACGAAAATGCGGTTGGCACGGATGCTATCCGGCGCCTCAAACCCCAGCGTCCCGGCCAGCGCGATATATTCTTCCGGATCATTGTCCGTGTCGGTGACATCAGGGTCCGATCCATAGACCCCATCCGCCATCACCCCAACGCCGCCGACAACGACGCCATTCTTGTAAAGCGGAAAGCCCCCCGGATCGGCCGCCAACCCCAGCGGCGACCGCTTCGGCCCGATCATCGCTTGTGAACCCGACGACACATAGCGCGCCGACAGGTCCGAACAGGGCAACTGGCTGAACTGCACCCCGAACAGCGGCCCGCTCTCCAGCCCCACCGTCCCCGGAGCGGGCGGGAAATGTTCCTGCACGATCATGCTCGCCGTGCGCGTCGAAAAGGCATTGCCCCCACTCGACAGATAGGCCCCGGTAATCGCCTTGGAAATCGCGCCCGCCTCAGCCGGGACGGTCAGATTCTGTGCGTCTATATTCTGCCCGTTGGGCGCGGCGCTGGTCGTGGCCGTCGCCCGCGCCCCGTTCATCCGAAACACCGCCAGCACATTGCCTACGCGATCCGTAACAGCAATCACCGCTGGCAGACTGCGCGCCTGCGCCTCGGCCGCCGCATGGGCGACGACGCTCTCAACATCGGCGACGGTCAGCGCCTCCTGCGCCGGATCGGCATAGAGGCGCGTCGGCGTGGGTGTCGGGGTCGGGGTGGGCGACCCGCCGCTTCCGCCACTGCTGCCGCCGCCACCGCCGCAAGACGCCAGCATCAACGCCGACAGCGCCGCGAACGCGCTCAATCTGTGCCGCAATCCGCTCACCGCAATGCTCCAATACTGCGCGCCGCGCTGCCCAGCGCCGACCGGAATGCTGCGGGCTGATAACTGTTGGGTTCCTTGACCGCTGCATAGGCGCGGTTGATGTCCGCCCTTATGCCTGCCGCTGCGCCCATGGTCACGCGGCCCGACTTCACCATGCTGTTGAGCAAGGTGTCGACCGCCATTACCGCCTGTACCGACCCTTCATAATCGGTGAAGCGCGGGCTGATCGCTCCGCCCGCTATCTCGCTGACGATGGCAAACGCCATGTCGCCACTCGTCTTTGCCCCCGCAAAGCCATTGGCCAGCGCGCCTGCGCTCGCCGCCAGCTTGCCAGCCGCCGCGACTGCCAAACCCCGGTCCCGCGCGATGGCGGCATGGAAAGCCTTGCTATCCGCATCGAACCGCGCTGCGGCACCCGGCGCAATCACCTTGGCCGCTGCCGACAGCATGATCATATTCTCGTCATTGAAAGGCGGCATGCCCGCCGGGATCGGCCGTCCGGGGTTCGCTTCCCATGTCTTGCTGCGCTCCGCCTGGTCATAAATGCGCCGATGGCAGCTCTGGCAATCGAAGAAGTAAAATTCGGGAAAAGCCCCTTCCGTCCCCTTCGCGCTGGCATAGAGGCTCAGCGCCCGCTCCACCGCCATCGCCTGACCCACGGCCCACAGCTTCAGGCTGTCCGTCCGCCCCTTGCGCCGTGCATAGTCGGCATCCTCGTCATGATGCGCCTGCATGGAAGAGAAGAGGTCGATTTCAAACGAGACACGCGGATGGCCAGCCGCCATCATGCGGTGATCGACAAACTGGCCCGGCCGGTCGCTGCCGAAATGGCAATCGAGGCAGACAGCGGCCCGCGCCTGCGGCCGGTCGAGCGGGATCATCCCCGCCGCGACGTTCGACGCATGGCTCGCCCCGACGGCATAGTGCGACGCGATCCAGCCCCCCGCCGCGCCGTGGCACGCTTCGCACCCGACACCATCGCTCGCCAGCACCCGTGTGCCCGCCGCCGGAGTCGAATGGCACCCTAGGCAAGCAGGCGCCGCCGTCGCATCGCCCAGCCCCAGTGTCGCCGCGATCTGCCGACCGCGCGTGCCGGACAGCACGGCAAAAGCCCGGCTATGCGCACCACCGGGGGTCGAAGGCTCCTGCCATCGCATCAGCTCATCCTGGCGCACGACCTTGCCGTCGCCTTCCATCCGCCCGTGACAGGTAGAACCCGCGCAGGAGGCAACGCCGGTAAAGCCGCGCGTCACCGGCGCCGCGTCAGCCGCCGCCCGGCCGCCGCCCGGCAAGGCGCACAGCAGCAGAACGAGCAGCATCGCCGCGCCCAGCACCACCATGCCAGCCGCCCGCCTGCTCACTCCGTAGCTTCTGAAGCCCCCCATCATACGCCCCCTTGCGCGCGATCGCTCTAGCCGCGTCCGCGCCACCCTTTCAATCCCGTTTCGCTTGATCTTTCCGCTTATTGCGCATCGCAGGCCGGTTCGCCCGGCTCGCCGCATGAGCGATCCCACAGATCCTCATTGCCCGCGCCCGTCACCGGCTCGTCGATCAGCGGAGGAAAGCCCTGCGTCACGACATCCCGCAACTCGATCAGCGCCGCCGGGAAGATGCGCGACACCGCCACCGTGGGATCGAGCAAGCCGTCGAACGTTTCCCGATTATCGAAGCTCAGCGTGGTGCAGGACCCAAAGAGGAAGCAGCCGTTGATCTTCGATCCGGCAGCATAACCTCCATCGATCGCCACCAGCGGGATCGTGTCGAGCCCGGTCGCAAAATTCCCGCCAGCCAACGCCAGCCGCCCGTTTATCGCGATCTGGGGACTTGCGCTCCCACTACTGATGATCAGGCTGTTGGCGGTAAAGCCGCGTCGGTCGGCAAAGCTGGTCGACAGCCCGCTATTCTGGATGAAGGTGCCGTCGGTCGCGGCCAGGCGGATAGTCCCCGCCTGCAACATCCCCGCATCCAGCGCCAGCCCGTCATTCTGCGCCAGCCGCAAATCCCGCGCCGTCAGCGAGTCCGCCGCCCGCACATCGGCAATCGCCTCCGCCGTCGCGACGTAGATGGACGGCGCGTCAAGCGTCAGCACGCCGCCCAGCCCGCCATTGCCATCACTGATCGCGACGGACCCAAGCCCCGCGATCACCTCCAGCGCGTCTCCGGCGGTCAGCGTCAGTCCGCCAACGCCCGTCCGCCCGGTCATCGCCACCGCGCCCTGCACACGCAACAGGCCGGCCGCGCCGATGCTCATCACGCCGTCGCCCGGAAGCACATTGGTCCCGATCGTCAGGTCGCGCACGGCCACATCCCCCGCGCCCGCGATCGCAATGCCGCCTGCCGATACACGGCCCAGTTCCGCCGCCGACAGGCTGTAGCCCGCCGTCGCGTCGCCACCGCCGATGAACGCCTGCGCGCCCAGCGCATCGAAGCGCAACAGCCCCGCCGCGCTCACTTGCCCATTGGCCGAAATCGCGATGTCGCCGGAACCGATCGTCACCGCCTGCCCGCTGACCTGGCCGTTCACTGCCACCAGTCCGGCGGCATTCAACAACACATCGCCACTTGCGACAGCATTGGCGATCGCCATCCCGCCGCTCGACCCCAGGCTGATGTTCCGCCCCAGCGCCGTGATCGCACCCTCAGCCAGCAGATCATTCACCACAAGATCACCCGCGCCCGCATCCAGAGTCGCGGCGCCACCCGAAGCCAGAGCCTGCGCGCTGATCCCCGATCCGTTCAGGGCCAACGAGCCGCCCGCCACCGCATTGCCGATGGTCAGCGCACCGCCAGAGGTCATGGAGATGTCGCCCGCCGCCTGCGCATCGGCAATGTTGAGTGCGCCAATCGACCGCAGCAGCAAATCACCCGTCCGCGCCGTCATCACGGCGCCGCTGATGCTGTCCGCGTCGATGTCGATCGCCCCGGCAAGCACCTGTCCGCCAAATTGCGCTGCCGCACCGCGCTGTTGCAACAGGCCGCCAATGTCACTGCCGCCCAGTTGCAGGCTGCCGTCGACGATCAGGTCGCCACTGGTAACCGCATTGCCGATCTGCAATCCGCCCGTCGCGGTCAACGTCTGACTGTCCGCATTCAGCGTGCCGATGTTGATCCGTGCCGCCGACAGGGTCCCGCTGCCAGCGCCGATCGTCAGCGTACCGCCAATCACGAAATCGCCGCCGATCGCGATGCCCGATCCGCCCAGCGCATTGCCGCTCGCGTCCGCCATGTCGAGCAGCCCGGCCGATGACAGGTTGCCCAGTGTGATGCCGCCCGCGCCGCCCAGCCCGATCGCCGCCCGGCCACCGGACAGCAAGTCGCCGCCAGCGCCATCGATGCTACCCTGCGCAAACAGCCGCAGGTCACCGCCAGCCGTCAGAGCGCTGCCGCCTGACAGGGCGATGTCGCCACCGCGCGCCAACATCGTCAGCAGTCCCGCCGAACGCAGCGATGCGCCCGCCGCGCTGATGCCGCCCGGCGTGTCGAGCGCAATGCTGGCCGCCGACAGGCTGTCCGTGCCTGCCGCCCGTCCGGCATGGCTGAACGCGATGCTCGTCCCCGAATAGCCGGTCAGCGCGCCCGTCACCGCCAGCGCGCCGCCGCCGTTGAAGGCAAAGGACAGCGGCCCTTCCGTCAGGAAATCGGCCGCCCCATCGACCTGCACCACATTGCCCGACGCGGCAAAGCTGATGCCGGTGAAGCCCGGCACCACCTTGCCCACCGCATGCAATGTCATCGGCCCGGCCACGCGCAGGCCGCCGCCCGCCGCGCTGCTGCTGTCGGCAAAGCTGATCCGGCCGCCCGCGCCGCCGTTGGCGGTCATCGCCAGTGAAGCCAGTTGCCGCTGCACACCCGCGCCCAGCGCGACGCTGCCGCCATTGGTGAGGGACGCCGTTCCCCCGCTCGTCAGGCCGTCGATCCCGCCCACGCCAGCCAGTCCCGCCGCGCCGTCCGCGATGATGGAAAGCGGCCCCAGCAGGAAATCGCCATCGCTCGCTTCGAAGGAGGCGACACCGCCCGCGCCCGCTCCACCGTTGCCGCCCGCGCCATCGGCCAGCGCCGGGTCGCTCGCAACGCCGCCATCGGCGCCCGCGCCGCCCTGGCCAACCGCCGTGATGCTGTAGGCGGGCAGCGTCGAAAAGCTGTTGCTTACACGCAATTTTCCGCCGTCGATCTGCAATGTCGCCGACCCGCCAGCCGCATTGCCGCCCGAACCGCCTGCGCCACCGGCCAGCCCGTCGATCCCGGCCGAACCCGCGCCGCCGGTCGCATCACCGCTCAACAGGAGGTTCGCGCCGGTCACCGCACTCGCCCCGGCGTTCACCGCGAACAGCGCGGTCCCGCCCTGCGCGTCACCGCCATCCGCGCCCGCAAGGCCCAGCCCGCTCTGGAACGCGCCAATGCCGCCCGCGCCGCCAAACGCTTCGGCCAGAACGCCGATGTCTCCTGCGTCGAGGGAGGTCGATGCCCCGGTCAGGCCCAGCGTCGCCGCCCCGCCAAAGGCATCGCCGCCCCGGCCCGCCGCTCCGCTGGACGCCACCCCGCCAGCACCGCCAAAGCCGGAAGCCGACACGCGCAGCTCGCCGCTGACGCTGGTCGCGCCAAAGCCGATGTTGAGCGCCGCGGTGCCGCCCGTTCCGGTGCCGCCCGCACCACTGCTGGCGCTATCCGCGCCCGCGCTGCCAATACCGTCGGCGCTGACGATCAGGCTGGCAAAGCCGGGATCGACATCGATCAGCATATCCGCCGTGCCGCCCGTTCCGGCGCCACCCGCACCGCCCTGGCCGGGTCCATAGGCATAGATTGGATCGCCTGTGACCTGATCAAAGCCATTGATGTAGCGGTTGATCCCCGCTTGGCCGCCCTCGCCCGACGCTGACACGTTCAACGCGCCAATGGCATGGCCTTCGCTCAGATAAGCGACGCGCGCCGTGCCGCCCGTGCCCTTGCCTGCCGCGCCACCCGCGCCATCGCTGCTGTTATTGCCGCCAGCGCCACCGATACCCTCCGCCGACACCAGCAGCGATGGCGCGGTCAGCGCTCCGCTCGCCAGCGTCAGTTCCGCCGTGCCGCCCGTGCCATTGCCACCAGCGCCTGCCGTATAAAGGCCGCCGGGTGAGCCGAATCCTGCTTCACCGCCAGCACCGCCATGGCCCCGCGCCCGGATGCCCAGCTCTCCGGTCACGACGATCTGGCCGGTGCCGCCCGCGCCCATCAGCAACCGGGCCGTGCCGCCAATGCCCGCGCCGCCGTCCGCGCCATTGGGACCGTTATAGGAGTAGAAGGAATAATAGGGGTCGGGGCCGCCGCCCGCGCCATTGGCCTCGATTGAAATGCTATCGGCATTCAGCACGCCGCCGCGCGATTCCAATATCGCCGTGCCTCCAGTGCCCGTACCGGCCAGGCTGGTCACTTCATCGCTGGCATTCGCCGCGACCGCTTCGCCGCCGATGCCGCCCGCGCCCAGTTCCAGACTGGCGATGTTGGCGGTGCCGCCGGTCATCAGAAACTGGACCGATCCGCCCTGCCCGCTGCCAGCCTGAAACGGCGTGACGCCGTCACCGCATGACGGGCAGTTCACAGAAGATGCTCCGCCTCGACCATAAGCGCCCGCCGACAGGATCGTGGCATCGAAACTGCCTCCGGCGACGAGCAGGTTCACCGTGCCGCCGGTGCCATTCCCGCCATCACCTTCGTTGTAGGTCGTCCCTTCGACATTCTCGGTAGAGACGCCGTCCGCATAGGCAAACAAGGTGCCAAAGCGCATCACCGCGCTTCCCTGTGCACCGGCCCGGCTCTCCACCGCTATGCTGCCGCCCAGCCCATCGCCACCTGTGCCAGCAACGCCGTCAAAAGATGCCGTTTCCCCGCCAACGCCTTTCGCGTGCAGATACAGACTGCCATCCGCCACAAAGCTCGCGTCGGTCGCCTGGATCAGGATCGACCCGCCCGTGCCATTCGCTCCGTTCGCGCCATAGCCGCCCCGGCCATCGGCGGTGATGTTGCAATAAGAGGTGCAATCGGCCGCGAAACTGCCGCGCAAGCCGTTCGCCGCACTGGCCGACAGGGTAATGCCGCCCCCCGTGCCGGTGCCCGCCACCGCGATGGAGTCGCCACCTGTCGCATTGGCATATATGTCAAAATAGCCGGTCGTGATGCTGCCGCCCGCCGCCGAAACGTTTATCGTTCCGCCGGTCGCGTTGCCGCCCGTGACGGCGGGGACGGGAAAGCTATATTCGACCCCGGCGGTCGCACTCAACGACATGGTGCCAAAATCGATCCCCCCCGCCAGCGGCCCGCTCGGTCCTGCTGCGGTTCGTGCCGATACGGTGATGGCTCCGCCCATCGCATTGCCCGCGCTGTCGCTGCCGGCCCCGGCGGTCGCATCGGCATGGGCGAGCAGGCTAGACGCGCTGATCGAACCGCCCGCCGCGATGACGTTGATCGCACCACCCGTCGCGTCGCCTCCGGCCAGTACCGGAAAACTGATGCCTCCCAAGCCATAGGCGTTGGCATCCAGCTGCATCGTCCCGGTAACGTCGATCTGCCCATTGCCTGTTGGCAAGGCGCTGCCGCCAAAGGTCAGGACGTCGATCGTCCCGCCCGTGCCGCCAATCCCTGTGGTCAGGTTCATGTTGCCGCCAACGCTGATGCTGCCGCCCTGATCGGCGCGCACGGTGATTGCCTCACCCGCCTTCAGGTCCATGGTGCCGGTTGCCGCTATGGCTCCCGCAGCTCCCGATTGCAGCGTAATCGCTCGCTCCGCCGTCAGGTTGAGGTTCGCGAAGTTCGCGGCAGCGCTTGGCTGAACGACGATATTGCCGGTCGCCTGCCCGGTCACATCCGGCTGCCAGGTCCCGCCGCCAATGCTGACGCTTGCCTCGCCCGTGCCCGTCATATTGCGCGGCCCGATCGCGCCGTTCGCCAGGTCATAACCAGCCGACAGCACCACCGCGCTGTCCACCTGCACCGCGCTCGCCGCCGCGTCATAGCCGACATTGCCCGACAAGAGCATCGTCAACGCCTGGTTCTTCGGCATCGCGACCATGAAGACATGTTGCGCATCGGTGACCGTCGCGCCCGGCCGCTCCGTGCTGCCCGTATGCACCACGCCATTAGCGTCGGTCGTGCCCGCGCTGATGCTGATGTCGAACAGGCCGCCGTTGATCCTGATGTCCGCAGCCTCCGCGCCAACATAGGCAGCCGCGCCATTGACGGCCACCGTCCCCCCCTGCACCACGCGCGGCGCCACCAGCGCGACATAGCTGCCGCTCGACAGCGCGTTGATCTGCGCGCCCGGTTTCAGTTCGACCGATGTCAGGGCGTTGCTGGGACCGCGAAAACGGATCTCGCCCCCGCTCCCATAAAGCCCGCCGGTCGTGTCGATGTCGTTGCTGGTCAGCACCAGCGACCCGACATTGAACAAGGCGTTAGGACCAGCCACGATCCCGCCCGGCGCGTAGAACCACACCTTGCCGCCCGTGCTGCCGTTGATCTGGCTCTGCACCGTGCCGTTAAGCTCGATCATTCGCGAAACCGACACGCCGCTGCCATTCACCGGGAGGATACGGTTCAGGACAGTGAAGTCACTGAAACCACTGAAGACGACAGTGTTATTCTGGGGCAGGAAGTCGATCGGGCCGGTGCCGCTCGTATCATCAGGCGTCCAGTTGATAATCGCCTCAGACGAATTCAACGAGATGGTGTCGGTCCCGGCGGATGATCCCTGCGAAACAAAGGCATCGCCTGATTGTACCGAATAGCTGCCCTGAAAGGCCTTGTTGACCTGCGCCACGCCAGCGCCGCAGCCCACCGCGAGCGCAACCGCGCTGGAGCGGCCCAACAGGGTCAAAAGCCAGGATTTGCTACGCTTTTTCGACATTAACGCCTCCACGGCAGAATTCGAGTGCTGACCGACAAGAGCAACCGCGTGTCCCCCCGCTCCGTCTGCAACCCCGCGCGCCGCAGCGGCGTTGCCAGCGTCAGGTCTAGCCGCGCATGATTGGACCAAGTTGCCCGCACCCCGCCACCGGCCGAGTAGAGCTTTTGCGGGTCAAGCCCGGCAAAGACGCTGCTTTGGCGCCACATCCACGCCGCGTCGAAGAAAAGGAAAGGCTGCACCGCGATCGCGCCCGGCCCCTTTGGCGTGATCCGCCCATAGCGAACCTCCGCCCCGAACCCGACGCCGCTGTCCCCTGTCAGCGTGCCCGGATCATAGCCGCGCCCGACCGTATAATTGCCCGCGCTCATCTGTTCATAGGACAGCAGCGGGTCCGGGCTATATTGCGCGCGGGGCGACAGCGCGAAGGTCAGCTTCGGAGTGGGACGATATTCCGCCTGTACCCCTGCCCTCACCAGAAAAGCAGAGGCGTCTCCGTCCAACTGTCCCGTCGGAATGCAGGCCACCTGACTGCCGCAGGGCTCGCTCGCCCCCAGCCCAGCGAGTCCGTGGCGCAGCTCCAGATTACCGCCGATCCGCCATCTGGGTTCGATCGCCGAATAGCCGGTCGTACTCCCCAGGCTGTCGGCATCAATCGCCTCTCCCTCCAGCCGAAGAAACAGCACGCGCAGCCGGTCGCGCGACAAGGGCAGAGAGCCGATGCGGAGGTCCTGATCGACCACGTCCAGTCCGCCGCTCGCCACCAGCGTGTGCACCTGCCGCCGCACCAGGGGATAGGACAGCGCTGCCGAAGCGATCATCGTTTTGGACGACAGGTCCAGCCCGTCAATATCGGGCTTGCTCCAGGCATAGGTGAAGTCGCCCGACAGCCGCAGCCCGTCGCTCCCCAGCGCCATGCTGTGCCCGGCTTGCAATACCGTCTGCTCGCTCGGTTGCACGGTGTTGAAGATGCTGAGGACTGTGCTGTCCCCCATCCCGGTCAGGTCGTTGAAGCGCACCCGCGCGAGGCCGCCGAAGCGGCCCACCGCATTGCTTCCAAGGTTCTGGACATTGACGTCCATCTCCACCCGGCGACGCACCACCTGCACTTCGCCGATGACCTCGCCCGGCGCCGTCCCGGCGGGCCGCAGCGCCAGCCGCACGTCATAGCCCGGCAGATCGCGCGCCAGCAGCAGGTGCCGTTCCGCCTCATGCACATTGAACAGCGGTTGCCCCTTGAGCGCTTCCATATGCGCGGCAATCAACCGTTCGCTCCGGCCCGCATCGCCCCGCACCTCAATAGCGACCAGCCGCGCCATCAATATGTCGAAACGGACGGTGCCGCCTTTTTCGATCCGTTGTGGCGGGACCTGCACCGCCGCCAGATAGCCGAGCTGCCGCAGCGCCGTCGCGGCCCGGTCGCGGACTTCGCACAGGCTGGCGATAGGCACGTCGCGCCCCGCCAGATCGCCCCAGCTGTCCTTCAGGATGGCTGCGTCCACGCCGCGAAGGCCGTCAAACTGCACATCGGCAAAGTTCACGGTGACATTGGCAAAGCGCGGATCGGCCAGGGGGCAAGGCGCCCGTTCCACGCCGCCCTCGACGGTCAGACGGCTTCCTTCGCCCGCGACGTCGGCGGCCTGCTGCCCCGGGGACAGCTCCTCCCGCGTGGGTGCGCGCGGCGCGACCTGCGCCATTGCGGGCATTGGCGCCAAGGCAGTCAATGCCAAAGCCATCCGCCATTGCGCACGCCCCGTCATGCGGGATGTTGCTGCCCCCTGAAACCCCATAGCCGTCTCATTCCCCCAAAGTGCGACGGGAGCGGCCATATAGCCTGTCGTCCCTGTCGCTGCGACCGTCCGGGGAAGGCGCTCTGCCTGCCGCCCGTCGGCTTATCAAGTCCCTAGCGTGCCGCCGTATCGATCAGCAGATCAAGCTGCGCCTGGCACCCGTGCGCGATCAGCGCGGATGCCGTGTTGTCGATTCCGCCAGTGGGCGCTCCCAGCAGTGCGAAGCGAATGTCGGTGGAACGCCCATCGGCATCCACCCGATAGGTTGCGCCATCCTTGACGGGGAGCGTTGCGGGCCATGCCGCCATTGCCTCCCCAGCGGCGAAGCTGGCCATACCCTGCGCGCCACCGCCGCTGATGCGGACGGTTGCTGATTTTTTGGCATCGGCACGCCACAGGCGCACGGCGGCGGGATCGGACACGCATAGCGGCCCCGGCTGCGCAATATCGACCAGCCACAGATTGGGCCGCTTCGCGACCGCTGGCGCGTCTCCCAAGGCGCCGCGCACGGCCCCGGTGCGCGCCCGGCGAACCCTTTTCGTATCGAGCAGCGCGGCCATGGTCACGTTGGAAGCGGGCACTGTCGCCGCCGCCGTCACGTTGAAACGGCCCGGTCCACGCAGCGTACGCGTGCCCTTCGCATCGAGCAACGTCACAACGTCCCCCGCCTTGAGCAGCAGTGCCCCGCCATCCGCCAGCTTCTTGCCCGGCGCATAGCTGCCTGCTGAGGGCCCCGAAGACCGCACCACCAGGCTGTCGGCCCATGCAGGCGTCCCCGCGCCCACGGCCACCGCCATCCCGAGCGCCACCGCCCCCTTAGCCCAGACCATAAGTTCCTCCGTCCCCAATATATTCATAGCGATACACGAGATTGGCGAGAGCCGCATCATCCGGATGCTCTTGCGCCACTGCTTTGAGATCGGCCAGCCCCGTCGCCCGCTTCGCCGCATCTTCGGTGTCGTAGGCGGCAAGCGCGGCGCTCAGCCGAGCGCGATCGGCGGTCGCGAAATCCGGTGCTGGTTCAAACAGGTCGACCGGCGTCGACCGACCGCGAAGGCGGACCCGGCCCATCGGCCGCCACCAGTCGAGGCCTGACCGCTCCATCGCTTCTCGCGAAACCAGCACCGACGTTTCCAGCGCCTTGTTCGCCGCTTCCAACCGCGCCGCCGTGTTCATGCTGTCGCCCAGAGCCGTATATTGAATGCGCCCTTCGCCGCCGAAATTCCCGACGATCGCATCACCATGGTGCAACCCCACCCGCGTTCGGCCGATCGGCGGGACGCCGGGCGGCAGGTCTTGCCGGAACGCCTCGCCCGCCTGCCACATGGCATAGGCGGCTAGCGCGGCATTGCGCCCGTCATCCTCTCGCGCGATCGGCGCGCCCCAGAATGCGACGACCGCATCGCCGACGAATTTGTCGATGGTCCCGCCATGAGCCAGCACGACGTCGCTCAACATGTCGAGATAGCGGTTCAGCAACTGCGCCACCATTTCCGGGGCGATTGAGTGGCTGAGTTTGGTGAAGCCCTCCAGATCGGTGAAGAGGGTGAAGATGGGCCGCTTTTCGCCATGCAGCGCCAGCTTCTCCGGTTCCGCCAATATCTGCGCGGCGATATCGCGGGGCAGATATTTGCCCAGCGCCGCCTGCGCGAAGCGGCGCTGTTGCGAATTGACCGCCCTTGCTGCGGCGCTGACTGCCGCAAAGGTGACGACCCAGCCCAGCGCCCACCCGGCGGCAGGCAGCCCCTTGGTATCCCAGCCGCTCGCCTGCAACCAAAGCGGCAAGCCCGCTATCGCCACGGCCTGAAGTCCAAGCGCGGGCACCAGCCAGAACCACCGCAAATCCGCGAGGCTTGTCAGCGCTGCGGCCAGTATGATCAGCGCCGCCGCGATCCACAATGCCCAGCCGGGGACCGCAGGCAACAGAGCGCGATCGAGCAGTTGCGCGAGCATCGTGGCATGCACTTCCAGCCCGATCATCGTCGATTTCGCCTGCCGTCCGGACAGCGGCGTTTCGAACTGATCGATATCGACGATGTCGCCGCCGATCAGCACATGCCGACCGCGCACCATCGGCGCCAGAGCCGCGGCCATGGAAGGGTCGGCGAGCAGGTCGATCTGAAGGCTCGGGATCACGGGTTCTTCCGATCCGTCCGCTTGGGGCCGTGGCATGCGGAAACGGATGGCGCCGCCATAATGCGCAAAGGGCGCCGACGGATGCATCGCCAGCGACAGCAGCGGTGGCTGGCCCGGCACGGGTTTTGGCCAGCTGCGCGCAACATTGTCGGAATCCGTTTCCAGGCGGATGCTCGCGGGCCTGACCCTGGAGGTCCGCGCCTGAGCGATGAACCGGTCCAGATATTGCTGCTGTTCGAAGATGATCTGTTCGCGGTTGTCGCCGAAATTGGCATAGCCGAGCCAGACCGGCGTGCGCATTGCATGCAACGCCGACAACAGCTGCGCGTCTTCATCCTGCGGTTGATCGAACAATATATCGATGCCAATGGAGGTGGCGCCCATCCTGTCCAGATTGCGCAGCGCCCGCGCCAAAAGGCCGCGGTCCAGTGGCGAGCGTTTACGCGTGGCGATCAACGTCTGGTCATCATAGACGACCATCAGGATGCGCTTGTCCTGCTCGACACGGGGCGCGAAAGTGGCCGCGCGCCAATCATACAGGCCGCGCTCCGCATCGGCGGTCGGCATCTCCCGCTCTGAACCGGCGGCGCCCAATGGCTTGGTCCAGTTCCACCCCGCGACGAACAGCGCCAGCAGCAATAACAGCACCGTCCCGGCAAGCCGCCATCGCCCCGCGTCCTGCATGACGCGCGCGCCCCGGCGCAAAAGGCCCCGCGCCGCCATCGGGATCAGCGCCGGGCGATCAACGGACGGGCGCCATCGCCTATGACGGCAAAGCCGGACCAGTAGAAGGGGTGCGACGTGTCCGCATCGTCCATCAGCTGAATCTGGGCCGAACGCAGCGCCTCAGCCACTGGTTGGTCGGGAGCCGCCGCGAACAGCCCGGCCATCAGCCGTTCGGTCGCGCGATATTCTTCGGGAGCGGGCCAATGGCTCGCGATGATGGAACGGCCGCCCGCGCCGATGAATGCGCGCACCAAACCATCGAGCGCTCCGCCGCCGCCGGACAAGCCCGCCGCACGGGTCGTTTCGGCACCGGCCGCCCCTGCCGTGTCGCAGGCCGACAAGATGACAAGGTCCGCATCCAGCCGCAGGTCGAAGATTTCGCCAAATTGCAGCAGGCCGTCCGAACCGGCTTTGGGCGCAAAGCTGGTCAGCAAGGCTGGGCGGGCCGGGCACCCTGCGCGCGGCGGCGTGACAAGGCCGTGGGTGGCGAAATGCAGGATACGGAAGTGGTTGAGGTCATTGCGCGCCTTGACCGCCTCATCGGTGAAGGCCGCGCCGGTGACGAGTTCGCTGCCCGATGTTCCAACCGCCTGCGCCGCCTGACGCAACTCGTCCGCCGGAATGGGGTGACTCCACTGGGCAGGCGACCAGCTGCAATCGTCAGCCTGACCGGGCAACGCGCCACGCGTCAGGGCGGCCAGCCTTGGTCCGGCAATCGGCGCATTATCGCCAAAGCCGATATAGCTTTGCGGTGCGCCCGAGGGCGGCGTCAGCCGGGCGTCGCGGAAAGCGCGGGCCGACAAGGCGGTGCTTACCGCATGGTCGCGACCGAGCCAGTCGACACCACGAAAGTCGAACTCGTCGCCGCCCTTCTCCAGCCGCGCAGCATAGGCATCGACGCCCGGCTGACTGGCGACCAGCAGGTTAACCGGCAGTTGCAGCATCGCGCCGTCCGGCTCGAAAATCAGATGGCGCGCGGCCTTCAGCCGCTCATCGATCGGGCCGAACAGGTCGAGATAGAGGCTGCGCGCCACCGGCAGGTCAAGCGCATAGGTGGATTGCACACCAGCGACATCGGTCGAAATCGTTTCGCGCAGCGCCGCGACCTTGCGCGCCACTTCGCCAGCGCTGACCGGCGAGCGGAAGCCTGTTGCCCCCTGCCCGTCTATCCACAGGGCGTAGAGCGCATCGCCAAGCTGCGCGAGCTTGTAATAGCCCTCCCCCGCTTTCAACGTTCCGCGCATTTCGCCTAGGGTCAGCGCCTGCGGACTGACGGCGCGATATTGGGGATAGGCGGCCAGTGCCGTCAGCGTCGCTGCCTGATCGGTCGCCAGCGCGTCGATCTCTGCCTGCCGCCGCGCGATCTCATCCTGGGTCGCGCTGTCGCCCTTGCCCGCTTCACGCAATTGGGCGATCGCGATCCGGCCACGCTCTATATCGCGCGCGAGAGATGTCGACTGGCGGAACAGGCGCGCGGCCTCTCCGTCGCCCGCGGACAATTCGCGGCTCAGCAATTCCAGCGTCTCGGCCGCACCGGGACGCACCAGCAATTGCGACGCTTCGAACAGGTCCGCCGCGAGTTCCGGGCGCCGGGGCATTTCGGACGTGAGCAGCGTGAAATAGGGCTGCAACTGGTTCGCCATCGCCGTCAGCGTGCCACGATTGGCCACGGTGGACGTCATGATCGCGCGATAGGTCTTCAACGCCTCATCAGTACGCCCGCGCCGCACGAGGAACGCGCCCAGCCGGGCACGCGCGCCGTTGAGGGCCATCGTTTCGGGATATTGCGATGCGATCAGGCTGACGGCCTGATTGAGCCGCGCCTCGGCACCGCCATAATCCTGTTCCGCTTCGTGCGTCAGCGCGATCTCGCCCAGCAGTTGCGCGCGTAGCCGGGTGATCGAGGTCACACGGCCATCGCGCACCCGCTGCACGTCGTTGAGCGCCTGGGTGAGCACGGTGCGCGCCTCTCGAGGCTTGCCCGACAGGCGCAAGATGGTGCCGCGCAACTGCTGTGCTTGCGCATCGAGTATGGCCGCCCGCTCGCCGGGCGTGAGCGCTGTATCCTGCCGTACGCCCAGTGCCCGCGTTTCCGGCGAGCCGCTGCTCAATTCCGCCGCCACGTCGCTTGGCAAGGTCACTGCGCCATCAGTGCCAGCGACAAGCGCCATCCCGCCTTCCAACGACTGGTCGAGCAAGGCGAGCGCGCCCTGAAGATCGCGCTGATTGAGGTGATGCACGGCTTCGAAATTACGGCGCAGGCGGAGCTGGACAGCATCTGCCGTCGGCACGACGCGAGTCTGGGTAAAGGCTGCATCGGCCTGATCGAACAGGCCAAGGTTGGACAATTGCAAACCGTGGTTCACGAGATATTCATGTTGTCGGTTCGCCCGTTCGGCGGGGCTTAAGGCTTTCGTATCGGGATCACGGGCGAGGCGATCGGTCAGGCTGTCGAAAAATTCCGCGGCCTCGGCATAGTTGCCCGAGGCGTTACGGCGATAGCCCTCCGCCATCACCGTCTGGGGATCGAGGGTCGCCGCCTGCATCCGGGCGAAAGCCGCTGCGTTGCTGCCGCCAGTCGCGACGATGTCGATCTTGCCCGGCACGATGCGACCCAAGGCGACGGTGCGCAGGCCAAGGTCCAGGACCGTGTCATAGGGCGCGAAGCCCTGCGTCACATACAGCGTCTTGCCCCGTTCGACGGACAGGATGCGGTAAGCGCCCGCTTCGCTGGAGCAATTGCGGACTGTTACCGCACCAATATCGGGCAAGGTCATGCCGCCCGGCGCGCCGCAGTTCACGGGAGATCGGCGCGATGCCGACAGTCTTTCAAGCAGCGCCGCTTCGTTATCGGCCCCGCTCCGCCGGAGCGCATAGATGCGGCCTACCGGACGCGCGGCGTCACGACATACAACGGCCCAGGCGCGATCGAACATAGTACGGCTTGCCGGATCGCCATTGACGCTCTGCGCCTGACAGAGCGCTCCGCCGCCACTGCCGATGCGAAAGCTGTCCTGCAACAACGGCCGGTCGAGCTGCGGTTGCGCGGCCAGCGCGGATGACAGGCCCAAAGCGCCCAGCCCAACCAAGATTCGACAGAAATTTCCTATAGCGCCCAAGGCTATCCCCCCAGCCTCGCCGGATCTGTCCGTGCAAGCCCCCTATGGCGCGATCCAGCGCGCTCTTCATAGCGCCGCCCCAGCTTGCCGCAAGGTAAAAGAGGGGTGTCGCGCCGATCCGATGCGGCGTTTAAACCGGCATTCGTGGGAGGTGAGGCTTCGGGTTGCTCCTCCTCCCGCGCGAGAAACTGATGCGGACGAAACTGGTGCGTAAGGACGACAGTCGTCAGGACTATTCAGTTTGACGGCAATGCGACATTGGGTCGGCTGTCGCCACTCCGACAAATCCGATAAAAGAAATCTGGATTTGGCCTGTCGCATTGCATATATATGTTCAAAGATTGTAATTTGACGTTTTATACATCATTTGAGGGTCAATGATCACCTCTCAGCAGATGCGGGCCGCGCGAGCATTGCTCGGAATCGATCAGCGCCAGTTGGCCGCTTTGGCTAGCGTGTCGCTGCCGACGATTCAGCGCATGGAAGCGTCCGATGGGCAGGTGCGAAGCGTCGTTGATACATTGGTAAAGGTGATCAGCGCGCTCGAAGCGGCAGGGATCGAGATTATCGGCGAGAATGCCCCGAGTAGCGGCGCGGGACGCGGTGTCCGCATGAGGGAAACAGCGTCCGGCCAGCAACCCCGGCGCGTGCCCTCCGTGCTATTCGATCAGACGGCCCAAGACGATGGATCGTAACGCGCGGCTTCTCGCATTCACGCCCAAGCTGATCACGGTCCTGCGCGAGGGCTATTCGGCCGATCGCCTGCGGCGCGATTGCATTGCCGGGCTCACGGTCGCGATTGTCGCCCTGCCCCTTGCCATGGCGCTGGCGATCGCGAGTGGAGCGTCTCCTGACAAGGGGCTCATCACAGCCGTTATAGCCGGTTTCCTGATTTCGGCGCTCGGGGGGTCGCGGGTTCAGGTCGGTGGGCCGACCGGCGCCTTTGTCGTCGTCGTTTTCGGCGTCATCGCACAGCATGGCTATGACGGGCTGCTCCTGGCGACGCTGATGGCTGGGCTGATGCTGATCATTGCTGGATATTCGGGTCTGGGCAGTCTCGTCCGCTTCATTCCCCAACCCGTCGTCACCGGCTTCACCGCAGGCATCGCCGTCATTATCGCGTCGAGCCAGGTGAAGGATTTTCTAGGCCTGCGGATAGACGGCGGTGTCCCTGCCGATTTCATCCCCAAATGGCAGGCCTATTTCTCTGCGCTGGGCAGCATCCAGATATTGAGCCTGGCGATTGGCGCCGGATCGCTGGCGCTGATCATCGCCCTGCGCAAATGGGCGCCACGGGCGCCTGGATTCCTGATCGCGGTCATATTGGCAGCAGCGTTGGCGGCGCTGCTCCAGCTGCCGGTGGAAACGATCGGATCGCGCTTTCCGAACCTGCCCACCGGAATTCCTGTACCCGCTTTGCCCGATTTCTCTCTTGCCAAGCTTCAGGCGGTCGTCCCCTCTGCCTTCACGATTGCGTTTCTGGCGGGAATCGAGGCACTTCTGTCTGCGGTCGTGGCCGATGGCATGATCGGATCAAGGCATCGATCCAATCAGGAGCTTGTCGGTCAGGGCGTCGCGAACGTCGCGTCCGCATTGTTCGGTGGCCTGCCAGCGACGGGTGCCATCGCCCGCACGGCGACCAACATCAAGGCGGGCGCCATCACGCCCATCGCAGGCATGATGCATGCGCTGTTCCTGTTGCTGTTCATCCTGTTCGCCTCGGATCTCATGGCGTTCGTGCCGCTGGCAGCACTCGCCGCCATCCTGTTCATGGTCGCCTGGGGCATGAGCGAACATCATCGCTTCATCCAGTTGCTGCGGATGCCCAATGGCGACCGGGGCCTGTTGCTGCTGACCTTCGGCCTCACTGTTCTGGTCGATCTCACGGTGGCGATCGGCGTAGGCGTGACGCTGGCCTCGCTGCTGTTCATGATGCGCATGAGCCGCACGGTGGAGATTGCAAACGACAGCGGCAATGGAACGCCGCCGTCGGAAGAAGGGGAGGACATCCACCAGCGCGATGCGCTTCCGCCGGGTGTGGAGGTGTTCCGTGTCGATGGACCGGTCTTCTTTGGCGTCGCGAATGAATTGCTTGATACGCTGCGGCGGGTCGGCCCCACGCCGAAGGTCATCATCCTTCGGCTGCGGCAGGTGCCCCTGCTGGATGCAAGCGGCGTGACGGCGATCGAGGAAATCGTCCGGCAAGCGGCATCCGCCGGGACGCAAATCATAGTTTCAGGCGTCCAGCCACAACCCATGGCGATGCTCAAACGGGTATCGCTGGGACCGGCGGACCGGCGCGTCATATTCAGCGATGATTTTCCCGATGCCCTCCGCCTCGCAAAGGCGATCATTCTCGCACCAACTTCCGCGGCCCAGCGGCTCAACTAACCAACAGTACCAGGGATTTGAAATGACCGATACAAACGACGAATATGTATATGACGAAGCTTCGGGCGAGTGGATCTCCGCGGCGGAGGCTGCGGCCAAGGAGCAGTTCGCAGACCGGGTTGAAGTGCATGATTCCGCCGGTAACCTTCTGGCGGACGGCGACAGCGTCATCACGATAAAGGACCTGAAGGTGAAGGGCGCCGGGCAGACGCTGCGCAAGGGCACCGTGATCAAGTCGATCAGGCTGACCGGCGATCCACAGGAAATCGACTGCCGCTATGAGGGCATCAAAGGCCTGGTTCTGCGAGCCGAGTTTGTGCGCAAACATTGATTGGCGGCAGGTCAATCCGCGCGCGCGGCGCGACGTGCGCTCCATCCCATGCGCCCCTTGAGCAGTTCGCACAGTAGGAGAACGCAGGCTGGTATGAGGATCAGGAGGGCTAGATCCGTCAGCTTCAACGGAGCAAAGTCCAGAACCTGACGCAGGGGTTCCAGCATGAATATCAGTGCACAAGCCAAAAGGACGAGCAGCGCGACATAGCGCAGCGAAACATTGTGTCGCCAGACGGCGCTCGTCAGGGATGTACTAAAGGACCGATTGACCAGCACCAACGCCATGATGGACACCACCAGCCCGAAGAAGAGGAGCGCTCGCACGCGGCCAGGGTCATAGCCCCAGACGGTTGCGCAGACATGGAGAGCGAGGAGCAGCGCGAAGGCAATGCCGCCATAAGCGATGCTAGGCAGGACGAGACGCCCGGAAAAGAGGCGTTCGTCCGGATTGCGCGGTGGCCTGCGCATGATACGGTTTTCTTCCCGTTCGGCTTCGAAAACGAGCGCGCAAACCGGATCGATGATCATTTCGAGTAGGGCTATCTGGATTGGCCCCAGCACCAGCGGAAGGTCCAGCAGAAGTGGGGAAACGGCAAGCCCCGCGATCGGCACATGGACCGCGAAGATGAAGCCTATGGCCTTGCGGATATTGTCATAGATGCGGCGGCCAAGCCGAATGGCGACGACGATGGCACCGAAATCATCCTCAACCAGGACGATGGCCGCAGCCTCCCGTGCTACGTCCGTGCCGCGCTTGCCCATGGCGATGCCGATATGGGCGGCCTTTAGCGCCGGTGCGTCGTTGACACCGTCGCCGGTCATGGCGACCACTTCCCCCGCCGCTTTGAGCGCCGAGACAATTCGCAACTTCTGTTCCGGCATGGTGCGCGCGAAAATAGCCACGTCTTTCACCCGTGCGCAAAGCTCCGCGTCGGACATTGTCGCGACGTCGCCGCCGGTCATGAGCGCGCCTGCGCCAATCCCCGCCTGTAGCGCAATAGCCTGCGCGGTGGCGGGATAGTCGCCGGTGATCATGACCACCCGGATTCCGGCAGTGTGGCATTGGGCGACGGCTTCCGGAACCCCCGCCCGCAGCGGGTCCGACAAGCCGATCAGCCCGAGAAGACTGAACTCGTGCGCTTCATGCCCTATCCCGACATTTGGCTCCGCGATATTGGCAGAAGCCACGCCCAGAACGCGCATCCCGCGAGCCGCCATGACCTGAACCGCCTGCTCAAGGGCCGAACGAGCCCCTTCGTCCAGCCGACACAGACGCGCGATCGCTTCGGGTGCGCCCTTCGCCGCAACAAGCAATGGTTCCCCGGCGTTCGCGGGCCGCCAGACATTGGACATTGCCAGGAGGTCGGGCTGAAGACCATTGGTGTGGACCAGGAGCCAGTCTTCGCGGGCGGGAACCCGCACATCCCGAGCAGCGGTGTGGAATGCCACCTCCATCGGATCGACCGGCACGGGTGCGCTCGCCAAGGCGGCCGCGCTGATCAGGTCATGGAATTGCGCTTGCGGTAATCCCTCGCCAAGAACCGCCGCCTCACCTGACGGCAGCCACAATTCAGTGACCGTCATCCGGTTCTGGGTCAGCGTCCCGGTCTTGTCCGTACACAGGACCGTGGCGGCGCCCAGAGCCTCTATCGCGGAAGCCCGCCGAGTGAGCACGCCGACCTGCGCGATACGCCACGCGCCCATGGCAAGGAATATGGTGAGGACCACCGGAAACTCTTCGGGCAGCAACGACATTGCCGTCGCGATCCCGGCCAGCAGCGCGGCCATCCAGTCGCCCCTCAGCCATCCGTACAGCAGGACAACCAGCAGCGCGACGGCGACACCGCCGACCGCGCACAGGCTGACCATTCGGGTGGTTTCCTTGTGAAGATGCGGAGCCTCTGTCTCCAATGTTTCGAGGAACCGTCCGATCTGGCCAATGCGGCTGTGCGTGCCGGTAGCCGTCACCCGTGCGATGCCCCCGCCGTGCGTCACGATCGCTCCCGAAAAGAGATGAGGGGTATCGTCGCCCCCCGGCTCCGCCCGTTCAGCATCCCCGGCGAGCCCAGGCCGCTTTCGGACTGGCACAGCCTCGCCGGTCAGCAGCGACTCGTCTGCCTCAAGCTCCCGGGCCTCGACCACCAGCGCATCCGCCGCGATCCGGTCCCCCGCTTCCAACACCAGAATGTCGCCATTCACGACTTCCCGACCGGGGATGCGCAGGGTTTCGCCGTCACGAACCACCAGGGCGCGCGGTGCCGAAAGGTCTCGCAGTGCCTCCAGCGTGCGTTCGGTGCGCGCCTCCTGCACGATCGTGATGATGATCGACAAGCCAGCAAAGCCGAGCAGGATCAGCGCCTCGGTGCGGTCGCCGAGCAGCAGATAGACCGTGCCCGCCGCGAGCAGCATGGCAAACATCGGCTCCCGCAGCACCTCCATCGTGATGCGCAGGGGTGTCCGTCGGTTTGGCCGGGGCAATTCGTTGGGGCCATCCTCCGCCAGCCGCTCGCGCGCCTGTGACGCGGAGAGGCCGACAAGGCTTTCCTGCCCACCCGCCATCATTACGGCTATCTCCCCATGGTCGACCTGCACCTATAAGATGCTGCACCTGACATCATGCAACCGGAGATTTCTGCCTGGCCTCCGCTAGGGCAACAGTCTTCAGGGTCGCCACGAAGCTGTCGGGGTTGAGAGAGATGCTATCGATGCCCTCGCACACGAGGAATTCTGCGAATTCGGGATAGTTGCTTGGCGCCTGTCCGCATATTCCCACCTTGACGCCCGTCTTTCGCGCGCGCGCGATGAGATCTGCGATCATCTGCATTACCGCAGGGTCGCGCTCGTCGAACAGCGGGGCGAGCAGATCGGAATCGCGATCGACGCCAAGGACGAGTTGCGTCAGATCATTAGAGCCGATCGAAAAGCCATCGAAACGGGCGGCAAATTGTTCAGCGAGGACCACATTGGCCGGGATTTCCGCCATCATGTAGAGTTGCAACCCTCGCTCGCCGCGCATCAGCCCATGCCGCGACATTTCGGTGATGACCTTGTCCGCTTCGGCCAGCGTCCGGCAGAAGGGGATCATGACGATGACATTTTCAAAGCCGATCGTTTCCCGGACGAAGCGGATGGCGCGGCATTCGAGTGCGAAGCCGTCGCGATACCGTTCATGATAATAGCGCGACGCCCCCCGGAAACCGAGCATGGGATTTTCTTCATGCGGCTCGAACGCGGCGCCGCCCAGCAGATGGGCATATTCATTGGTCTTGAAGTCGGATAGACGCACGATCACAGGATGCGGATGGTGCGCGGCGGCGATTTTCCCGATGCCCCGACCCAAAGTTTCGATGAAATAATCGCGCGGATGCGCATAGCGGCGGGTCAGGCTTTCAATCTCACGACGCTCGGCCATGTCCGACACCTGATCGGGGTGGGCAAGCGCCATCGGATGCACACGAATGAGATTGCTGATGACGAATTCCATCCGGGCCAGGCCTACGCCATGAGATGGAAGCCGCCACCAGCGGAAGGCTTTGGCGGGACTGGCGACGTTCAGCATCAACTGCGTCCGCGTCGCAGGCAGGCTGGCCGTATCGACCTCTTCGCCTGTGAAGGGCAATCGGCCGGGATAGACCTGACCCCGGTCGCCTTCGGCGCAGGAGAGCGTTATGTCCTGGCCCGCCGCGATGCGGATCGTGGCGTCGCCGGTGCCGACAACCGCAGGGACGCCCAGTTCGCGGCTGACAATAGCCGCATGGCTGGTCGGGCCGCCATGATCGGTGACGATGCCCGCCGCGCGCCGCATAACGGGCACCCAATCAGGGTCGGTGTTGTCTGTGACGAGGATGGCGCCGTCGACAAAGCTCGCTATGTCATCGGTGCTGCGAATGATGCAGGCCGACCCGGCAGCGATCGCGTCGCCGACAGCTGCGCCCGTGGCGAGCGGCGCGGGCGCCTTGGCCGTCAGCCGCCAGGTTTTGAGCGCTGTGGCGGATCGCGTGCCATGCACGGTTTCCGGTCGCGCCTGCACGATGAAGAGCTTGCCGCTCTCTCCATCCTTGGCCCATTCCATGTCCATCGCGCAGCCATAATGCTGCTCGATCAGCACGGCCCAGCGCGCCAGTTCCAGTATCTCCTCGTCTTCCAGGACATAATGCTCGCGCTCGTGACGGCTGCAACCGACCAGTTCGGTACGCGCGCTGCCGCCCGTCGCGTAGACCAGCTTCTGCGCCTTGGCACCGATCCGCTTTTCCACGATCGGCTTCAGTCGCCCGTCCGAAAGGAAAGGCTTGAACACCAGATAGCTGTCGGGATCGACGCGGCCCTGCACCACGGTCTCGCCCAGGCCCCAGGCCGCGCTGATGACCGCGACGCGCGGAAATCCGGTTTCCGTGTCGATCGAGAACATGACGCCCGACCCTGCCAGATCGGATCGCACCATGATCTGGATGCCGATGGAAAGCGCGATCCGCAGATGGTCGAAACCCTTGGCCTCGCGGTAGGCAATCGCCCGGTCGGTGAAGAGGGAGGCGTAACAACGCCGACATGCGTCGAGCAAGGCGCGATCGCCAACGACATTCAAGAAGCTTTCCTGTTGTCCTGCGAAACTGGCGTCCGGCAGGTCCTCTGCTGTCGCGCTGGATCGCACCGCGACAGCGACTTCATGCTTGCAGGCATTGCGCGATAAATCGCGATAAGCAGAGATAATGGGTTCGGCGATCTGCGGCGGCAGTTCCGCATCCAGAAACAGGCGGCGGGCTGCCTCGCCCGCTTCATGAAGCGGCATCGTCCCCTTCCGATACTGCGCCACGATGGCAGCGAGTCGATCCCCAATGCGGTTATGGTCGATGAGCACCCAATAGGCCCACGCCGTTGTTGCAAAGCCCGGTGGAACCTGCACGCCCGCCTTGCCGAGTATGGCGACCATCTCGCCAAGAGAGGCGTTCTTGCCACCCACGCGCCCGACATCAGCGCGTCCGAGCGCATCGAACCAGACGATCACGTCATCCTTGACGGGCGGGGGCGCAGCTAGCGTTTCGGTGGTCATGGGGCGGGAGTTTGCAGGGGCCATGCCATCAGGAACATTGGGAATGATACGGATGACAGGCATGGGGACCGCCTCATCCGTATAACTACGGACTGCCTCTCTCCTTCTTTGGCCTATTGAGTTATGATCGGGAAAAAGATGAGTGGGAGAAGTTCGCGTGAGCTCAGCGTTGACTCTGACATTCCACGGCGCGGCAGGCACGGTCACGGGCTCTTGCATGGAATTGCGGCTGGGCGATCGAGCCATCCTTGTCGACTGCGGGCTGTTCCAGGGATCACGCACGCTTGAAACCTTGAACCACGGCGCCTTCAGCTTCGACCCCGCCAAGATCGACGCCGTCGTGCTGACCCATGCCCATATCGATCATTGCGGTCTTTTGCCCAAAATGGCAGCGCAGGGTTACAAGGGGTCAATATGGTGCACGCCCGCGACGTCTGACCTGCTGGAATATATGCTGGCGGATGCTGGCAGGATTCAGGAAAGCGAGGCGGACCGCCGTAACCGACGCCGCGACCGCGCGGGCGAGAACCTGTTTGTGCCCCTCTACACCGAAGAAGATGCGCTGGACGCCTGGCGGCTCAGTCGTCCAGTGTCGCTGAGCGACTGGTTCGATCCGGCGCCCGGATTTCGCGCCCGCTTCTGGAATGCGGGGCACATATTGGGCGCGGCGTCCGTGGAAATCGAGGCAGCGGGCGTGCGCCTGCTGATGTCGGGAGACCTCGGGCCGATCAACAAAGCCTTCCATCCCGACCCGCAAGCGCCGACCGGCGTCGATCATGTCGTCTGCGAAGCGACCTATGGCGATCGCGCGCGGGAAAAATTCACGATCGAGCAGCGCCGCAGTCAACTTGAGGCCGAGATCAAGGATGCCTTGAGCCGCGGCGGCAACCTCGTGATCCCCAGCTTTGCGCTCGAGCGGACGCAGGAAATGCTCCTCGACCTTGCCAAGCTGGCCGATGCGAACCGGATTCCCAACGTCCCGATCTTCGTGGACTCGCCGCTCGCGAGCCGGGCGACCAAGGTGTTCGCAGCTCATGCCTCGGAGCTGGAGGACACGGGCGGCGAAGATATTTTCCGTCACCCCTCGATCCATTATGTCGAGGATGTCGCGGAATCCGTTCGGCTCAACACCATGTCGGGCGCGATCATCATGGCGGCATCGGGCATGTGCGAGGCAGGCCGCATCCGCCATCATCTGAAGCATAATCTCTTCCGGCGGGAATCGACGGTCCTGTTCGTGGGTTTCCAGGCGAAGGGCACGCTTGGCCGGGTCCTGCTCGACGGCGCGCAGCGTGTGCGTATTTCCGGCGAGGACGTTAACGTACGCGCGCGCATCCGGCGGATCGACAGCTATTCCGCCCATGCCGACCGCGACGAACTGCACAGCTGGATCAGCGCGCGCCGACCGATAACCGGCAGCCTTTTCCTGGATCATGGCGAACCCGAAGCGGTGGCAGCGTTGCGGACCCTAGTTCAGGCAGACGATCCCGCCACAAATATCATCGCGCCGCAGATCGGCGAGGTCTACGCGCTTGAGCCGGGAACGCAGGCGAAGCGCATCCAGACAGGCCGCGTGGACATGGAACAGCTGAGCGGGCCGGATTGGCAGAATGATTATGCCGACTTTATCACCCATCTCAAACAGCATCTCGGCCGCATCAGGAACGAGCGGGCACGCCGCCAGGCCCTCGCTCAAATGCGGCGCATACTTGATGAATATGAGGAGGCGAGACATCGCCATAAGTGAAGATGGAGGTTCCGATGCCCCGTGCTGCGCCTTCTGATATCCGGCATGCAGTGGTGCTCGCGCACCCCGATCCCCACAGCTTCAACGCCGCCATCGCCCATGCCTATTGCCAGGCTGTGGAGGCTGCGGGGCAACAGTCTATCCTGCGCGACCTGTACGCCATGAATTTTGACCCGGTGCTGAAGAATGGCGAGCGGCCTGATCGCAAGGGCTACCACCTGTCTCCCGATGTCACGGCGGAACTGGACATATTGCGCGGCGCCAATGTGGTCGTCTTCGTCTTTCCGATCTGGTTCGGTATGCCGCCAGCCATGCTTGTCGGCTATATCGATCGCGTTCTGGGCGCGGGAACGACTGTGCGTCAGGTTCAGGACAAGTCAGGTGAAGGACTGCTCGGCAAAGGTCATCTCTGCGCTATCACGACCTCTGGGGCTTCAGAGGACTGGCTTGACGCCCAGGGTCAGACAGAGGCGCTTCGCGCGCTTTCGGGCACCTACCTCTTTCGCGCCTTTGCGATGCAATCATCCGAGGCGCTGCATATTGGGGACGTGATAGAGAGCGCGGATGCCGCCTTTTTCGAGGGCCAACTCCAGCGGGTCCGCGACCGCGCCGCCAGCATCTGTGCGCGCGTGGCCGAGGAACTTTTTGGAACGCCCCTGCCCCGCGCACGAGCGACGGAAGCTGAAAATTCCCGATGGGCGAACGGCAACGACATGAGGTGGGCAGGCCATGCTGACGATCAAGCGTCTGGCGATCGACACTTATCCGGAAAACACCGCCTTTCTCCTGCGCCAAAGCAACGGCTATTCTGCGGAGCAATTTCAGGCGCTGCGCAAGATACGGGTCAGCGGGGACAGTGCCGAAATCCTCGCGACGCTGGCGCTCGTCGATGAGTCGGCCCTGCTGGACCCGGGAGAAATTGGCCTGGGCGAGCAGGCGTTCAGGCGGCTCGGCCTGCCCGAAGGTTCGCCCGTGGCGATCGCACAGGCAATGCCCCCGGCCAGCCTGGAATTTGTCCGTCGCAAGATCGACGGCGACACCCTGCAGGATGACGAGATTTCAGCCATCATCCGGGACATCGCCGCGCATCGCTACTCGCCTATGGAAATCGGCGCTTTTCTGGTCGCCTGCGCCAGCTTCATGAGCACGCAGGAAACGCTGGCGGTCACCCGCGCAATGGCCGATGTCGGCAACCGTTTCGACTGGAAAGCCCCGCTCGTGGTGGACAAGCACTGCATCGGCGGCATTCCGGGCAACCGCACATCGATGATCGTCGTACCGATCGTGGCGGCCCACGGCCTCATCATGCCCAAAACCTCGTCACGCGCGATCACCTCCCCATCCGGCACGGCCGACACGATGGAAGTGCTCGCCAATGTCGATATATGCGAGGCGGACATGCGGGCTATCGTCGCCCGGGAAAAGGCGGTGCTGGCGTGGGGCGGCCGGGTGAACCTGTCGCCAGCGGACGATGTGCTGATCTCTGTGGAGCGGCCCTTGCGGATCGACACGTTCGACCAGATGGTCGCGTCCATCCTGTCCAAGAAACTGGCGGCGGGTTCCACGCATCTGGTGCTCGACATACCCGTCGGCCCAACCGCGAAGGTCCGTACACAGGATGATGCAGTCCGGCTGCGCAAGCTGTTCGAACATGTCGCCGACAAGATCGGTCTCGTGATCGATATCGTGACCACGGACGGATCGCAGCCTGTCGGGCGCGGCGTCGGCCCGGTGCTTGAGGCACGCGATGTCATGGCTGTGCTGCGCAACGACGGCGATGCTCCACAGGACCTTCGCGAACATGCCCTGTTTCTGGCCGGACGAGTGCTCGATTTCGATCCCGCGCTGCGAGGTGGCAGAGGCTATGCACGGGCGATGGAACTGCTCGCCTCGGGCGAAGCACTTGCGGCGATGGAACGGCTGATCGCTGCGCAGGGGCGGCAGGCGGCCAAATATGCGCCGGGCGAGCATGTTCACGAGATTCAGGCCCCCCATGACGGACGAGTGCAGGCGATTGATTGCCATCGCATCGCACGCATCGCCCGGCTTGCCGGTGCGCCGATGGACAAGGGCGCGGGCATCGATCTGCTGCACAAGGTGGGCAGCGATGTCCGCAAAGGGCAAGCGCTTTACCGTATCCATGCCCAGTCGCGAACCGGCCTTGGCTTCGCGCGCGATCTGGCGATGGAAGATTCAGGATATGAGGTCGCTCGATGAGCGCGGTGCTTTTCGCGTTCGATGATGGTATAGCACCGGCCCGCAGGCTGGGGTCACTGTTGGACGCGCCGACGATCGCCGTCGAGGTCCACCGATTTCCCGACCGGGAATGCCTGATCCGTGTACCGACACCCGCCCAAACCGCCATTTTCTATCGCTCCCTCAACGATCCCGACCACAAGATCATCGAACTTTTGCTGGCGGCCTCAGCGGCGCGCGATCAGGGCGCGGAACGCGTCATCCTGGTCGCGCCCTACCTTGCCTATATGCGGCAGGACAAAGCCTTCCGCGCCGGAGAAGCCGTCAGCCAGAAAGTCATCGGCGGCCTGATAGCCGACCATTTCGACGGGCTGGTGACGGTCGACCCTCATCTCCATCGCATAGCCGCCCTGAGCGAGGTCATTCCCGGCATTCCTGCGATCAGCCTATCTGCCGCGCCGCTTCTCGCTACCCTGATCGACGCGCGGGATGATCCCGTCATCATCGGGCCGGACAGTGAATCCCGTCAGTGGACCGAAGCTATCGCAGCACCGCTGGGCCTCAGCACGCTGGTGGCGACCAAGCAAAGGCTGGGCGACAGGCAGGTCAGGCTTGCCATCCCCGATATCGAAAAGGTTCGTGGCCGCCGTGCCCTATTGGTGGACGACATGATTGCCAGCGGGCGGACGTTGATCGAGGCGGCGCGGCTTCTGCACGACACAGGCGCGACATCGGTTGAAGCGATCGTGACACATTGCCTGGCGAGCGCCGATGATCTTGCGATCATGAAGGCAGAGGGCATCGCACCCATCTTCAGCAGCGACAGTATTGATGGACCTACGAACAAGGCCCATCTCGCGCCCCTGATCGGCGCCGCGTTGCGCGACAACGGGCTGGTCTAAGTCTTCTGTTTCCCGCATTTTCCGAGCCAGCAGACGGCATCATCTGCCTCGAAAATGCTGTAAGATCATCTATCCGCCAGGAATCGCAGAATGTCGGCGCGGCTGATCAATCCGACCAGCTTGCCGTGCGACATGACGGGGAGCCGTTTCACCCCATGCTGCGCCATGATGCCCACTGTCTCTTCCAACGACGCGTCTCCATCCACGCTGACCGGCGGCACGGACATGATGTCCGAAACTGTTTTGGAACTGAGCAGATGTGCGCGTTCCGCGCTTTCGGCTTTGACCAGAGCATCGAGCCGGAACAACCCGCGATCCGGCCTGAAGAAATCACCTTCCGAGACAATGCCCTGCAAGCGGCCTTCCCGATCAAGCACGGGAAGCGCACTGATGCGGTGATCGCTCATGCATCGGATTGCTTCAGCCAGAGAAGCGTCCGCTGTGGTGCTGGCCGTTCCTAGCGTCATGATGTCGCTGGCTTTCATGACCATCATCCTTCTTCCTTTTGGTCAGGTTACGCTTGGGCGTCGGCCCGGCATGTTTCCTGTGATGGCGCAATGGACGGCACGAGGGCTAACAAGCGCTCGACATCCTCGCGATGGCACAGGTCGGTTCCGGGCGTCAGGACCGCCGCTCCACCTGCGGCAATTCCGTAACGGAATGCCTCGACTGCATCACGCTCACAGCCGAGCGCGAAAACCATTGCCGCCAGGAAACTGTCGCCAGCTCCCACCGCGCTCCTGGTTTCCACAGGGACGGCAGGCAATCGCCAGGTTCCTGAGCGGCTAGCCAGTATCGCGCCGTCCCGGCCCATCGTCACGGCAACATATTCCGCCTTGCCGCCATCCACGATTTCCTGCGCCGCGGCGCAGATTTCGCTTTCCTCCATCAATGCTCGACCAACCAGTTGCCGCAACTCACCGATGCTGGGTTTGACAAGATAGAGGCCCCCGCCGCTGACAGCCTCTTGCAGCGCCTTGCCTGAAGTATCGAGGATGAGGCGCATGCCGTGGCGCTGCGCCAGCTGACGCACCTGGCTGTAGAAATCGTCCGGCACGCCGGGAGGCAGCGATCCGCTGGCGACAAGAAATTCCGCCTGTGGACCATCAAGATGATGCAGGGCAGTTTGCCATTCCTCGGCCGTCAGCTCTGGCCCCTGTGGCACGACACGATATTCCTTACCCGTCTCCCGCTCATAGATGGATGTGCTGATGCGAGTGTCGCCTGCAATGGGGATACGGAACCGGACCAGCCCATGCTGATCCAGCAACCCGTCGAGCGTAGGCCCGGTTGCTCCACCGGACAGATAATAAGCGCGCGCCGTGCCGCCCAGCCGC
The DNA here is from genome assembly GCF_015693305.1 of Sphingobium sp. Cam5-1. Taxonomy (NCBI): domain Bacteria; kingdom Pseudomonadati; phylum Pseudomonadota; class Alphaproteobacteria; order Sphingomonadales; family Sphingobiaceae; genus Sphingobium; species Sphingobium sp. Cam5-1. The sequence goes on along the minus strand of NZ_CP065139.1, from coordinate 795,809 downwards.
GCGATCACCCGGGCCACATTGATGCCGCCGCCGCCCGGATCATAATGTTCCTGGCGCGCCCGCATCTTGCGGGTGTGAAAGACCCGATCCGCCTCATAGGCGACATCGATGGCCGGATTCATCGTGAGCGTGACGATCCTCTTCATGCCCGGAAGGCTATCTCCCGCTCTCCCCGGCTGTAATAAGTATATGTCCCGATGGGCGAGGCATCCGGGACGTGGGAAATAGGCTTCTCCATCTTGTCAGTTGAAGGAACATCGCAATGCGAACACTTCCGCTATTGGCCGCTGTGCTGATCATCAGCGGGTGTAAACCGGCGAACGAGACGGAAGCGCCCGCGCCCCAGGCGAATGGTTCGACGATGAACTATGTCGAGGAGATCGCGGCCTTACCCAAAGAGGCCCGGGATGCGGCGTTTTTCCGTGCCATCCGGGATGCTGGCCTGCCTTGCCAGCAAGTGATCGACAGCGGCCCGATGCCCGGAACCACCGCGCCGTCCGCCGCCTGGAGGGCGCAATGCGAGGATAAGGCTTATCACCTTATCCAAATCCAGCCCGACGGATCGGCCGTGGTCGCCAGCCGGACCAACCCTTGAGGCCGGATCATACGCTCCAGGCCCGCCGGAGAGTGACCATGACGCAACGGGACAGGCCCGCGAGACGTTTATGGCTGATATTGGCCATGGTCGCAGCCGCGTTGATCCTTACCCTGCTGGCCGCTCAATTGATCAGCGGAGAATGGCTATGGATCATCCTGAACGGGCTATTGCAGCACGAACTGGGCTGAATTTGCCTTAGAGGTCACAATCACGCTGATTGGGTATTCCGTTGGCGACGCGCATCAGCCAGCAGCTTGACCACTTCGGCATCGCTCGTCTGATCGAATACCACATAATGCGCACCGACCGCATAGAAGGGATGGGGTTCGTAAAGGCAGATGATGTCGTCGCATTCCTCCCGCAGACCTGCGATCACCGCCGCAGGCGCTACCGGAACCGCCAGAATGAGCCGCGCGGGATGCGCCTTGCTCATGCCCTTCAGCGCCGCCTTGATCGTGCCTCCGGTTGCTATGCCGTCATCCACCACGATGACGGTACGGCCCGCTACCGGAATGGGTTCATTATTCCCCAGATAGACGCGCCGACGCCGATCGATTTCAGCCAGCTGCTTGCGCATCTCGGTACGGATATAGTCCGGCGTGGGGGCCAGCTGCCGGACGATTTCCTCATTGAGGACAAGTTGCGGTTCTGCCCCATCGACCACCGCGCCGATGCCCAGTTCCTCGTAGCCCGGCGCGCCGAGCTTGCGCACGAAGAGAAGATCCAGGTCGGCATCAAGCGCTCTTGCCACCTCGAAGGCGACCGGCACGCCTCCTCGCGGCAAGGCAAGGACCAACGGATGGCTCGGCGCAAAACGTGCCAGCGCCTTGGCCAAATGGACGCCTGCATCACGACGATCATGAAACAGCATGGATTGAGGCTTCATCGCGTCTCCCCCTTCAGGTGAGAGTTGAACCAACGTCTGGCCAGGCTGATGACCTGATCGAGCGTTCCGGGCTCCTCGAACAAATGGCTCGCTCCGGGCACGATGACCAGTTCCGCGGGCGCCGTCATGAGCGCCTTTGCGGCATGATTGAGGTTCAGCACATCACGGTCCAGACTGCCGACGATGAGGAGCGTCGCGGCACGAACCCGGCCCAGAGCCTCAGCCCCCGCGAGGTCCGGCCTGCCGCCGCGAGACACAACCGCAACCGCCCTGTCATCCGGCATCGAAGCAGCAATGATCGCGGCCGCTGCGCCTGTGCTCGCGCCGAAATAGCCCAGCGGCAGCTTGGCGAGCAGCGTCATGCCGTCGGCCCAGTCAGCAGCCTCCCTCAACCGGCGCGCAAGCAATTGCACGTCGAAGACATTGCGTCGGTCCAGCTCTTCCTGCGGCGTCAGCAGGTCGATCAGCAAAGTCGCGAGCTGGGAGCGATGCAAACCAGCGGCGACATATTGGTTGCGCGGGCTGTGTCGCCCGCTGCCGCTGCCATGAGCGAATATCACCAACCCCGTCGCGCCATCCGGCATGTCGAGGAAGGCCCGCAGCCCATGCCTGCCGATTGTCACATCCTGCCGGTTCACCGTTATCTGCGTCATGGTCATAATCCGAAAGGCCAGGTTTCCGGCGCGCCCAAGGGGCGTTCCGGTCCCAATGGCGTTACCGCCGAGGTCTGTTCGAACCAGACCCAGGCATCGAATTGCTCCGCCAGCACAGCCTCGAAATAATGGCTGAGCCGCTCCGTTTCGGGCCGATACACGACGCCGATCGCGCGCTCCAAAAGCGCATGGCCGAGCAACTCCCGCAACGCTTCCTTGCCCGGTCCCCGCCAGTCAGTCAGGCTGCGGACGACGCCCGTGCGACGGAACGCATGTTCATAACTGTCCGGGCGCGCGGGGCGGACGGATTTGATCTCCATCGCTCCGCCCCAGTCGCTGGCCGCCGCGACAAGTCCGGTGTCCGTCCCAAAGCCAATCGACACGGCATCGTCACCATAGGCGAGGCGGCAAAGCTGGCCGATGTTGAATTCACCCTGCCAACCCATCGCCGTTGCGGCTGCATTGCCGACATGGCTGTTATGCGCCCAGATGACCGCCTTGGTTCCGCTGCCACGATGCGCCATCAGCGCCTGGAGCGTTTCGAACATGTGCCGGTCGCGCAGGTTCCAGCTTTCGGCCGAACTGCGGTACATGGCGCGATAATAGCGTTCCGCGGCGCGAACTATGCGGGCGTTCTGATAGGCATCGAACCATGCCTCGCCATCCTGTTTGAGCAGGTCCAGCCGCTGGTCAAGAAGCTGGCGAAGCTGCGCCACCACGCCATCTTCACATCCTTTGCCACCCGAAAGAGTGACTGCCCGTCCATAATGCGCGGGTTCATCCTGCCACGGCGTCAGGCATCCATAGCGGCGGCGCGCGTCCTCCGCCTCGGCCGGATCGGCCTTGTCGAGATAGGCAAGCACGGCATGGATGGATTCGCTGAGGCTGTAGACATCCAGGCCGTGGAATGATGCCTGGCGCGCTTCCGCTACGCCCTGATTATGTCCCCGCAGCCAATCGGCGAAGGCCAGCACTTCCTGGTTGCGCCACATCCATGTCGGGAAGCGTATGAATACATCGCCCCGCCTGGGACGTGGCGCCTGGTGCCGCACATAATCGTCAATGCGCGCGGCATCGGGCCAGTCCGCTTCTACCGCCACGACCGTGAAGCCGTGCCGCTCTATCAGTCGGCGGGTGATCGCGGCGCGTGCCCGGTAGAATTCGGAACTTCCATGTGTCGCCTCGCCCAAAAGGACGACCCTGGCATCACCAAACCGGTCGAAACAGGCACCGAAGTCGTCCACCTTGTCAGGCGAGGGCAATGGTTCAGCATGGTGCCTGAGAGCCTGGACAAGCTCATCGGGCGCTTGAGTGGTCGAGCGATCGAACATCGTTGCCTGGGTCATCTTATTCCTCACATGGTCAGGATGTCATTCCTCAGGCGTGATGGCTGCTCACCGCCCCCATGACTTCAATCGCAAGATCGCGGTGGCCACAGTGCGAGACGTCGCCCAGCGACAGGATGCCGACCATGTTCGATCGATCATCCACAACCGGCAGACGGCGGACCTGTCGGCTTTCCATCACCCTGATCGCATCCTCGATACTGTCGTTGGCATGACAAAAAACGACCGGCTTCGACATGATGTCTGCGGCTGTCATCGCTTTCGCCTGTCCGTTCCCGGCAAAGCCGCGCAAGGCGAGGTCCCGATCCGTCACGATCCCCAACGGCGTGTCGCCATCGCTCACCGGGATTGCGCCTATATCCTTTTCCCTCATGATCCGGGCCAGTTCGGCGAGGCCGGTGTCCGGCGCCACCCGATCGACTCCGGAATGCATGACTTCCGACACATAGGTCATGATTTTCTCCAATCCATGACGCCATCAAAAGGACTCAGGCACAATGATCGCGAAATCGGTGGCAATAGGTATTGGGGAATATACGAAGTATCAGGCGGGCCGGGCATGATAGCGGACGGCTGCCTTTGAGAACCGCTATGGGGTCGGGGCGCTGTCGATGCCTGGGCGTGGCACGCCCTTGAGAAGATAAAGCGCAACAAGCTGGGCCACCGATTGCACTTCCAGCTTGCGCATCAACCTCGCGCGATGGACCTCGACGGTTCTGTGGCTGATGCCTAGTAATTCGCCGGTCTGCCGATTGGTAAGGCCATTGGCCACCGCCACAAGCACTTCACGCTCACGCGGCGTCAAAAGGTCCAGGGCGACAGCGGAAGAGCGTCGCTGTGGCTGCTTCTTGCCTATGCCCATCATGGTCACACCTGCGGATCCACATCCCGCGTCGTCGCATCGATAACCGCATTGACGAGCGCGGACTCCTTGCAAGGCTTGTCGAGCACCGCATCAAAGCCGTGTGCGATCGCCTTCTGCATCAATTCGGTCGAGCCGAAGGCGGTCACCATTATGGCCCGCCCCTTCCATCCCGCCGAGCGGAGCGCAGCCAGTACCTGAAGGCCGTCATGCCCCGCCATCAGGTAATCGGTCACCAGACAAGCCGGATTATTCGCCTTCACCTCGGCGATCAGCAATTCCGGTATCGCGAAGGAGCGGACGTTAAACCCCCGTCCCTGCAACAGGAGCTGCATCGACCTCCTCGATCCCGCGTCGTCGTCCAATATGACTATGGGGATTGGCAGGTCGGCCATTGTCTTCGCGCCTTGCGCCGCAGGATTCAACAACATGCGCGATTGGTGGCACGGCGGCGTCGCTACGTCTTTAAGTATTGATCCCAGTCAGGTCCTTCTGCCCCATCCTCGCGGCAAAGGCGATCCGCAGCGCATCTGACAGACTGTGAACATGCAGTTTTGTCATGAGGTTCGCCCGATGCACCTCCACCGTCCGCGAAGATATGCCAAGATCATAGGCGATGGTCTTGTTGGGAAGGCCCTGAGCAAGTCCTTCCAGCACTTCCCGCTCCCGCGCCGTCAGGGCGCCGATGATTACGTCGGCACTGGCGGCCTGTGCCGCTGCCCCCTGCGCAGAGCGGACGCGGCCGAAAGCGCGCTCGATCGCGTCGATCAATAGGGTCTTTTCAAACGGCTTTTCCAGAAAATCGACCGCACCCGCCTTCATCGCCTGCACGGCCACCGATACCTCGCCGTGACCGGTCATGATGATGACAGGCATCGTGATCCCGCGCTCCGCCATGGTCCGCTGTACCTCCAGACCGTCAATCTGGGGCATGCGGACATCCAGCAGGACACAGCCCGCCTCCAGCGATCGCAAATCCTTCAAAAATGCGGCCCCGGAACGCCAAGCCTCGACCGCATAGCCCGAGGTCTTGAGCATGTAGCCCACCGATCGCCGGATGGAATCATCGTCATCAACGATGTGAATGAGCTTCCTGTCGGTCATATGCCTCCTCCACCTGCGCTCGAATGAGGGTGAAATGAAAATCGGTGCCCTGCCCCTTGTGCGTATCCATCCATATCTTGCCGCCGTTCACTTCCACGATCGTGCGACATATGGACAGACCCAGGCCCATCCCTTCGGGTTTGGTGCTGACAAATGCGGTGAACAGCTGCTTGGCGACGCCTGGCGCCATGCCGCAACCGGTGTCCGATACGGTGACCTGGATGTTACCGTCCTTTTCGGCACGGCTTGAAATGGTGAGCCTTTTAATCGGGCTATCGACCATCGCTTCGCACGCGTTCCGAATAAGATTGATAAGGACCTGCTGGATCTGAACCTTATCGACCAGCACGGGTGACGCACCGGGATCGAGATCGAAATGCACCTCAATCCCCATCTCCCGCGATCCCGCGAGTCCCAGCAGGGAGGCTTCATCCACAAGGTCAGAGAGGCTTTCGATGGTTTTTTCCACTTCGCCTCGCGAAACAAATTCCCGAAGCCGACGCACAATCTGCCCTGCCCTCAGAGCTTCGCTGGCGGCCTCCCCCAGCGCTTCCCGCATCATGGGCCATTCGCTTTTGTCGGGGCTCGTCATCTGATCGCGAACCGCCTCGACATAATTTGTGACCGCCGCGATCGGTTGATTAAGCTCATGCGCCAGCGTTGAGGCCATGGTGCCCATCGCACTGACCCGCGTGACGTGGATGAGTTCGGCCTGCAAGGTCGCCATCTGCTGCTCAATCATACGCCGTTCGGTAAGATCGCGGACGAAGCCGGTGAATATCCGCTCATTTCCCCGCACCGCTTCCCCGATGTACAGTTCCATCGGAAAGAGCGATCCATCGGCCCGCTGGCCAAAGACCACCCGCCCCTTGCCAATGATCCGCTTTTCACCGGTTTCCAGATAACGGTGGATATAGCTGTCATGGCGCTCACGATCCGGCGACGGCATGAGCATCCGCACATTCCTGCCCAACACCTCAGATTCCGTAAAACCGAAAAGCGCCTCTGCCGCGGCGCTGAACGAAAGCATCTTGCCGCTTTCATCAATGACCACCATGGCATCGGGGACGGTAGACAAGATGGCGGTTAATTGGCTTTCATGGGCACGCAGCCGGTCTTCGGCGGAACGCTTTTCGGTGATATCGGAAATGATCTTCGCAAAGCCTCGCAGTTCCCCGCCTTCACCGTAAAGAGCGGTCCAGCTGACGGCCGCAAGGAATTCCGACCCATCCTTGCGGAGCCGCCAATCCTCTTCCTCGAATCTTCCTTCCTGGCGTGCGCGATCGATGTCGGCTTGGGGCTTGCCGACGGCAACGGCTTCGCTGGGATAGAATAGGGCGCTAGGCCGGCCCAGTATCTCTTCTTCGGTCCATCCCTTGAGCCGCTCGGCCCCGCGGTTCCAGATCGTGACCTGCCCCATCGGATCGAGCATGTAGATGGCCAGGCCTTGAGCACCGTCGATCAACAGGTTCAGCTCCATGGCCATCTGTTCGCTCGCCTTCGCCGCCAGTTCAGCCCGCTCCAAACGCAGGTTGGCCTTAACAACGAAACGGATCATGAGGATGATGATGGCGGCTGTGGCGCCAAACATGACCCCTTCGAATATGTCGCGGCCTTGGACGGCGGGCCTGCCCATGAAAAGGAAGTTCGCGGCAATGCCGAGCAATGTGGCAAGGATTGCTGGCCCTTCACCCACCCACAGGGCGATGGCCATAACGGCGACGATAAATGGCATGTAGGCCGACCTGTCGCCCAGCCACGGGTCCAGTAACACGCGCACCGCCGATGCGACTGCAACAGCGAGGACAGTCGCCGCATAGCCAGCCAAGGGCGCGGTTATCCGTTTGAACACTGCCTCACCTGTCGAAGAAATTCACTTCGCTTATGCGACGCTATCTCTTCCAGGCTCATCAAGAAATACGAACTAATGAATGCCGATTTAAAATTATGAAAATCAACATGATTATTTTTCAGTTCTAAGCTTTTGCTCCAATAAGATTCGTACTGACGGCTGCGTTTCTCATCGACTCACTACCGCGCACGCCAGATCAGCATTGCTCAACTTAGGTGGTCGCGTACTCCATAATGTGCGTTCGGCGAAGGCACGGACATGTGGACCAGGGCATCCGACTCATATCATGAGAGGTATGCCCGCCTGCAGATTGCAGTCGCCTGTCATCCCGGCAGTTTGGCGACGATCATGGCAACGATTGCTATCATGAGTCCGAAGAAAAGCGCCGTGAGGAAGATGGCGTCAACCGATTGCCGCACGCGATCCACGAAAGACATGATGTTCTCCATCAACTCGGCCGACAGCCAAAAAGCATGATCAAATGGACAAGCCCCCGATGAACGTTACCGATAGTGCCATTGGGTTCACCGGGGGCTATCCGATCAGTAGCTGACCAGGATATTATCCTCGACCTTGGTCACGCCAGGAGCAGCCCAGGCCGCCCGCTCGGCGACGCCACGTTCATGCCAGGCCTTCACCCGGCCACCCAGGCGAACCGTATTGCCGTCTGTAAAAATGGTGACACCTGCGGCATCCAGATCCGCCTGGCGCTTGAATGCAGCAATGATCCGTTCACGGATGTCCGAAGTAACGGGCAGCTTCTTTACCTCGATCAGGTTGCTGACCCCTGTTACTCCCGAAATTCTTGCGGTCGCCTTCCTCGCCTCGTCGCTTTGATAATGGAAGTCCACCGTGCCGGAAAGCGTGACCCAGCCTTTCTCCACCTTCACATTGATTTTCTCGTGAGGGATGGCGACGTTCCAGGAAAACATGTCGAGGATACGCTTGGCGATTTCATGGTCGGCCGTGTGCGGCTCGGACTTGAATCGGACCTGGATTTCCTCTGCGATGGCCTTGACGCCGCTGACGCGCCTCGTCGCCTTTTCAGCAGCAATCTTTTCAACATAGTTGGTCACATAGCCCGACAGGGTCACGACCCCATCATTGACCGCCACGCCGATGTCTGCATGATCGACGCTGGGATCCCATTCAAGTTCGTCCATGACGTCACGCTGCAACTGTCCGTCGGTTTTCATCACAACTCTCCTTATCCTGGGGGAATGCGCGCCATTCTCGGGCGCGTGATTTGCTGACGGCGCGAAACGCCACCGGCAAAAGCATGGCGACTACCGTACCGACTCCTGCCTCGGCACTGCCGCGGATCAACAATCTGCCATCCATGTCGCGGATGGCTCGCCGAATTCGGTTTAGTCCCATTCCGCGGCCCGGTTGCCTGGCACCGGCCTCTGGCATGCCGCCATTCATCAGGAGGCCCGGGCCATCGTCGGCGACCACCAGCCAAATCCAATCGCCGATCCTGCGGCATCGAAGCACTATTCGGTGTGCGCCAGCAGACCGTGCGTTCGCGACAAGCTCCAGCACCACCGCTTCAAGGTCGGCGGGGTCGGCGCTCACAAGAGCGGCTGGTACGGCTACCTGCGTGTCGATCTCCAAACAGGCGGAAGGGCGAACGACGGCTTGGAGAAGGGGAGCGGCATCGGCCAGTTGGGCACCGACATCCAACAGGCGAGGCTCCTCCCGAACCTTCTTCGAGAGCAACCGGGACGTCAGTTCACCACCCCGCACGGCGGCGGCGGCCAGGGCGCGCAGCAGCTTGTCTCGTTCCGATCCGGGAAGCTTCTTGATCAGCAGATGCTGGATGGAGGTGATCACGGCGAACAGGTTGCGAAGATCATGAACAATCTCTCGCGCAGGATCCTGGCTCGATAGGCCAGCCTTTAAGTCGCTCGAGTCCCGCATCATCGCCTCCACGCTGTTCGAGACGATCTTAGGAAATGCGTGCTGCCTCCCTATTCGCAACTTCCCGTAAGTAGCCTTGCTTCAAATCTAGGGCAGGCGATTGGCCTGCGGCATTTACGAATGTCGGCCAGAGCAGCGCAGCCCCTAGGATCACTCAGGCAAGCGCCAGCGGCGCATTTGAGTGAAAGGCTGTACGAGCCATGACGATCCGCAACCTGTCGCCCCTTCTTCATGCCAAAAGCATAGTTCTGGTCGGAGCATCGCAGCGCAAGGGAGCTGTCGGCACCCTGGTGCTCGACAATCTGCTTGCCGACGGATTTGAGGGCAAAGTCTATGTCGTCAATCCGCATCCGGTCGCCCGACCAGGCGCGACATGGTTCGCGACCATCGACAGCCTCCCGGAGACGCCTGAACTAGCGATCGTCATGACACCGGCATCGACGGTAGCTCCGATCATCGATCAACTGGGGAGGCTCGGCACGCGCTGCGCCGTGATTCTTTCAGCCGGGCTGACCGATGCTGGCGGCCTTCGCGGCGAGGTGCTGGACGCAGCGAAGCGGCATGACCTGCGGATCGTCGGCCCCAATTGTCTTGGCATCATGTCTCCCCATGCCAGAATCAACGCCACCTTCGCACGCACCCGGGCAAAGCCCGGCCATCTGGGCCTCATATCTCAAAGCGGCGCGCTGATTACCGCCGTGCTCGATTGGGCGCAGACCCGCAGCGTCGGGTTTTCCGCCATCATCTCGGCCGGCGACATGGCCGACGCTGACCTTGGCGACCTCATAGACCTGCTTGCAACCGACCCGCACACCCATGCCATTCTTCTCTACGTCGAGGGCGTAACCCAGGCGGCCGAATTCATGGTGGCGGCACGGGCGGCGGCGCTCACCAAGCCCATCATCGCGATCAAGGCTGGAAAGAGCGAGCTCGCAGCCCGGGCAACGCTGTCCCACACCGGCGCCATGATCGGTGCCTATGATGTCTATGAGGCGGCCTTCGCCAGAGCGGGTATCCTGTTGGTCGACAGCCTCACCGAGCTTTTCGACGCCGCTGAAATCCTCTGCACTTGCAAGCCCATCGCTGACAACCGGCTGGCGATCCTCACCAATGGCGGGGGCGCCGGTATATTGGCGGTCGATGCGCTTGCACGAACTGGCGCTCAACTCGCCGAGCTGACCCCGGAAACGCAGGCAATATTTGAGAAGGACATGCCCGCCGATTGGTCGCGCAGCAATCCCGTTGATGTGCTGGGCGATGCCGACGCGACCAGATACAGCGTCGCGTTGCGAGCCATCTTGCGGGACGAGGCAAGCGATGCAGTGCTGGTCATGAACTGCCCCACGGCACGCAGCGAAGCAGGCGAGACGGCGCTGGCGATATGCCGGGAAGTCGCCGCCGCAGCACAGGAGCGCATATGCAAGCCCGTCCTAGCCTGCTGGCTGGGCGACGCAAACGCCAATGCCGTAAGGTCCATATTCACAGCAGCAGGCATCCCCGTCTTTTCCACGCCAGATGACGCCGTGCGCGCCTTTGGCTATCTGGCGCAGGCGCGCCGCATTCGCAGAAGCCTGACCGATGCACCCGCGCAAACGCGCGAGGTCAAGGCCGACCGCGCCGCTGCCCGCGCCATTATCGCCAGCGCACAGGCGGACAAATGCACGCTGCTGTCCGAGCTAAAGGTGAAGAAGCTGCTGGAAGCCTATGGTGTCCCCATCGCGCCAACCCGCTTTGCCGCGTCCGCGCAAGCAGTGGAGGAAGCCTGCTGCTGGCTGAGCGCGCCCTATGCCGTCAAGATCGTCTCTCGCGATCTACCGCACAAATCGGATGTGGGCGGCGTGGCGCTCAACCTGCCCGATGCTCATGCGGCAGTTGCGGCTGCACAAGACATGGAACGACGAATCCAGCGCGATTTCCCGGACGCGCGCATCCAGGGCTTTGCCGTGGAAGACATGATTCAGGCCGAGGGCGGCACCGAGATGATAGTCGGCATCGCGACCGATCCGACATTCGGCCCGATCATCATGACGGGCGCGGGCGGCACCGCCACGGAGCTGCTGCACGACAAGGCTATCGACCTTCTTCCCCTCGACCATGCGGGCGCACGTGCCCTGATCGCGCGAACACGCATCTCGGCCATGCTTGCGGGATACCGCAACGTGCCGCCCGCCGATGTGGAGAGCCTCGCCGATGTGCTGGACGCCGTGTCGGCGATGGCGGTCGATCTGCCCGACCTGCTTGAACTCGACATCAATCCCCTGTTGGTAAGCGCGGCGGGCGTCATCGCGCTGGATGCCCGAGCGCGTATCACCGTCGAGCCAGCGTCTCAATCGCGCCTCGTGCTGCGCGCGCCGCCGGAAGGCTGGGCTTCCGACCTTGTGACGGAGCATGGCGTCCGTTTTCATGTACGGCCGGTACGGGCGGACGACGAGGCGGCTGTAACAAGCTTCTTCGATCATGTTTCAGCGGAAGACCTGCGCTTCCGCTTCATGTCGGGCCTCAGCAAGGTGCGGCATGAGCAGATCACCATGATGACACGGGTGGACTATGTCCGGACGATCAGCTTCCTGGCCTTCGGTGAAGAGGGTGGAGAGGTCATGGCGATCGCCATGCTGGCGACGGACCCCGACCGCAGCCGGGCGGAAATCGCGCTCACCACGCGGACGGACAGTAAAGGCAAGGGGATAAGCTGGACATTGTTCGAACATGTGCTGCGTTATGCAAAGTCGGAAGGCATCGACATGGTTGAATCGGTCGAGTGCGCCGATCATGCCGCGGCGCTGCGCATGGAGCGTGAGCTGGGTTTCGTCACGATCGTCGATCCGGACGATCCAACCATTCGCATCGCCAGAAAAGGCCTGGCGGGGGCCGATCCGACCTGAAGACCGCAGCATCGCTATCGAAATTGCCTGCTCCGTGCTGACCGTTTTTTCGCGACGCCACGGATCATCACAATGCCGGGCATGAGCGGCAGCCAGAGCGTGAACAACCGCAGCAGCATGGTCGCGGCAAAGGCTGCCTCCAACTCCACGCCGAGCAGGTGCAACATCGCGACCGATGTTGCTTCGAAGCTGCCCAGGCCCAGCGGAATTGGTCCCAGCGTTGCGATGACCGACGCCATGATCAGGGCAATGAAAGCCGTCCCGAACGCCGCCTGCTGATTGAGGCTGTGCAGGCACGCAAACAGTGTCCCGGCATCGGCCAGGAAGATCATCGCGTTGCACGCCGTGACGGTCAGGGTGAGCCGCGTGTCTCGCAAAAGCGCGGCTGGCGCCTGCGCGACGGTTTCGAGCAACCGGCGCACGAAGTCGATATGTTCGATCCGGTCCGGCAATGGCCTGCTCCCCCGACGGCGAAGCCACAAGGCGAGCGAGGGGATAGCGAGGGCAACAAGGAGAAAGATCGTGACGACCCCCGCCATCAGCGGGGTGGCGCGGTCGTGAAGCCAGAGCAGGATCAGGGTCACGAGCGCGAAGAAGGCATAGGCCGCATAGAAGCCGATCATGGACAAAAGTAGAGCGGCCACCGCCGTTCCCTTCGGCACGCCAAGCGCCCGCAGCTGGTCCACCAGCAGGATGTTTCCGCCCATGCCGGCACTGGGCAGGACCTGATCGGCGAACAGCTTGGTCAGGGCGATTTGCATCAGGGGCCGCAAAGGCTGGGGCGTCCGCGCACGGCGCAACACTGCCGCCCATCCGCCTGCCACACTTGCATAGGTTGTCAGTTGAAGCACAAGCGCGAGGCCGATCCAGCCCGGCTCGGCTTCACGCAGCAGGGCCGCGAACCGCCTCACCTCTCCCCAGTGAGCGACGGCGGCGATAAGGCCCGCAGCGATGAGGATCGCGAGAAACCAGCTTCGCCATCGAACAGACGCCATACCCTCCTCCTGTCCCGACGACACCCCCGCGCGCTCCTGACTGCGAACAGCGTGGCTCGAAAGACCCGTCGACTTTACGCGCGCCTTCGGCCAGGCGAACCTCGGACAGCTACGTAGCTTAACGGATTAGAGCCGGGATCAGCATGGGTCATGTCATCCTGCTCGATCCGTTGGTTTTTTGGAGCTGCGATGGCTTTTTCCATTCCCTTGCCGTTCCGACAAGCGGCTCATCAAAAGCCGGGCAGCGATCCTTCTTCCGCCGCCATCAATCCTGACAGCGCAATGAATCAGGTCGCCGCCGAATATTGGCGGATGCCCGTTGACCAAAGCCTTGTCGCGCTATTTGCAAAAGAAGGCGGCCTCTCCTCTCAGGAAGCCGCCCGCAGATTGGCGGTGGCTGGCCCCAACATCCTGTTCGAGAGATCCCGGCGCCACATCATCACGGATCTGGCGCGAAGGCTTGGCAATCCGCTGGTGCTGATGCTGCTCGCCGCCGCTGCCGTCGCGGTCGTGATGGGCGACATGGCGAGCTTCCTGCTGATCCTCGCCATGGTCCTGCTGTCCACGATCCTCGACACGGTGCAGGAACGACGCGCCGAAGCTACCGCCGCAGCGCTCAGGGAAGCGATCGCTCTCACCGCGCGAACGCTGCGCGATGGGGCTGCTGTCACTCTGCCCGTGCGCAATCTGGTGCCGGGGGACGTTGTCATGCTCGCGGCGGGAGATCTGATACCCGCCGATGGACTCGTGCTGTCGGCCAACTCGGCTCAGGTCAATCAGGCCGCGCTGACCGGAGAGCCCTTCCCGGTCGAAAAGTCGCCGGTTGTGGAACCCGACGCTTCCATGGCCGTGGCAAGAAACCTGCTGCTGCACGGCAGTTCGATGATCGGGGGCAGCGCACAGATGCTGGTCGTCCAGACGGGCGATCGAACCCATTTCGGCGGAATCGCTCGATCGCTCGGCGATGAACAGCCACCGACCGCCTTTGAGCGAGGAATCCACAGGCTGGGGCTGCTGATCGTGCGGATGACGATCTTCCTCGTCCTGTTCGTCATCCTGGCTCATCTGGCGCTCGGCCGACCGCCGGTGGAGTCCTTCCTGTTCGCGATGGCGCTGGCGGTCGGTCTTACGCCCGAACTGCTGCCGATGATCATGACAATCGGTCTGGCGCGCGGAGCGCAGCGCATGGCTGCGGCGAAGGTGGTGGTGAAGCGGCTTTCGGCCATCCACGACCTGGGTGAGATGGACATATTATGTACCGACAAGACGGGTACGCTCACCGAGGCGCGGATCATGATGACGGGCCATCCGGGAATAGACGGCGCCGACAGTGAACGCGTGTTCGAACTTGCTGCGGTCAATGCCCGGTTCGAAAGCGGCTTGCGCAGCCCGCTGGACGACGCACTACTTGCGCACACGGGACATCATCCGCTCACCGGGTGGCGCAAGCTCGACGAGCGTCCATTCGATTTCGAACGGCGGCGGGTTTCGGTGCTGGCGCAATGGGAGAGCGAGAGGGTCGAGATCGTCAAGGGCGCGCCGGAAACGATCCTTGCCCTTTGCGATAGGGCCGAAGCGGCAGATGGCAGGATCGTGCCGCTGGACCCCGCATTGAAGGGGCGGCTCATGGCCCTGCACGATGATAATGCCAGCCATGGCCTTCGTCTGCTGGGCATCGCCTGGAAAGCGGCGGCGGGCCGTGAACGCATCGAAACGGACGATGACGACCATCTGATATTTGTCGGCTTCTGCCTTTTCCTTGATCCGCCCAAAGGTTCGGCTGCCGCCGCGATCGGACGACTGGAGGCGGCGGGCGTCGCTACCAAGGTCATCTCAGGCGACTCCGCCGCTGCCGTGCAGCACCTTATGGCCGCGCTTGGACGGCCGGTCTCTGGCCTCCTCACCGGCGATCAGATCGCCGCGCTCGATGACGAAGCGCTGGCGGTGCGTGTCGTGGAGACGGACCTTTTCGCCCGCATCGCCCCCGACCAGAAATTGAGGATCGTGCATGCGCTTCAAGCGCGCGGACATATTGTCGGATTCCTCGGCGACGGCATCAACGACGCGCCCGCGATCAGGGCAGCGGACGTCGGCCTTTCGGTGGATGGCGCCACCGACGTGGCGCGCGAGGCCGCCGACATGATCCTGCTGGCGCCCGATCTGTCCGTTCTCACGGACGGCGTGGCGGAAGGACGCCGTACCTATGCCAATATCCTCAAATATATCCGCATGGGCACCAGCTCCAATTTCGGCAACATGCTGACAATGGCGCTCGCGTCCCTGTTCCTACCCTTCCTGCCGCTGACGCCGGTGCAGGTGCTGCTCAACAACATGCTCTATGATCTCTCCCAGACGGGCATCCCGTTCGACAGTGCGGAGAAAAGCGATCTTGCGGCGCCCCGTGGCTGGAACATGCGGGCCATCGTCCGCTTCACACTGATCATGGGGCCTTTGTCGTCGCTGTTCGACATCGCGACCTTTGCCGCGCTGATCGCGCTTTTCCATGTCGATGTGCCAACATTTCGCACCGCATGGTTCATCGAGTCCATGGCAACCCAGATATTGGTGGTTTTTGTCATTCGCACAGCGGTGCCGCTATGGCGGCAACGGCCCCATCGCCTGCTGATAACGACCGCCGGGCTTTGCCTGTGCGCGGCGATCGCGATACCCTTTCTACCGATCGCTCCAGCATTGGGCTTCGTCGCGCCAAGCCTTCCCGTCGTCGCCATCACGACCATATTGGTTTCCGCTTACCTGCTGTCCGCCGAAGCGCTCAAGCGCGTGGCGATGCGTTAGGAGGCCGTGCAATGAGCGCAATGATTGCCATGCAGATCATAACCGTCCGGACGCCCCTGATCCGGATCGAACGTCCCGTGCCTCAACCGGGTCCCGGCGAATTGCTGATCGAAGTGGCTGCCTGCGGGGTGTGCCGAACCGATCTGCATGTACTCGATGGCGAAATCCCCGCACGTTATCCGATCATACCGGGCCACGAAATCGTGGGTCTCGTCGCAGCGATCGGGGCCGGCGTGGAAGGTTTTGCGATAAGCCAGCGGGTGGGTGTCCCGTGGCTGGGACATACATGCGGTCAATGTCCCTACTGCCAGGCAGGAAAGGAAAATCTTTGCGACGCACCGCTCTTCACCGGAGCCACGCGAGACGGCGGCTATGCCAGCCATGTGATTGCGGACGCCCATTATTGCTTCGACCTGCCCGATCGTTTTTCCGACGTGGGAGCGGCGCCGCTCCTTTGCGCCGGCCTGATCGGCTGGAGAGCGCTGCGGCTGGCTGGCCCTGCGCCGGTCATCGGTCTGTATGGATTTGGCGCTGCGGCGCATATTCTCGCACAGGTCGCCCGGCATCAGGGACGCACCGTCTATGCCTTCACCAGGGATGGCGATGAGGATGGGCAGGCGTTCGCGCGTTCGCTGGGCTGCGAGTGGGCAGGCGGTTCTTCCAACGATCCGCCAGCGCCACTTGATGCGGCGCTGATCTTCGCACCCGCAGGAGAGTTGGTGCCGCGTGCCCTGAAAACGGTCAGGAAAGGCGGCCGCGTCATCTGTGCCGGTATCCACATGAGCGACATTCCTTCATTCCCCTATGCCGACTTGTGGGAAGAAAGGCAGATATGCTCGGTCGCCAATCTGACGCGAGAAGACGGCACTTCCTTTTTCGAACTGGCAGGTGACATCCCCCTTCACACCGTCACGGAAACCTTCCGGCTCGAAGATGCAAATGACGCGCTGCAACAGTTGCGAACAGGCAAGATCAAGGGCGCCGCAGTGCTCGTGCCCTGACCCATGAGTTCGTGACTCTACTTATGGCGCCACTTCGCGTGCAGGGCGACACTCCCACCCGGAGTCTTGTTACGGAGGACTGTTCATGCGCCGCTTTTTCATCGCCGGTGCCGGTTTCTTGAACCTTATGTTCATTGCCGGTGTATCGGCACAGACTGCACAGTCGCACGCCAGGCACCACCCGGCCGAAGCAGCGGTAAACGCTCCGTCTACGGTAGCGGAGCCCCAGCATGATTGCCCCATGATGAAGGATGAAGGCGGACACAGGATGCACTCCGATGGCATGCACCCGCCATCGGGGACCATGGGATCAGCTCCGCAGATGCCCGACGGCATGAAACATTGCAGCGAGATGCACAGCCCGGGGGCTTCCGAAAAGTCGCAACAGCCCAAACAATGACAGGGCGAACCGCCACGCACAAAAAGGAAGGAGAAGGACAATGACTGACTTTCGTTCACTGATTCCCTTTGGACGCACCGGCATGTTTCGTAGCGGATTTGATCCGCTCGCCGATCTGCGCAAGGAAATGGATCGCCTGACCGATGACCTTGGCCGCGGCTGGCTCGCCAGCGACACTGGTGACCGCAAGGGATTTCTTCTGCCCAAGGTGGACGTTGCCGAGACGGACGGCGGACTTGAATTGACCGCCGAACTGCCGGGTTTTGACCAGAAGGATGTGTCCCTGGATGTTCATGACGGGATACTCACCATCAAGGCCGAGCATAAGGAAGATCGCGAAGAGAAGGACGAAAAGAAGCATTATCATCTGATCGAGCGCAGCCGGGGAAGCTTTTTGCGGCGGGTCGCCCTGCCCTTCGAGGCGGATGCCGATAAAGCCAGTGCGCACCTGGAGAAAGGGCTTCTGAAGGTCATCGTTCCGCGTCTCGCGACCGAGGCAAGCAAGCCACACCAGATCCCGATCGGATCGAAGTAGAACGGGACCGCCGAACCGATACGGGCACGCAATGATTTCAGCATGATGCTATAGAGGGGGCATGAAACGCATTGCGCTCTTGCTGTTGCCGCTGGCGCTGCTGGCGGCGGCGGCAGTTTATTGGCTGCTCGCCGGGCGAGCGCACGACGTCACTCTCATGCCCGTTCGTGTCGGTGATGCGGTCGAACTGGTCTATGCCACCGGCTTTGTCGAGGCGGAACATCCCGTCACCATATCCGCGCGCCTCACCGCCCCTGTCCGTCAGGTGCTGGTGGAGGAAGCGCAGCGCGTGGGACGCGGCCAGCCGCTCGTCCTGCTGGATGACGAAGAGCAGCGCCATGCGGTGCAACAGGCGACGGCGCAACGCCGCGTTGCCTTGCAGGAGGAGCAGCGCACGCTCGCGCTGTTCGCCAAAGGATGGGTCACGCGGGCCGCCCGTGATTCCGCCGTTGCCGCAGCCGACAGTGCAAAGGCGGCGGAGGAAGGCGCGCGTGCCCGCCTCAATCAGATGGTGGTGCGGTCAGGCATCAACGGCATCGTCCTGCGCCGCGATGTGGAACCGGGCGATCTCGCAACCCCCGGCCGCGCGCTGATGACGCTGGGCGATCCCGCCAGCGTCCGAATTACCACAACGGTCGATGAACGCGACGTGCCGAGGATTCGCGTCGGCCAGGCGGCGCTGATGTCGAGCGACGCCTGGCCCGGTCGGGTGCTGCATGGCCATGTCCGCGAAGTGACGCCCGGCGGCGATCCCGAACAGCGCGCGTTCCGCGTTTATATCGTTACCGACCAGCCTTTGGCGCTGCCACTCGGGCTGACGCTGGAAGTCAACATCGTCACCCGGCGCACGGATCGCGCGCTGCTGGTGCCGACGAGCGCAATAGAGGACGGCAAAGTCTGGGTCATCCGCGACGGACGCGCTCATGCGCGAGCGGTGCGGACGGGCATCGCAGGGTCCGGCGATGTCCAGATCCTTTCAGGTCTATCGCAAGGCGAAATGATCGTGAAAGCGCCCGAGGGCAAACTGTCGGACAATATGCGAGTGCGGGTAACGCGATGAGCGGGCAATTGCGGCTGTTGGCAAGCATCGCCGCCCGGCATCTGGTGGGTCGGCGCCGACAGACTCTGGTTGCTGTGAGCGGCGTTGCGGTAGGCGTTGGCTTCTTCCTGGCCGTTTCCGCGATGATGATCGGAAGCCAGAATGATTTCATCAAGACGCTGATCGACGCCGCGCCGCACATCATCATTTCCGACGAACTGAGAAGCCCGCCGCCGCAACCGGGCGTCAGATTATATGAAGGTGCGGCGATAGACCTACGCCATTATAAGGTCCGAAACGAAGTGCGCGGCCTTAAAGGCTGGCCGGAGATATTGCGAGCCGTCAATGCGCTGCCCGGCGCGGTCGGCTCACCCAGCCTGACGGGCGCGATCACATTGCGCAGCGGTGGGCGGGAGGAAGCGTTGACGATCGTTGGCGTCGATCCGGCGGTCGAGGAGAAGATCAGCGCCATTGAGGACAAACTGCGCACCGGACGCCTTCGCGATCTGGAAAGCACGCAAGGCGGCATCATCATCGGCGAGGAGATGGCGCGGCGGCTCGGCCTTGCCATGGGCGATGTCGTGGGTGCGACCTCGGCATCGGGCAACAACCGTTCGCTCCGCATCGTCGGCCTGTTCAAGCGCGGTCAGACCCAGCTGTCCTCTTCGCTCGGCTATGTGCTTCTGCGGGAAGCGCAATCGCTGCTCGGCCGACCCTTCATCATCAATCGCATCGGTGTGCATCTGGACGATCCCTATGGCGCGCAGCCCATCAGCCGACGCCTGGAAGAGCGCTTTGCCTACAAGGCCGAAAGCTGGGAGGAGCGATCCGCAGACTTTCTCTCGCTACTCGTGACCCGCAATGTCATCATGTACAGTGTCGTCTCGGCGATCCTGCTGGTCGCCAGCTTCGGCATCTACACCGTCGTGTCGAACAGCGTGTCGGACAAGAGGCGCGACATTGCGATTATGCGCTCCATCGGCTTTTCCGAAGGCGACCTCCAACTGATTTTCGTGTTCGAAGGGTTGGCGCTGGCGCTGGTGGGCATCCTTGCGGGATGGCTGCTTGGCTACGGATTGATGGCCATCCTGGGCTCCCTCCACTTTCCCATTGGCGGAGACAATGAGCGTCTGCCGCTCGATCGATCGGCCCGGCAATATGTGATCGCCGCTGCGGCATCGCTGTTTTCGGGTGTGATCGCGGCCTGGCTTCCCGCGCGGAAAGCCGCACGGGTCGATCCTGTCGACATATTGCGGGGCGCGGTATGAGCGCGATCATGCAGGCGCAGGGGCTTTCCCGCGAACTGGCCGGGACACCCCCGGTAACGCTGGTTGCCGATGTTTCGCTGACGATTGAGCCGGACAGCTTCGTCGCCATCGTCGGGCCGTCGGGCTGTGGCAAGTCCTCCCTCCTCTATCTGTTGGGGTTACTGGACCGCCCGACCGAAGGGTCCGTACAGTTTGAGGGGCGCGACATGAACCAGCTCGACGGCGATGAACGCGCGCAGATCCGGCTGGCGCATTTCGGCTTCGTGTTTCAGTTTCACTTCCTGCTGCCCGAGTTCACCGCCCTGGAAAATGTGATGCTGCCGATGCGCAGGTTGGGCCAACTGTCGCCAGCACAGGCGAGAGAGAAGGCGCAGAGCCTGATGGCCACCGTCGGCTTGGCCAAGAAGATGGACAAGACGCCCAACCGCCTGTCGGGCGGCGAAAGGCAGCGCGTGGCGATCGCCCGAGCGATCGCGAACGATCCCGCGCTGGTGCTCTGTGACGAGCCAACCGGCAACCTCGACAGCCAGAACAGCGCCCACGTGGTCGAAATGTTTCGCGCACTCGCCCATGATCAGGGCCGCGCGGTCGTGTGCGTGACCCACGATCCCGACGTCGCTGCCGCAGCCGATGTGCAGATATCGATGCTGGACGGCCGTATCAGCGGAACCGACATTCGATCGCGATGAACGAGAACTCAAAAGCTCCGTCCCGCTGAAATCGCTGATTTTGACGCAAGTCAATTCGTCGCCGGGACTGAAGATTTAATGTCTTTCGAAAGGAGACATTAAATGGATCAGCTGTTTGGCCTTTATTTCCCGCATTTCGTCGCTGGCCTGATGATCGTGTTCATGCTCGTTCTGGGTGGTCTCAGCATCCAGGACGCCATGCGCGGCGACCGGAATTGAGCGAAGGCCAACCGCCCTTCCACGCCGTGGGCGGACGCGAAGGGGTCAGCAGGATCGTGGATCGATTCTATGACCTTATCGACTCCGTCCCGGCCTATCGCGACCTGCGGGCGATGCATGCCGATGACCTGACGCCTATGCGGCGGTCGTTGAGCGGTTTTCTGTGCGGCTGGCTGGGTGGCGACAGCGACTGGTTCGCGGCCAACCCCGGCAAGTGCATGATGTCGCTGCACGCCCGCTTTCCCATCACCGATGCCGTTGCCGTTCAATGGACGTCGGCGATGCGGAAAGCGATGGAGGATTGCGGCGTCGAAGAGCATCTGGCGGCGCGCATTGGCGGCGTCTTCGACGCGATGGCGTCGGCCATGGTTCGCGCCTGATTCTGACTGCCCCCGCGCATATCATCGGGGGCAGTTCTTGCGTCACCGACTGGCATCCGAGACCGCAAGTATGTGGTCCGCATGGCCGGGGAAGATGTAATCGAACTCCAGAACCACGCCGCCGCCCAAAGGACCATCGACGATCAGGTCTGTCTCGCAAAAGGCCTGCACACCATTGCGCCCATAGGTGTAGCGCGTGACGCCCCGATAGACTGGTGATGCATCAAGCCGGGCGTCGATCTCCGCGTCGCCCGGCTGAGCGCGATTGACCAGAAACTTCAATCGCCCGGCAAAGCGCGCGTCATTGGCCTCCAGCGCCTGGAGCGCCAGATAGCGATCTTCCAGCTGCTCAAGCGATGCATGAAGGAACCCAACATGAAAATCATATTCGGGGTCGGCTGCCTGTGCTGCCCGATAGGCTGAAACAGCGGGATGCTCGCTATCGGTGCCCAACCCCAGCGCTTCGCGCGCGGCGGTCAGCAGCGCCGCTGTCGCCGCCGGTAGCGGGCTGAGATAGACGATGTTGTCCCCGCCATTGGGGGCAAGGACATTGGTGGTGAAGCGATAGAATATGCCACCTTGCGGCAGTTCCATTTGCTGGGTCTGCATGAGCCCGGCGGTTTCCAGCAGCAACGCAGCTGCCGGACCATCTTCGGGCCGTGGATAGTGCAGGTTAACGTGGCTGATTGTCTGCGCCGCCTTTGCGCGCATGGTCGATTGGACGTTCATGCTGTTCCTCTCTGCCGCAGCCTCGAACACGCCCGGCCCCCTGATAGGAAGGCGAAGTCACCTCAAACACCTTGAGACAGGTCAAATTTCAAACATACGCGTAGTGTTTTGTTCTATTTGTAACGAAAATTGTCGCTGAAATACCGCATATACCGCGAATGATCGGATATATTCCGCTTAACGAAAACGAAAACTCCTGAAATTTGATGGTGATCAATTTCCTCCTAGTCGTCCCGGCTCATCATGGCCCCACAACCGACTGGAGGACGACATGGAAGTCGCGGCTCTCGCCTACAGCATCATTACGTCCCGCGACCTTGAGCAATGGGTCCGCTTCGCCGAGGACATTGCGGGATTTTCCGTCCATGCGCTTCCCGGCGGCCTGGCGCTGCGTCTTGACGAGCGCGCTGGGCGGCTGTTCATCATCGAAGGCGATCGTGACGGCTATTGCGCCAGCGGCTGGGAAGTGCGGAACGAGCAGCAATATGTCGCGGCCTTGGTGACCCTGGACGCACGCGGCGTCGCCTACACCCACTCGACGCAAGCGGAACGTGCGCTTCGTCATGTGACCGACATGGTCTGGTTCCGTGATCCGTCCGGCAACCGCCATGAGATCAGCTATGGCTATGTCAGCAGCTTTGCGCCCTTCTGTTCCCCACAAGGCGTGCGCTTCGTCACGGGCGACCTTGGCTACGGCCATGCGGTGCTGCCTGCCCCCCACTTCGGCGAGACGCGCGACTTCCTGACCGACGTTCTCGGCCTCGGCCTGTCCGATTTCATGGTGCATCGTCCGGCAGGCGAAGGCGGCCCCGAAATGCGGATCGATTTCCTGCACTGCGCCAATGGCCGTCATCACAGCCTGGCGCTGTTCGAGGGCGAGGTGCCGTCCGGCTGCGTGCACCTGATGGTGGAAGTCGCGACGATCGACGAGGTCGGCCATGCCTATGACCGCATGCTGGCATCCGGAGCGCGGCTGATGGCGACGCTAGGCCGGCACACCAACGATCACATGATCAGCTTCTACGTCCAAACGCCCGGCGGCTTCGCGCTGGAATATGGCTGCGGCGGGCGCGTCATGGACTGGGACCATCACACCGTTTTCGAAAGCACATCGGCCAGCCTGTGGGGCCATGATTTCAGTGTCGGCTTCGGCGCCGATGAACAGGCGAAACTGGCCGACGCGGCCTGATCATAAGGAGAGGGAATATGACGCTTGCCAACGCGACCACCGCGCCCGCCATGGCCGATCTTGTCGATCGGGCGGCGGCGCTCGTGCCGGTGCTGCGCGAACGGGCCAACGCCTGCGAAGCGGGCAACAAGGTGCCGGACAAGACCATCCGCGATTTTCAGGAAGCGGGCTTTTTCAAGATACTCCAGCCCCGCCGCCATGGCGGATATGAGATGGACATCGAAACATTCTACGCGGTGCAGATGAAGCTCGCCGAAGGCTGCATGTCCTCCGCCTGGGTGCTGGGCGTCGTCGCCGTGCATAACTGGCAGCTCGCCCTGTTCGACGCCAAGGCGCAGGAGGATGTGTGGGGCAAGGATGAAGCAACCCTCATCTCCTCTTCCTACATGCCGCGCGCGCAGGTGACGCCGATCGAAGGCGGCTACCGGATCAGCGGCCGCTGGGGCTTTTCCAGCGGCGTCGATCATTGCGATTGGGCGTTTCTGGGCGGCCTGGTCAATGATCCGGAGACGGGCGAGCCGGACTTCTGGACATTCCTGGTCCCTCGGGCCGATTTCAAGATACTGCCGATCTGGGACACGATCGGGCTTGGCGGCACGGGCAGCCATGATGTGACGGTGGAGGACGCCTATGTCCCCGCCTACCGCACGCATCGATCAAAGGATGGTTTTGCCGCCACCAATCCGGGCGCAAAGGTCAATCCCGCGCCGCTTTACAAGCTGCCGTTCGGGCAGGTGTTCGTGCGGGCTGTATCTTCCTCGTCCATCGGGGCTCTTCAGGGTGCGCTGGATAGCTTCATCGAAAAGGGCGCCAAGCGCAGGAGCGCCAATAGCGGGGCGAGCGCGTCGGCCGACCCCGATGTGCAGATGGTGATCGCCGAAACCCACGTTGCGATCGACGAGATGAAGACCATCCTGTTCCGCAACTTCGAGCATCTGACCGAAAAGGCGCGCGCAGGGGAGCAGGCGGATCTGGAAACCCGGCTGCACTATCGGTTCCAGTCGGCGCAGATTTCCGGCCGCTGCTGCGCGCTGATCGCCCGCATCTTCGCGGCCAGCGGCGCGGAAGCCATTTATCGCGGCAACCCGATCGCCCGCGCCTTCTGCGACATTCATGCCGGACGTGCGCATGTGGCGAACAATCCGGGCGTGGTCGGCCGCAACTTCGGCGGCGTCCTGCTGGGCGCACCCAACAGCGACAGCTTCATTTAAGAGGAAGGGGGCAGATCATGGCAAAGACAGCCGAATATGGCCTGGGCGAACTGACCTTCCCCCGTGGATGGTTCATGGTGGCAATCGCCGATGAGGTGACGCAGCAACCGCAACCCGTCCGCTTCTTCGGGCAGGACATGGCACTTTATCGCGGCAAGAGCGGGCGCGTCGTTTTGCTCAACGCCTATTGCCCGCACATGCGCGTCAACATCGCGCGCAACAGCACATCCTATGTCGTGCGCGACGGCAATCAGGTAGAGGGGGATTCCATTCGCTGCCCCGCCCATGGCTGGCGCTTCACGTCGGAGGGCCAGTGCGACGACATCCCCTATTCGACGCGCAACATACCAAAAGCCGCCTGCATCAAGTCGCACAAGGTCGTGGAAAAGGCGGGCTGCATCTGGATGTGGCACGACATGGAAGGGGGCGAACCCGACTATGACCTGCCGGACTTCGCCGAATGGGACCGCATCGGCGAAGGATGGGTCCGCTGGCAGGTGGATCATCTGGGCACATTGCCGATCCACCCGCAGGAAATCCTCGACAACATGACTGACTATGCGCATTTCGCGCCGGTCCATGGATCGTCGGGCAATGTGTTTTTCGAAAATGAATTTGACGGTCCCATCATGCGCCAGCGCTTTGCATCGGGCCATCGTACGTTGGTGGATGGCAGCGCGATGCTGGAAACCGACACCTGGTACACCGGGCCGGGCATCCTGCTGTCCCGCATGGAGGGCAAGCATCCCTCGCTCATGATGATCTGCAACACGCCGGTCGAGGATGGCGAGGTTCGCGTCTGGTTCGCGGTCATGGCGCAGACCGCCGCGAATGGCGAGGCGACGGAGGAAGATCGCGCCGTCGCCCGCGCCTATCATGAAGCCGGACTCGCCGCCTTCTCACAGGATTTCGAGCTATGGAAATATAAGGAAGCGGCGATCAATATCCTGCAAGTCCCGGACGACGGGCCGTTTAACAAGGGACGGCTATGGTATCGGCAATTCTACAACCCACGCGCCCGTGCGGGTGAATTTCAGAAGCGGGTTAACGGCGTCCATACCACAGTGGACCTTCGCGGAAGCAAGGCCGCCGCTTGAACATCCCGTAGTTGAGGGATCGACGGCGGAGCTTCCCTCGGGCTGCTCCGCTGCTTCCATATGCACTTCCCAATTTTGACGCACGTCAATTTGTTCGGGCATTGTAAGTATATACTCACTTATCGAGGGCGCCGCCTTTTCTGCCGCGGTGCAACCCAAGAGAGGAGCGAAGATGAACGCGCATAGCCAGCCATATCCGGCGACCACATGCCCCCTGCCTATCGCTGACCACGATGGACTTCGCAGGGCGTTGCAGGACGCAAACCTGCCTAGCCTGCTGATGGTTTACACGACCTATGCGCAGGACCGCGAATATCTGGACAGTTTCGCGCCCTACCTGACCGGCATTTACACGGCAGAAGCGCCGTCGAATGTCCCGGATGAAATGGCGCAGGATCTGCGGGATCGCCTCTTCACGCTGTTGACCAACCCGACGCCGCCGGTGGAACGCCCGATCGATCCTGAACTGCTCCGCCGGATGATGGGCGTCAGCGTCGGTGAGGATGTCGATCCCGCCATCATGCCGGTGCTTTACGACCAGATGGGCTTTGAACGCCCGGTGCCGCGCAAGGACATGCCCGGCCGCATCCATCCGCCCGCCGACTTCCGCGTGCTGGTGATCGGCGGCGGCATGACCGGCATTGCGGCGGGCATCAAGCTGGGCGAGGCGGGCTATGACTATACGATCATCGAGAAGAACCCTGACCTTGGCGGCACATGGCTGGAAAACCGCTATCCCGGCGTCGGCGTCGATACGCCCAGCCACTTCTACTCCTATTCCTTTGAGCTGAACCCTGACTGGAGCAGCTACCACCCCAAGGGGCCGGAGATTCACAGCTATCTGACCGGCGTCGCCGACAAATACGGCATCCGCGATCATGTCCAGTTCGGGACGAAGGTGCTCGCTGCCCGCTGGAGCGATGCGGACAGCAACTGGCACGTCACCTTGCAGGATGTGAAGACTGGCGCCGAACGAGTGGAAGTGGTCAATGCGGTCCTGCTCGCCCACGGCGTTCTGAACCGCTGGTCCTTCCCCAATATCCCCGGTCTGGACAGCTTCAAGGGCACCAAGATGCACACCGCCGGGTGGGACCCGGACATCGACCTTACCGGGAAGCGCGTGGCGGTGATCGGCACGGGTGCCAGCGCTGCCCAGCTCGCCCCCGCGATCGCTGACAAGGTTTCCAGCCTCGTCATCTTTCAGCGGTCCAAACATTGGGTGCTCAATAACCCGGAAATCACCGCCCCGGTGAATGACAATATCCGCTTCGCGCTGCGCAACATTCCCCATTACAAGGAATGGTTCCGCTTCCGCGTTTACTGGTTCACCGGCGATGGCCTCTACGGCAATGTGAAGAGAGACCCGAACTGGCCCAACCAGGACGTCTCCATCTCTGCCCAGAATGACGGCGCGCGCAGCTATGCGCTGCAATATATCCATCGCAAGCTGGCGGGCCGTCCCGACCTTATCGAAAAGGTCGTTCCCGACTATCCGATCTTTGGCAAGCGCATCGTTCTGGACGCCGATGGCGGCTGGCTCGACACATTGCTGAAGCCCAATGTTACGCTGGAAACCGACCCCATCGACCATGTCGAAGAGCATGCGATCGTCACCAGGAGCGGCAAGCGCTACGAAGTCGATGTGATCGCGCTGGCCACCGGCTTTGAACTCGCCCCTGCACTCGGCCCGCTCAAGGTCTATGGCCGGGGCGGCTGCGATCTGGCGGCGGCCTGGGGCAAGGATGAGGCGCGCGCCTATCTGGGCGTGATGGCTCCCGCCTATCCCAACTTCTTCATGACGCTCGGGCCGAACAGCGCGCCCAATCATGCGGCGGGCGTCAACATGGTGTTGGAAGCGCAGATCCACTATATTGTTGAAGCGCTCGACAGGATCGTGGCCGCTGGCGGCAAGGCGATCGAGCCGACCGAGCAGGCCTATATCGACTGGAACGAAAAGGTCGACGAGCAGATGAAGCAAATGGTCTGGACCCACCCCAAGGCCAAAAGCTATTATTTGAACAGCAAGGGCCGCAACTATGTGTCCTGCCCGTTCAAGCTCGCCGAATATTGGAACTGGACCCGCAATCCTGATGCGGAGGCAATGGTCATTTCCTGATTTTCGCTAAAGACAGAAAAAGGGGGGGCTCGATCCACTCGGATCGGGCTCCTTTGTCACACCCGCCATGTTCAAGGGCTTGTCATCCCGGACTTGATCCGGGATCCCGCTCCGTCTCTGCGAAGTTTCCGAAGATAGCGGGACCCCGGATCAAGTCCGGGTGACGGAAAGCGAACTTATAAGCCGTCGTTTGAGGACAGGCTGATAAGGCCCCAACGCACCCCGCCCTCAATCCTCGTCGATCAATATCCGCGCCGCCGCGCCTTCGCTGTCATCGAACTGCCCATTGCGCAGCGCCCAGAAAAAGGCGGCAAGGCCCAGCAGTCCAAGGAACAACGCGATCGGGATCAACAATCCAAGGCCAGTCATTTCGCGGCTCCCTTCAAACGCAAGGCATTGGCGATCACGATCAGCGAGGATGTCGACATGGCGACTGCGGCCACCAACGGCGTGACCTTCCCCGCCACGGCCAGCGGCACGGCCAGCACATTATAGCCGATGGCCAGCGCGAAATTCTGCTTCACCACGGCAATCGTCCTACGCGCCGCACGAACTGTCAGCGCCACCGGTGCCAGCCTGTCGCCCAGGAACACCGCATCCGCCGTCAGCTGGCTCGCGTCGCTAGCGGAAGCCGGGGCCATGCTGGCATGACCCGCCGCCAGCGCCGGGCCGTCATTCAGCCCGTCGCCCACCATCAACACCTTCTCGCCGCGCGCCTGTAACCGCCCGACGAGCGCCAACTTGTCTGCGGGACGCAGATGGCCGATCGCCGTCGTGCCGGTCGCACGCGCGATCTCCTCCAGAGCTTCGGGGCGATCCCCGCTGGCGATCAACGTCTTGAGGCCCATAGAGCGCATCTCGCTCAGCGTTTCCGCCGCATCCGGGCGCAGGGCGTCGGAAAAGTGCAGCAACACCGAACGCT
The DNA here is from genome assembly GCF_015693305.1 of Sphingobium sp. Cam5-1. Taxonomy (NCBI): domain Bacteria; kingdom Pseudomonadati; phylum Pseudomonadota; class Alphaproteobacteria; order Sphingomonadales; family Sphingobiaceae; genus Sphingobium; species Sphingobium sp. Cam5-1. The sequence goes on along the minus strand of NZ_CP065139.1, from coordinate 767,120 downwards.
CGCCGAACCGATATTCGCTCGCAAGGCCGAACAGGCTGACGACGCTTCGTGGCCGGGCCAGCGACACCGCCACGCCGCCATGATCGGCGAATATGCCCTCACCCGGAATTTCGCGGATATGGTCGAGGGACGCGGGGGCGACTTGCCGAGCCTCCAGCGCCTGTCGCAGCGCGGCGCTCAACGGATGGCGAGAGACCCTTGCCAGCGCCAGCAGGATCGACTGGTCGTCAGCACCTAATCGCTCCAGCCCCTGCGGCACCGGGCGGCCCAAAGTCAGCGTGCCGGTCTTGTCAAACAGCGCTTCGCTCACTTCCGCCAGCCGCTCCAGCGCCGACCCGTCCTTCACCAGCACGCCGCGCCGCATCAGCGAGCCGCATGCAACGATCTGCGCCGCCGGGACCGCAAGGCCGAGCGCGCAGGGGCAGGTGATGAGCAGCACGGCCACCGCTATCAGCAGCGCCTGATGCGCGCCCGCCCCCGCGATCATCCACCCTGCGAAAGACAGCGCTGCAAGCAGATGGACGCAAGGCGCGTAATAGCGCGCGGCACGATCGGCGATCTGGACATAAAGGGACTTGCCCTGCCCCGCTTCCTCCATCAGGCGGGCGATGTCGGCGATGACCGTATCGGCCCCGGCCCCCGTCACCTCCACAGTGATCGGCCCTTCGACATTCATCGCCCCGGCCTGCACGGCATCGCCAGCGCGCACGCGAACCGGCGCGCTTTCGCCGGTCAGGAAAGCGAGGTCGATGCCGCTTTCTCCTTCAACGACCCGGCCATCGGCGGCCAGCCTTTCGCCCGCCGCAACCAGCATCCGCATGCCCGGACGCAGCGTGCTCGCCGCCGTCCACTGGCTGCGGCCGCCTTCGCCCAGCACCAGCGCGCCCGGCGCCGTCTGCTTGAGCAACGCAGCTACCCCGGCCCGCGCCCGCCCCCGCATCATGCTGTCCAGGCAGCGCCCCGCGAGCAGGAAGAACAGCAGCATCACCGCTCCGTCGAACCAGGCATGTTCACCGCCACTGACGGTCTCGAACAGGCTCATCGCAGTCGTCAGCAGCACGCCGATACTGATCGGCACGTCCATGTTGGTCCGCCGCTGCCTGAGCGCAGCCCAGGCGGAACGGAAGAATGGCTGGCCGGCATAAGCGACGGTCGGCAAAGCAATCAGCGCCGACAGCCAGTGGAACATCGTCCGCGTGGCCCCTTCCGCCCCTGACCAGATCGACACCGACAACAGCATGATGTTCATCGCCGCGAATCCTGCCACGGCAAGCGCGCGCACCAGCGCCTTGCTCTCTGCCGCCGCGATGTCTTGCCCCGGATCGGCAAGTGGCTCCGCGTCGAACCCCAGCGCGACGATTGCCGCCTTCAACTCCGGCGGCGTCAACGCGGGATCATGGCTGATCGCAACCCGCTTAGCGCTCATATTGACGCGCGCGGCACGGATGCCGGGCGTCAGCGGCAGGCCATTCTCGATCTTCGAGATGCACCCCGCACAATGAATGCCCGGCACCGCAAACAGGCTTTCCTTTGCGTCAGCCGAGGCTTCCTCATTGAGAACAGGCTGGCTGGCCATCAGTCGATCTCCCGCAGCAAATGTTCTTCTCCGCCCCCATGGCGAATGTCGAAGCGCAGCTGCCACCGCCCTGCGGGCAAGGCGCGATCGCTCACATAAAGTCCGGGCGCGGCCTCATGCAGGCGCAGCACCATATCCGGCGCGCGCCCAAGCGGATGTTGCGCCACCGCGCTCATCTGCGCACCCCGCACGTTCAGCTCCATCCGCACATGGCGCGCGGGGTCCAGCGTCACCCTGTCGCGCCAGCCCAGCTTTTCCTGCGCGCGCGCCTGCGCCAGCCAGCCGTTGAACTTCTGGCTGGCGACATAGCTATTCTCCACCACCGTCCCGCCGAAGGATCGCACGGCGATCGTCGCCATAGCCATGTTCACGGCGATGACGACGGCAAAACCCGCGACGAGTATCGCGGTCATGTGCCAGCCGGTGAAGGGACGGGCATGTTTCATGTTCAGGGCCTTTCGAAACGAGCGTCTTCGCTGTCGCCGCCGCCTTCGCGGTCCAGCGCGCGCACGGTGAAGCGGAAATCCTGCCGCGCTGGCCCTGCGGAGGGCATCGTCAGGAACAGGCGCAGCTTGGTCACGCTGTCGGCAGCGACGGCAGCGCGCACCGCATCACTCGCCTTTTCCCGTGATCCGGCGTCGGTCCAGATCTTTGCGTCGGCTAGACCCGTAACGCGCACCTCCACCTCGCGCGGGCGCGCCTCCATGTTCCGCAGCTTCACCGTATAGCTGTTGCGGATTGCGCCGTCGGACAGGCGCACGAAGATCGGATTGCGATCCTGCTGCGCGCTGATGTCGAGCCGCGTGCGCGCGCCCAACGCGAACAGCATCGCCGCGCCGATGCTGGCCCAGACCGTGAAATAGGCGATGGTGCGCGCACGCAGCAGCGTCTTGAGCACAGGCCGCGGCGCCGCGCCCTTCTTCTCTGCCTCGGCATCGTCCTCGGTACAATAATCGATCAGCCCGCGCGGCCGTCCGACCTGCGCCATCACCTTGTCGCAGGCGTCGATGCACAGCGCGCAGGTGATGCAGCCGATCTGCGGGCCTTCCCGAATGTCGATGCCGGTGGGACAGACCGCGACGCACTGGTTGCAATCGATACAGTCGCCATAGTCGCCGGGATTCGCCTGCGCCTTCTTCAGGCTGCCGCGCTGCTCGCCACGCCAATCCTTATAGGTCACGACCAGCGATTTCTCATCCAGCATCGCGGTCTGGATACGCGGCCATGGGCACATGTAGATGCACACCTGCTCGCGCATGAAGCCGCCCAGGATGAAGGTGGTAGCGGTCAGCACCGCAACCGTCCCATAGGCGACCGGCGCTGCCGTGCCGCTCCAGAACTGCTGCTGCAAAGTCGGCGCGTCGGCGAAATAGAAAATCCATGCGCCCCCGGTAATGAATGCGATCGCCAGCCAGACGGACCATTTGGCAAGCCGTCGGGCCAGCTTGGCAGCGCTCCATGGCGCTTTCGCCAGCTTCAGTTGCGCATTGCGGTCGCCATCGATGAAGCGCTCGACATGCTGATAAAGGTCGGTCCACACCGTCTGCGGGCAGGCATAGCCGCACCAGGCCCGCCCCACCGCCGAGGTGACGAGGAACAGACCGATCCCCGCCATGATGAGCAGGCCCGCCACATAGTAGAATTCATGCGGCCAGATCTCGATCGAGAACATGTAGAAGCGGCGGTGCGCCAGATCGACCAGCACCGCCTGATCCGGCGCATAAGGCCCCCGATCCCAGCGCAGCCAGGGCGTGCCCCAATAGATGGCAAGCGTCACCGCCATGACCGCCCATTTGAGGCGCCGGTAAAAGCCATCCACCGCCTTGGGATAGACGCCCTTGCGCTTCTCATAGAGCGAGGGGGAGTCCGACATCAGCATGGCCGACTCCCTTCCTCCGTCATCCCAGACTTGATCCGGGATCCCGCTTCTTCCCCACACCCGGCGCAAAGAGCAGCGGGACCCCGGATCAAGTCCGGGGTGACGATTGCTGGGCGGCTGCTATCGCGCGCCATTGCTCGCAACCTTCACCGGCGCAGCCTCACCCCCGCCAAGGCTGTGCACATAGGCGGCCAGCATCCGGATCGTCGCCTTGTCCAGCTTGTCGTCCCAGCGTGGCATCACGCCATGGCGGCTGTTCCACACGGTTTCATGGATAGTGTCCGCATCACCGCCATAGAGCCAGATCGCATCGATCAGGTTCGGCGCACCAAGCTCCCGGTTCCCCTTCCCCGCAGGGCCGTGGCAGACGGCGCAATTGTCGGCAAAGACCTTGGCCCCGCGCTGCGAAGCGGCGCTGGCACGGTCCTGCCCGCTGATCGCCCGCACATGCGCAACCACATCATCGACCTGCGCCGCCGTCAGCAACTGATCCTTGCCGAAAGCAGGCATCAGCGACTGGCGGGTTGCGTCATGATCGGGATTGCGCACGCCATCGGTGAGGGTCTTTTCGATTGCGGCCAGATCGCCGCCCCACAGCCAGTCGTCGTCATTCAGATTGGGATAGCCCTTCGATCCCGCCGCGCCCGATCCGTGGCACTGCACGCAATGGACGCGGAACGCGGCGCGTCCGCCCTCCGCCGCCGCCTGCATCAGCTGCGGCCGCGTCGGCAGGACTTCGATGGAGGTGTCGGCGATCGCCTGCCGCACCGGCGCGATCTGCGCTTCCCGCGCCGCCAGTTCCTTGTCGAGAGCGCCCCGGCTCGACCAGCCAAGCAGGCCGCCGGTCGCCCGATTGATCATCGGCAACGCCGGATAGGCGATCACATAACCGATCGCGAACAGGATGGTCGCGTAGAAGGTCCACAGCCACCAGCGCGGCAGCGGCGTCTCCAACTCCTGGATGCCGTCCCACTCATGATGTTTGATCTCGGTGCCGGTGGCGGCGTCGATGCGCTTTTCGTCAGCCATGATCGGCCTCCGCAGGGTCATTTTGGAATATGGCGAGCGCGGCCTCTTCGCTGCGTTCACCGCCTTTGGGCAGGAAGAGCCAGCCGATCAGGGCGGCGTAGCTCACCCCCATGAAGACCAGCCCCCAGCTGTCGGCGAAATGCCGCAAGGCGTCGTAGCTCATCGCTCGACCTCCTGTGGCTTGGCGCTGTCCACATCGACCAACGTGCCCAGCATCTGGAGATAGGCGACCAGCGCATCCATCTCCGTCACCTTGCCCGGATCGCCGTCGAAATCGCGCGCCTGCGCCTTGGGATAGCGCTTGATCAGATCCTTGGCATCCGCATCGGGATCGGCCTGTGCCTTCAGGTCGTTATTGGCCTTGGCAATGTCATCCTTGCTATAAGGCACGCCGACGTCGGACAGCGCGGTCAGGTCCTTGCGCATGTCCGCAGGCTTCAATTCCCGATCGGCGAGGAAGGCATAGCCCGGCATGATCGATTCCGGCACGACCGCGCGCGGGTCCTTCAGATGCTGGACATGCCATTCATCCGAATATCTGCCGCCGACGCGCGCCAGGTCGGGGCCGGTGCGCTTCGATCCCCATTGGAAGGGATGGTCATACATGCTCTCCGCCGCGAGGCTATAATGGCCATAGCGTTCCGTCTCGTCCCGGAACGGCCGGATCATCTGACTGTGGCAATTGTAGCAGCCTTCGCGGATGTAGATGTTCCGCCCCGCCAGCTCCAGCGGCGTATAGGGCCGCATCCCTTCCACCTTCTCGATCGTATTGTCGATCCAGAAGAGCGGTGCGATCTCCACGATGCCGCCAATGGCGACCACGATCAGCGAAGCGATGCCCAGCAGGGAGACGTTGCGCTCCAGCTTGCCATGGTCCCAGAACTTACCCTTGGTCTTGCTAGTCATGTCTTGGCGTCCTTAAGCAGGCTGGGCGACAAGCGGTCGATCCGCCGTCGGATCATAGGCCGCATCACTCATCGGCTTCTCCGCACGCAGCGGGCTGCCAGCGATGGTCTTGCCGATATTCCAGGCCATGATGATCGCCCCGGCGAGGTACATGAGGCCTCCGGCCGCGCGGATCACATACATGGGGAACATGGCGCTCACGACTTCGGAGAAGGCATAGACGAGGTAGCCGTCGCTCCCATATTCGCGCCACATCAGCCCCTGCATGATGCCCGCGACCCACATCGAAGAGGCGTAGAGAACGATGCCCAGCGTCGCGAGCCAGAAGTGCCAGTTCACCAGCCGCAACGAATAGAGCCTCTCGCGCTTCCACAGACGCGGCGTCAGATAATAGAGGCAGGCGAAAGTAATCAGCCCATTCCAGCCCAATGCACCACTATGCACATGACCAATCGTCCAGTCGGTATAGTGCGACAGGCTGTTCACCGCCTTCACCGACATCATCGGTCCTTCAAAGGTGCTCATGCCGTAGAAGGCCAGCGCCATCACCATCATGCGGATGATCGGATCTGTGCGGATGCGATCCCATGCGCCGTTCAGCGTCATCAGGCCGTTGATCATCCCGCCCCAGCTCGGCATCCACAGCATGACCGAAAAGACCATGCCCAGCGTCTGCGCCCAGTCGGGCAGCGCCGTATAATGAAGGTGGTGTGGACCTGCCCAAATATAGAGGAAGATCAGCGACCAGAAGTGGATGATCGACAGCCGATAACTATAGACCGGCCGCTCCGCCTGCTTGGGCACGAAATAATACATCATGGCGAGGAAACCGGCGGTCAGGAAGAAGCCGACGGCATTATGTCCATACCACCATTGGGTCAGTGCATCCTGCACACCCGCGAAAGCGCTGTAGCTCTTGGAACCCAGCAGGCTGACCGGCACCGACAGGTTGTTGACGATGTGCAGCATCGCGATCGTCAGGATAAAGCTCAGGTAGAACCAGTTCGCCACATAGATATGCGGCTCGCTGCGGCGCAGGATCGTGCCGCCGAAGACGACAAGATAGGCGACCCACACAATCGTCAACCAGATGTCGACATACCATTCAGGCTCGGCATATTCGCGCGCTTCGGTGATGCCCATGACATAGCCAGTCGCGGCCAGCACGATGAAGAGCTGGTAACCCCAGAATACGAACCGGGCGAGCGATGGAAAAGCCAGCCGCGCGCGACAGGTCCGCTGCACGACATAGAAACTCGTCGCGATCAGCGCATTGCCGCCAAATGCAAAGATCACCGCCGAAGTATGCAGCGGCCGCAATCGCCCGAAACTCGTATATTCAATGCCGAGGTTCAGCGCCGGAAACGCCAGCTGCAAGGCGATGTACAGCCCCGCCAGAAACCCCGCCAAACCCCAAAAGACGGTCGCGATCACACCCCAACGGATCGGGTCGTCATCATATTTCCCCTGATCGGCCGGCATCTTCAGCAGGCCGCGTGCGATCCCGGCATAATCGGCCCCGCCGATCGTCACCACCACCATCAACAGCGCCGCCGCGCAGGCTATGCCCATATGGACGGCAAAGCCGCTGTCCACCGCCATCAGCGCCGCCAGCAAGGCGACCACCGCCAGCGCGAACCAGCCGCCCGACTTCAATAATAGTTGATCCATCGGATCCCCCCGCGAAAGCTTGTCTGCGGCGCCCTTGCCCAGGGGCCGCCTTCACGATCCAACCTCTGTCAAAGGCGGGGCGGCAGGTATGTAGGGGAATATCCGTAGGCAGATTGTCCCGGCCGCCCTAAGGGTGAAGCATAGACCTTGCTCCCCCTCCCGCAGGCGGGAGGGGGCTGGGGGGTGGGCCAGCGCAACATCAATGCAGATGACAGAGCCCAGCCCAGAGGCTCGCTTCGCTCGCGCCCACCCCTAACCCCTCCTGTTTACGGGAGGGGAAACGCTCGGACTATCGGCAGCTTTTCCCTCACGCCCCCTCGGCCATGCTCTCCAGCCGATCGGCATCGCAGATCCGCACGCCCCGCCGTCCGGCCAGCGCGATCACGCCCAGCCGCTTCATATCGCTGATCTGACGCGACACGGTCTCGATGGTCAGCCCCAATATGTCCGCGATCTGCTGGCGCGATAGCGGCAGGTCGATCACGCCGCTTCGATCCGCGCGCAGCCGCCTGCTCATGTCCAGCAGAAAGGAGGCGACCTTTTCCCGCGCATTTTTCCGCCCCAGCAGCAGCATCCAGCCGCGCGTCCGGTCAAGGTCGTCCAGCGTCCGCTGGAGCAGCCGATGCTCGAGCTGCGAATGCTGGCGCGCAAAGCCGTCGAAAGCGCCGCGCGGATAGAGGCACAGCCGCGCATCGGTGAGCGCCGTCACGCTATGCGGCGTGCGCGCGCCAAAAGGCCGTCCGATGAAATCGGATGCATAGACCACGCCGACGATCTGCTCACGCCCGTCGCCCGTCGATGTGGCGAGCTTCAGCGTGCCTTCGATCACATTGGCGACGACCATGCTGTCATCGCCTTCCCACATCACCGTCTGCCCGGCCTGCAAGGTCACCCGTCGCCCGATCCGGTTCAGCGCCGCGCGCTCCTGCGGGTTGAGATCGGCGCAGATCGCCTGGTCGCGCACTTCGCAGCGATCGCAATAACCCGCGCCGCAGCTTCCGGCCGCCGGAGTCATCATCGCCGCCATCTCAGGCCCGCGGGGCGCCTTTTGCGCCAGATCAAATTGCATATCCATGCCCGCTGCATGCCGCCATGCGGGTTTCAGACCTATCCGTAAATGTCCCTAACCGTCCCCACATCCGTCACCCCGGGTCAAGCCCGGGGTGACGGACCCACAGGTTCCCTCACTCCAACCCCGCATGGAACGCGATGCGCAGCGCTTCGGCCAGGCTCTTCACCTCCAGCTTCTGCATCAGGTTGGCGCGATGGATCTCCACCGTGCGCGGGCTGATCCCGAGGTCAAAGGCGATCGTCTTGTTGGGCAGCCCTTCGACCAGTCCGTCCAGCACATCGCGCTCCCGATCGGTCAGCACATTCAGCCGCGCGCGCGCATCCTCCGCCCGCGCGCCTGCGCCACGGTCGGCGACCGCCACCCGCCGCGCCGCTTCGACACATCCAAGCAGCGCCGCCTTCTCGAACGGCTTTTCGATGAAGTCGCTCGCGCCCGCCTTCATCGCCGCCACCGCCATGTCGATGTCGCCATGGCCGGTCATGATCACCACGGGCAGCATGACGCCCCGCGCGCGCAATTCGCGCTGCACCTCCAGCCCATCGATATCGGGCATCCGCACGTCCAGCAGCACGCATCCCGGCTCCAGCCCCGCCGCCTCTTTCAGGAAAGCCGTCCCGCCCTCGAACAGGCGCACGGCATAGCCGCTGGTCTTCAGCAGGAAGGACAGCGACCGGCGGATCGCCTCGTCATCATCGACGACATAGATGGGGAAGGGTTCGCTCATGCCTTAATCCGCGCGATCGAGGGTGAAGTGAAAGGCCGTGCCGCCCCATTGCGACGGCTGTGCCCAGATGCGGCCGCCATGGCCTTCGACGATCGTCTGGCTGATCGACAGGCCCACGCCCATGCCGGACGGCTTGCTGGTCGTGAAGGGCATGAAGAGCGTGCGCGACATGTCGGGGTCCAACCCCGTTCCGCTGTCCGCCACGATCACCTCGACCCGTCCATCCTCGGCCGGGGCGGCGGACAGGCGCAGGATGCGTGCGGGGCTGTGCGCCATCGCCTCCATCGCATTCTTGATGAGGTTGATGATCACCTGCTGCAACTGCACGCGGTTGACCAGCACCCTGTCCACCCGCCGATCGACGCTTATGTCCATGTCGATGCCCCGGCTGTCCATGCCGATGAAGGCCAGCGCGGCCCCTTCGGCCAGCAGTTCCCGCAACGATTCCGGCTGGCGCATCGTTTCGCCGCGCTTGATGAACTCGCGCAGCGACCGGATGATCTCGCCCGCGCGCAGCGCCTGCCGCGCGCTTTCGTCCATCGCCTCGCGCAGCATCTCGCGATCCACCGGCCCGTCGGCGTCCAGCAGGTCGCGCCCGGCCTCCAGATAGTTGGCGATCGCCGTCAACGGCTGGTTCAACTCATGCGCCAGCGCGGACGCCAGCGTCCCCATCGCCGTCACCCGGCTGGCGTGCGACAGTTCCGCCTGAAGGTCCGCCACGCGCCGCTCGGCCTGTTGCCGCTCGGTCAGGTCGCGGATGAAGCCGGTAAACAGCCTTTGCCCCCGGTCCTGCACCTCGCCCACCGACAATTCGATCGGAAAGGTCGATCCGTCGCGCCGCCGCGCGCTGGTGAGGCGGCCGATACCGATGATCCGTTTTTCGCCGGTACTGAGATAATGGTCGATATAGCCATCATGCCGTTCCCGATCCGGCGACGGCATCAACATGGAGATATTTTCGCCCAGTACGTCCGTTTCGGCATATTGGAACATGCGCTGCGCCGCCGCGCTGAAGGACACGATCCGCCCGGCCATGTCGATGACGATCAGCGCGTCGGGCACCGTCGCGAGAATTGACCCCAGCAACGCCTGTTCCAAGCTATGCTCGCGCTCGATCAAGCCTTCCGTGTCATCGTCCGCCACCGCCATCGGGTTACAATGCCCTGTCTTCAGTGCGCCAGCAAGACAGGCACGCGTCCTTCGCGCAGCATCTTTCGGGTCACGCCGCCGAACACGAACTGGCGCAACCGGCTGTGACCATAGGCGCCCATCACCATCCAGTCGGGCTTCAATGCTTCGACGGCGGCCATCAGGGCATCTTCCACAGCGCGGCCGTCCCGTGGCCAGCTATGGACTTCCGCTTTGATTCCATGGCGGGCAAGATATTCGGGGGCATCAGTCGCGGGGAAGGCATTTTTGCCTACTTCCTCCACAGTCACGATGTGCACATCCTGCGCGAGCTTCAGCAGCGGCACCGCGCCCCGCAGCGCCGCCGATGCTTCCTGCGATCCATCCCAGGCGACCAGCGCGCGGCCTGCTACCATCAGCGATTTCGCCGATTGCGGGACCGCCATCACCGGCACCGGCCCTGACAGGGCCAGTTCGGCGGCGATCGGCGGTGGATCGGTGAGCACCCTGCGCGGCCCTTCAGGCAGGGTCACGACAATGACATCGGTCAATGTCGAGGCGGCCAATAGGCCATGAAGGATATCGCCATCGAATTGCCGCCAATCCCAACTTACACCTTCCGCGCGAAGCCTTTCTTCGGTGCGGGTCTTGATTCGCTCGTCGATTTCACGCAGCTCGTTGATGATGGAAGGCGCCAGCGCCGCGCCGCCATACATGTCCGCGGCCACCATGTCGGGCATTTGCGTCACCTGAGCACAACGAATGTGCGCCCCCGTCGCACGCGCGATGTCGCACGCTGCCTGCAGGCGGCTTTCCGCGCCTCGATCGTCATGGATATGAAGCAGTATCGATTTCATCTCACATCTCCTGCCGAGGAACCGTGACTTATCCTTGCTGGCTAGGATCTGACGGGCTCCGCCGCCATCCGGGATAGTCCTTATAGTCTTTGTCCCCGGAAAACCCGATCTGGGTGGTATGACATGGACAACGATACGCCTCGAACTCGCACGCACACCTGCCTTTCCGAACGGATCGGCAGCTCGCAGCTATGTCATGCGCCTGCCGCTGGACCAGGACGGGCTGATCGACGAACAGGAATATCGGCACAAACCAGAACTCGCCACCGTCCGGCGCTTCTGGCCGAATGAACCCGACCGCCATGGCTGGCTGCTACGGACTTCCAGCGGCTGGGCGCTATCCTATGAGCCGGGTGAGGAAGATGACGAGCAACTCTTCCGCCTGGACGCGCATGCAATTCAGCCCGGCAGCTATCTGACGCTGACGGAGCCGGATGGCGAGCGCCTGCCCTTCGTGGTGAAGGCGCTCGCCGCGGCATAGGGTTTCAGAACTTTACGCCCACACCCGCGCCAAAGACCAGCGGATCGAGATGCACGCGAACCTTCTGCACGCCCGCCGCCGTGGTCGAGAGCCGGGCCGTGGTATCGATATCGATATATTTGACATCCAGGTTCAGGAAGACGCGGTCCGTCAAATCGACATCAACTCCGGCCTGCGCCGCCCATCCGAAGCTGTCCGACATGTGCACCCTGGTCGCGCCCACCGCGCCTTCCAGTGCGTTCGACGCCCTTTCATTGTAGAACAGCGTGTAGTTGACGCCCGCCCCCACATAGGGCCGGATCTTGGCTTCCGGCAGGAAATGATATTGCGCCGTCAGCGTGGGCGGCAGCACCCAGGTGGAGGCAAGACGGCCGATCGCCCCGGTCGTTCCAGTGCGTCCGCTAGCGCTGTGCTTGGTCGTGGCGGCGATCAGCTCAAAGCCCACATGGTCGGTCGCCATATAGGTCACGTCGATCTCCGGCATCACGCTGTTATCGACTTTCACCTTTTCGCCCGGAAAGGCAGGCAGCACGCTCCCGCTTCGTTCATTGGGCGCAACCATGATGGCCCGCAGCCGCACCAGCACGTCGCCCTGCGCGGCCTGCGCAGGTGCGGACATGGCGGCGCAACCAGCCGCCGCTCCGAGTAAGATAGCCTTGATGTGCATTTCCAAAGTCTCCGTCCCTATTGTCGGTGACTTGGCTTTGCCCCGTCGCCGCACGCCCGGCATTGATCCGGCGCAAGCGGCAATTTGACCTGGCGCAATGCTGCGTGCGCTGTCCCATGCGATCCGGTTCAGCCATGTGGACCTACTATCCTGACCTGCTCGCCCAGCCGGTGCCGCGCTACACCAGCTATCCCACCGCCGCGCAGTTCACCGCCGATGTGGGCGCGGATGATCTTGCAGCCAGGCTGGACGGGGTGGAAACGGACGCCCCCCTCTCCCTCTATGTCCATATCCCCTATTGCCACGACATATGCTGGTATTGCGGCTGCAATACAGGAGCGGCCAATCGCGCCCAGCGGTTGACGGCTTATGTGGAGGCGCTGGAGCGAGAGATAGCTTCCATCGCGGGGCGCTTGCGCGGACGCGGACGCGTCGCGCGGATCGCCTTCGGCGGCGGTAGTCCCAATTCGCTGCCGCTCGTCGATTTCGTCCGCTTGCTTCAGCAATTGCTGATCTGTTTTGATGCACGTCACGCCGAAATCTCGGTCGAACTCGACCCCCGCCGCCTCGACGCCATCTGGATTTCCACCATGGCGGCCATGGGCGTCAGCCGCGTCAACCTGGGCGTGCAGACCTTTACTCCGCATGTTCAGGCCGCGATTGGCCGCATTCAGCCGCTCGACATGGTGGAGCGAGCCGTCGATCAACTCCGCGCAGCCGGGATCGCGATCGGTTTCGACCTCATGTACGGCCTACCCGGCCAAAGCCTCGACGATCTTGCGGCGACTTTGGAAGCAAGCATCGGGATGCAACCCGCCCGTATCGCCCTGTTCGGCTATGCCCATATGCCGCAGCTACTGCCTCGCCAGCGCCGCATAGACGGCAGCAATCTGCCCGATCTCGCCATGCGCTTCGACATGGCCGCACAAGGCTACGGGATGCTCACTGCCGCTGGTTATGCGGCGATTGGCTTCGACCATTTCGCCCTTCCGCAAGACGGCCTGGCAATAGCAGCGCGTGACGGACGGCTGCGCCGCAACTTCCAGGGCTTTACCGATGATCCTGCTGATATCCTCCTGGGTCTGGGCGCCAGTGCAATCAGCCAATTCCCGGACCTCATCGTCCAGAATGAGAAACAGGCCGGACCTTGGCGCGAACGCGTGGAGCGCGGCGAGCTTTCCGCCACCCGGGGCACGCTGCGCACCGGCGATGACCGGCGTCGTGGCCGGATCATCGAGGCGATCCTCTGTAGGGGCGAAGCGCATGTCGGCACTTTGCCCCAGCCGGACCTGTCGCGCTTCGAACGACTTGGGTTATTGCGATTGAGCGAAGGCCGAGTGCAACTGACCCCCGGTGCCCTCCCCTACGCCCGCAGCATAGCCGCCGCATTCGACAGCTATCTGCAACCAGCGGAAAAGCGGTTCAGCCATGCGGTTTAGTGCGCTGGCTCTGGCAAGCCTCGCCTTTGTCAACCTCTCGGCGGGACAGGTGCCCCACTTTTCGACGCGTTCGCCCTATTTCTGCGGCTCAGCCCCTCTCGGTTGGATACCTCCAGGCCGACACAAGCCCGCGCTGCCTTCGGACGAGAAAATGGGCTGCCACTTGCTGATGTGCGGACGCAAGCGCGATCACGCCAGAGCAGATGGGTCTTGCGCCCCTTAAAGCATGATCCGAACCAGCAGAACCGACGTCCGACCGCGATGAAAGGAACTCAAACGCCCCGCAGCGCGACATATGCGCCTACGGCGATCACCGTGACGGCGAACAGTCGCTCCAGCAGCCCTTTGCGCGCCGCCATCTTTCGGCCCAAAGCGATACCTATAGCCGCCCCGCCGACACCGCCTGCGATCAATACTCCCACGAGTGACCAATCGACAAAACCCGACAGCGCATAGGAAGCCGCAGTGGTGAGGCCCAGCGACGTAACGACGACGAGCGACGTTCCCACTGCATTTTTGAGTGGCATGGCGGTCGCCATCATCAGCCCTGGCACGATCAGGAAGCCGCCGCCGATCCCGAAAAAGCCAGCGGCCAATCCCACTCCAAGGCCGATCGGAAAGAGGCGCGGCAACAATCGACCAGCGGTTGCTCGCGACAGTCGTACATCGGGCGCCTCAGTGGTGCGCTTCGTCCGTAGCATGGAAAGGCCCACGCCGATCATCAGCAAGCCAAACAGCATGAGCAATCGCTGGCCGTCCACCGCCTTCCCGATTTCCGCGCCGATCGCCGCGCCAGTGACGCCAGCTCCCGCGAAAACGAGGGCGCATGGCCATTTCACCGTACCGGCGCGGGCATGGCCGATCAGGCTGAAAGCCGCATTGGCCGCGACGGCGACCGCTGCCGTCCCGATGGCGGCATGAGCAGACCCCACGCCCACCACATAGACCAGCAGCGGCACGGCAAGGATTGAGCCGCCGCCCCCGACAAGACCCAACACCGTCCCGATCAGGCCGCCCGAAGCCAGAGCCGCAACGATCATGGCCGGAGACATGATCGGCCTACGCGCCGAGAGCGCGGCGATTCCATGGCATCGCCTGCAACAGCTTCGCCATGCCGCACCAGCCGGTCGCCCCTGCCATCATCAACCCCGCGCCAACAAAGGCCGACAGTCCGAAGAAAGCGGGAGCGACGAGGAAGCCAAGCAGGACGCCCAGCAGCACGAGGCCACCTGCCACCAGTTGCACCTGCCGCATGATCTCCAACGGCTGTGCCCGGTCGAGGCGCGTCGGCAGTCCCGCTGCGCGCCAGCCGTCCAGACCGCCCTGAAGTATATGGCAGGGCGTGAAGCCCGCCGCCGCCTGCAAGGCTGCCTCATTGGCTTGCGTTCGCATACCTGACTTGCAGTGAAAGATGATTGGCCCGGCCACCTGTGGCAGTTCCGCCAGACGATCGAGTGGGACATGGATCGCCCCCGGAATATGCTCGCGGGCATGTTCGTCCGGTCCACGGATATCGACGAGCGTGGCGCCCTTGGCCACGGCTTTGTCCGCGTCGTGAGGGGTAATGGTTGTGATCGGCATCGGATCATTCCTTGCAGAAGATGGTGTAGAGACTGGCGAGCAACTGTTCCGTCCGCGCATCGGCGATGCGATACCAGAGCGTCTGGCTCTCCCGTCGAAAGGCAACCAGCCCCTCGTCCCGCATCCTGGCGAGATGCTGCGACAGGGCGGATTGCGACAAACCGACCTCTTGCGCGAGGTCGCCCACGGTCATTTCGCCATGTTCGACCAGCTTGCACAGCACCATCAGGCGCCGGGCGTTGCCCATCGCTTTCAGCAGGTTCGAGACTTCGCCCGCCTTCTTCTCGAAGGTGGCGAGGTTCATCAACGGACGGATCATTATGTACTCCATTAGATATTGCTAATTTAGATATATGTAATATATTGTCAAGGAGCAATGGAGGACGACATGGACACAAAGCCCCTGATCGAAGCCTTTTTCGACGAGGCGACCTATACGGTGAGCTATCTGGTCGCTGACCCCGAAACCCGGGAGGCGGTAGTCATCGACCCGGTGATGGATTTCGACATTGCCAGCGGAGAGGTGGATACGCGCTCAGCCGAGCGGATGCTGGCCTTTGCTGAAAAGCAGGGTTGGCGGATCACTATGGTGCTGGAGACGCACGCCCATGCTGATCATCTGTCCGCAGCACCCTTTATCAAGGGCAGGACCGGTGCGCCGATCGGCATTGGCGAGCATATTTGCGACGTACAGAAAATCTTCCGTCCCGTCTTCGGACTCAACGACATGCGGATCGATGGTTCGGATTTCGACCGGTTGTTTCGAGATGGCGAGCAGTTTTCAGTGGGCATGCTGCGCTTCACGGTCATGCATGTCCCCGGACACACGCCTGCGGACATCGCTTATCTGGTCGGCGATGCGGCCTTTGTCGGCGACACATTGTTCATGCCTGACTATGGCACGGCGCGGGCGGATTTCCCCGGTGGCGACGCGCGCATTCTTTACCGTTCCATCCGGCGGCTGCTGAGCCTGCCCGATGAAGCCCGCCTGTTTCTGTGTCACGACTATAAGGCGCCCGGCCGCGATGACTATCGTTGGGAAACGACAGTAGGTGAAGAACGGCGCGCAAGCGTCCATATCCATGACGGAGTGGATGAAGACAGTTTCGTCGCCATGCGCGAAGCCCGTGATGCGACGCTGCCCGTGCCTCGGCTGCTATTGCCTTCGATTCAGGTCAATATCCGCGCAGGTCGTTTCCCCGAAGCCGAAAGCAACGGCGTTCGCTATCTCAAAATTCCGGTGAAGATGAAGACGGTTTGATTGCGACTTATACCTATCGCGATCTGCTCCGATGCGCTTAGGCTAGTCAAACCCATGTTCAATATCGCTCACCCCTATCTTTCCCTGATCGCATCGATCGCAGTGGGCCTGCTTGTAGGGATGGAGCGCGGCTGGACGCAGCGGAACTTCGGCAAGGGTCGCAGGGTCGCGGGCTTTCGCACCTTCGGGCTGATCGGATTGCTTGGGGGACTCGGCGGCCTTGCCCCTGACATGGTTGCGGCCGCCCTGGGCCTGGGTGTCTCCGCCGTGCTGACCGTTGGCTACAGTCGAAGCGCCGATCAGGATCATCTGTCCGCAACCACAACATTGGCGGGCCTGCTGACATTCGGCGCGGGTTTCTGCGCCACGCGCCTCTCCCCTGCTCTAGGCCTGGCCACAGGTGCGGCGATCTTTGCGATCTTGAGCTCACGGCAATCGATGCACGCTCTGCTTCGGGGAATGGATGAGAGCGAGATTGAGGGTGTGTCCCGCTTCCTGCTGGTGTCTCTCGTCATCCTGCCACTACTGCCAGATGCCTCCTATGGCCCTTACGACGCCTGGAACCCCAGGAAGATCTGGATGGTGGTCGTCTTCGTGATGGGACTGTCCTTCGCCGGTTATGCCATCTCCAGACGCTTCGGCCGCGATCGCGGCGTGTTGCTGGTCGCGCTTACCGGGGCCATTGTGTCATCCACCGCCGTCACGGCCGATTATGCCCGGCGGCTCCGCGACGAACCCGATGGTCGAGGATTATTGACGGCAGGCATTGCGGTCGCATCAATCGTGATGTTCGTCAGAGTACAGCTGGTGGCGCTCGTCCTCGTTCCCCGCGCGCTGCCCTCTCTGGCTCTGACCATGGCTCCGGCAGCGCTTGTAGCCGTCGCCTTCGCCCTGACCGCATGGCGTGCCCAAGGCAAGGGCGGCAACGGAGCCGCCGTCGCCAATCCCCTGGGCTTTACCCCTGCGCTCCTGCTGGCTGCCCTTGTCGCGGGATTGTCGCTCGCCGCGCGTTGGGCATTGGAACATTTTGGGCAGGAGGGCATGGCGGTCGTCCTGACTCTCACCGGAATATCGGACGTCGATGCCGCCGTGATGACGATGGCGGGGCTCCCTACACATGCGATCGACAATCAAACCGCTGGCTTCGTCCTCGGCGGCGCAGTTCTGGCGAACACTCTGGCCAAAGGCGTGATGACGGTGGTCATCGGCTGGGGCCACGGCGGCATGAGAGCCGCGATCCCGCTGTTCGCCGCTCTTGCAGCGGCGGCGGCGAGCCTTGCCGTCTGGATTGCGATCGGCTGACCCATGCCACGCGCAACATGGGACGGAGCGCTGGCACCAACTCAGTGGCCGAGTATCAAAGGCCTTTTGCTGCGGGTAAGCAGACGCCGTGTCACGCCGCCGAATGTTTCCATGATCCTTCCGCGGCCGTAGGCGCCCATGATAATATAATCCGCCCTCCATTGTTCGGCCTCTTCCTCGATTATCGCGTCCTCAGGATGAAGGCGATCGTTGAGAACCCGAATGCTCGCGTGCACATTGTGGCGCGAGAGATATCGGGCAGCGTCACTGGGTTCAGCCTGAATCGAGCCGTCCTTTATGGTCAGCACTTCGACTTCGTCCGCCAGCGCGAGCAAAGGCGTGCAGGCTCGCATCGTTGCGATACATGAAGGATGGCCATCCCAGGCCAGCAATGCCCGTTTGATGCTGAAACCTTTGACCTCTTGTGGCACGGCTAGCACCGGAACCCGGGCGTGCATCAGCACCTGACCGACGATCGTCCGCATGTCTGGAAGGGGATAACTGTCCAATTGCCGGTTGAGGACGACGATGTCCGCAAGCGCGGCCTCCTTCAGGAGGCAGCTTGCTATCTCTCCTGTGATGTCGACCCAGTCCCAACTCACATCCTCTTTGGCGAGGCGAGCGCTGATCTTTGTCTTGTTCCGGGCTTCGCTCTGGCGCTCATCAAGCAGGACAGCCGTTTCGCCAAAACCTGCATAAAGATCGCCAGCAATGACCGGAAATGGCGTGACATCGATGCATTGAAGATGGCCGCCGAGGGCACGGGTCAGATCCAGTGCTGCTTGAAGTCTAGCTTCCTGACCCTCATCATCATGTACCAGGAGAAGAATATTCTTCATCATAGCCTCCACGACAAAGGCATCAGGTTAAGGCGCGTCATCTATAGCAGGTATGAGGAAACATACTTAGAAGCGGTGGCAAGGGTCGCCCATTAGTCGCAGGCGAACCGTTCCACGGAGTAACGGGCTAGCTTCCCATCAGCTTTCCAGCATTTCACGGATGCGGGCGGAGAGCATTTCGATCTGAAATGGCTTGGTGATCATCTGCATGTTGTTGGACAGGAAGCCACCCCGCACGGCGGCTCCTTCCGCATAGCCCGTGACGAACAGGATAGGCAGGTCGGGCAAATGCGCGCGCGCGATTTCCGCCAATTGCCGCCCGTTCATTCCCGGCAAGCCGACATCGGATATCATGAGGTCGAAGCGCTGCCCGGACTCCAATATGCGCATCGCTTGCTGTCCATCGGCGGCCTCGGTCGCCTTGTAGCCCAGCTCCTCAAGCACATCGCGTACGAGGAGCCGCACGGAGTCATCATCCTCGACCAGTAGCACCGACTGGCCGTCGCCATGGTGAATGGCGGCATGTTCCACGGATTCGGCTTCAGTTTGTTGATCCGCGACCGGCAGGAATATCCTGACCACAGTCCCTTCGCCCACCGTCGAGTTGATGCGCACCAGACCGTTCGACTGCTTGGCAAAGCCATAGACCATCGACAGGCCCAGGCCCGTGCCCTGTCCGATCGGCTTGGTAGTGAAGAAGGGATCGAACACCTTGTCCAGCGTATCACTATCGATGCCCACCCCGGTGTCGGACACCCCGACCATGATATAGCGGCCCGGAGTGATGCCCGGATTGCGCGCGCAGCACTCCTCATCCAGCTCCACCTCTTCGCACGACAGCGTCAGGCGACCGCCATCAGGCATCGCGTCGCGGGCATTGATCGCAAGGTTGATGATCGCGCTTTCCAGCTGGTTGGCGTCCACCAGCGCCGTCGGCAACGGGGAGGAGGAAAGGATTTCCACCTCGATCGATTCATTCATGGTGCGACGAAGCAGGTCCTCCAGCGAATGAATGAGCTTGCAGACGTCGGTGGGGCGGCTGTCGAGCGACTGCCGACGAGAAAAGGCGAGCAATCGGGATGTCAGCGCCGCCGCGCGCTGTGCCGATGTGCTGGCGGCATCCATGAAACGATCAAGATCGTCCAGTCGGCCACTGGAAATCCGGCGCTTCAGAATGTCGATCGCCCCAATGATGCCCGTCAGCATATTGTTGAAGTCATGCGCGATCCCGCCGGTCAATTGGCCGACCGCCTCCATCTTCTGTGCCTGACGCAAGGCTTCCTCGGCGCGCGCACGTTCTTCCGCCTCAGCCTCCAGTCGCAGCAGCGCTTCCCGCAATTCACGGGTGCGGGCATCGACCTCCTGCTCCAGCCGCTGGGCGGCCTCTGCAAGCGCCTGCTGGCCCCGTTTCTGCTCGTCTATGTCGACGATCACCGAAATCGAACCTGTGACCCGCGAGCTGCCCGGGTCGAGCAATGGCACGCCGCTTACCCGAGTCCAGACCGGCGGACCTTCTGCCGGGTGATGCAGAAACTCGATGCCTCGCACCAGCTCGCCCTTCAGAGCGCGCATCGTCACGAAGCGATCGCGCGTAATACGGCTTCCATCCTCTTCATATCCTTCCCAACGGTCCTCCCCGTCAGGCAACCGGGCGGGGATGTCTCCGCTGGGCAGGAAACGGCGGAATGCGGGGTTGGAAAGCAGCGTGCTGCCGTCGGTGTTGATGAACGCGACGCCGACCGGAAGATTTTCGAGCAACGTGTTGAGCCGGGTACGTTCTGCATCGATGGCCGCAAACTGGTCGCGGATCTGCAATTGCTTCTGCCGGGCTCTTATGCCCGATGCGACGGCGCTTATCAGCGATTCCCCGCTGACGGGGCGTTCCAGCAGGATGACGCTAAGCGCGTTATCGGGCAATCGGCGCCTGATGGCCTCACTGGAAGCAAAACGGCCCGCCTGCCGTCCGGCGAGCAGTATGAAGGGAACGTCCGACCAGGCAGGCTGCGCATCCAGCGCGCGGTGTAATGGACCAAGGTCGGTGAACAACGCTTCTTCCGTGACCAGTGCGACGCCCGTCTGCTCGTCGATAGCTTCTGCCACCTCGGTCAGGGTGGGGCAGATTTGGACCCGATGCCCCTCCCCCTGCAACAGCCTCGTCACGCTGTCCGCGTCGCTGCCATAGGGTGCGCTGACGATGACCCGGAGGGTTGAGGATGCGGCCGCCTTATGCACGGCCGTCGCGGTCCTCCATCAGGGGTGAAGACGCTCCCAGATATTCCGGCGTCCCGGTCAGCACGCCCCTGAAATCAGAGAGCGGTTCACCGACCCGAACGCCATGGGCGTCGATCCTGAATTCGCGGATGGAATCCTCATGCGCGCCGCTGCGGTGCTTGACGACCGACAGCGCCTTGCGGATGCGCCCGTCCGCCTCGAAAAAGCGCATAAGGATGACGATGTCCGCTATGTAGGACACATTCAGTTCGTCGGTTCGCATCGACCCGAAGAAACCCTGCTGTGGATTGACAAGCAAGGTCACGACGCCCCGGTGGCTGAGGTAGGATAGAAGTTCGTGCAATTGCAGGATCAGCTGCTGTTCCTGGGGCATGGCCGCCAGATAGCCGTTGAGGCTGTCGATCAGGATGATGCGGCAATTACGCTCCTCCACCTCCTGTCGGACCATGGCGGCGAATTCGCCGGGCGCGACCTCTGCCGGATCGATCTGGCGGATGACAAGGCGGCCGTCATCCATCAAAGCCTGTAGATCGGTTCCGAACAATCGCGCTCGGGTAATGAGCGTGCCGATGCGCTCGTCAAATTCATAGATCACCGCGTGTTCGCCACGTTCGCAGGCGGCGATGACATATTGCAGGGCCAGCGTCGTCTTGCCCGCGCCCGCAGGCCCCGTGATGAGCGTGCTGGTACCGCGTTGGGGACCGCCGTCCAGGATGGCGTCCAGCTCCGGAATCTTGCTGGGCACCGGTTCGCCGACGAACGGCGCATGATGGTCGGACGCGATGAGGCGGGGGAATATGTCGATGCCGCCCTTGCGAATGATCATGTCGTGATAACCGGCGACGAAATCGACGCCGCGCATCTTCTGAATTTGCATTCGCCGCCGCGCCGCGCCGAAATCGAGCGTCAGCCGTTCCAGCGTTATCACTCCATGGCAGAGACTATGCAGGTGATTGTCGCGGATACCCGCGCCGCCGGTCAGGTCGTCGACCAGCAGAACCGTGGTGTCGATCTGCGCGAAAAACTGTTTGAGGAACAGCAGCTGGCGCCGGTAACGGAGCGGGTCCTGCGCCAGAAGCCGCAATTCGGACAGGCTGTCGAACACGATGCGACGGGGTTTCAGCCGTTGCACCTCCTCCCGGATGAGTTCGATGGTGCCGCCCAGTTCCATTTCCCAACTGTGCAGGATCGATTGGTCCCGTCCTATGCCCAGCACGGAATCGGCGGAGGCAAGTTCGAAGAGATTGACGTTGTTGAGGTCCCAGCCGTGCGAGGCAGCAACGACCGATAACTCCTCGCTGGTTTCCGACAACGTTACATAAAGGACCGGCTCGCCCGCCGCCACGCCTTCGAGCAGGAATTGCAGCGCGAGCGTCGTCTTTCCCGATCCGGGAGCGCCTTCGACGAGATACAGCCTCTGGGCAGGCAGGCCTCCACCCAACACCAGATCGAGCCCGGAATTGCCCGTCGAAACGCGATCAAAAATATCTGTCATTCAACCATGCCTCCGTCAGCACGGCCGTCGGCATAACGATCAAGTCACAAAATCCATCGCCTGCCGAAGCAGGATCAGACGCACCGCACCGCAAAATCATCAAGTTATAACGCGGCAATATCCTGGCGGTTGCATCTTCATTGCAATGGCTTAACGACCGGGCGCATCGTGGGGCGCAGAGATTGCGTCGGTGCCATCGGGATGGGTGGCGGCCGGATTTACTCTGACGCTCCTTTCTTGCAGCGGCGACGGCGCTGGATCATAGGCGGCTGACACAAGCGGTGCTGATCGGAATAGTTGAGTGACCCAATCCTGCGATCTTGCGATCCGAATGCGGCGCGCGGCATTCAACCGGGCGTTGGCGGAGATGGACCTGAGCGCGATAGGCCCGCTGTTGTCACCCGCCGCGATTTTGGTGACCGGCAGTGACAGCGGGGTGATCAGCGGCCGGAAGGCGCAGCTAATGGCATGGAAGCGCGAGTTCGCGTCGCCCGAGCGCACCATCTATGTCCGGATGCCCACCAGCATCACCGCCTCCCCTGTCGAACCGATCGCGATGGAACAGGGTGAATGGAAAGGCTTGGCGGCGGACACGCAGGAACCGACCGCATCCGGCATCTATAGCGCGAAATGGCGCAAGCTGCGGGACGAGTGGCTGATAGAGGCGGAAATCTTCGTGACGCTCGGCTGATTGTTGCCGGCGCGGGATTATGCCGCGACAGCAGATCGCGACCAAAGCAGAGTGTGTTGAATCTTAATGCACAATCCGTTCGAGCTGAGCCTGTCAAAGCGCTTCACTTCTTTGGAAGAAAGAAGAGCCCTTCGACAGGCTCAGGGCGAACGGTTTCAGGGTGTAAGGCCGATTTGATCCACGGCGCTTAGCCCAGAGCCTTCGCCATGAGTCGCCCGAGCCGATCGGCAAAGGCACGCGGATCGGTGGGCAATTCGCCATCGGCAATCCGCGCCTCATCCAGCAGCAGCCAGGCGGCATCCTCGCGCAGGCTGTTGTCGTCCTGAAGGCCGCTCAGCCGGACGATCAGGCTGTGGCGCGGGTTGAGTTCCAGCACAGGCGCCGAAGCCCCGCCGCCGCGACCGGCAGCCGCCAGCAGCTTTTCCAGCTGGCGATCCATGCCATGTTCGGCCGCGACGAGGCAGACCGGGCTTTCGGTCAGCCGTTCGGACACGCGAACGTCGGAAACCTGATCCTTGAGCAGATCCTTGGCGAAATCGATGAAGCTGCTGACTTCTTCCGAGGCAGCGGGCGCGGCCGTCTCGCCTTCGGGCAGGGGCACGAGGCTGAGGTCGGCAAGGCCCTGCGTCACCGACTTGAAGGGTTTTCCGTCATAGTCCACGCCAGCCGTGACCCAGAAGCTGTCCACCTGATCGGTCAGCAGCAGCACCTCGATACCGCGCGCGCGAAAGCCTTCCAGCTGCGGCGAGGACGCAAGGCGGTCGAGGTCGGAGCCGGTGGCGTAGTAGATCGCCGTCTGGTTCTCCTTCATGCCCTCCGCATAATCTTTGAGCGAGCGCCAGCTGTCGCTCGAAGCAGTGGATTTGAAGCGGGCTAGGCCAAGGAGTTGCTCGCGGCGGGCGAAGTCCTCGTACAGCCCTTCCTTCAGCACTGCGCCGAAATTGTCCCAGAATTTGATGTATGCCTCGCCGTCGTTGGCGGATAGCTTTTCAAGTTCGGTGAGGATGCGGTTGCTGACGCCCTTCTGGATCGCCGCGAGAACCGGGCTCTGCTGGATCATTTCGCGCGACACGTTGAGCGGCAGGTCGCTGGAGTCCACCAGACCGCGCACGAAGCGCAGGTAGCGCGGCAATATCTCCGCCTCGTCGGTGATGAAGACGCGGCGGACATAGAGCTTCATGCGGCCGGTGCGGTCGGGATCGAACAGGTCGAACGGCTTCATTTCAGGGATGAAGGCCAGCACCGAATATTCGTGCAGCCCCTCCGCCCGGTAATGCAGCGTCAGTGCGGGCTGGTCGAACTGGCCCGCCACGCTGCGGTAGAAGTCGGTATATTCCTCCGCGCTGATCTCGCTCTTGGGCTTGGTCCAGAGCGCCGCGCCATCCGCGATCTGCTCGAGTTCCGCGTCGGGCTTTTCCTTGAGGAAGATCGGCACCGGCACATGGCCGGACTGGTCCTTGATGATCTGCTGGACGCGATAGCGTTCCGTGTAGGACGCAGCATCTTCCTTCAAATGCAGCAGGACGCGCGTGCCATGTTCGGGCGCTTCGGCCGTTTCGGCGGGCTGGACCGTATAGGTGCCAAGGCCATCGGACGACCAGCGCGCCGCCTGATCGGAGCCCGCGCGGCGGGACAACACATCGACGCGATCGGCGACCATGAAGGCGGAATAGAAGCCGACGCCGAACTGGCCGATCAGCTGCGTTCCTTCCGCGTCCTTGGCGCTGGCGACGCGTTCCATGAACGCCTTTGTTCCGGAACGGGCGATGGTGCCGAGCGCCTCGACAAGCTCGGCCTCGCTCATGCCGATGCCATTATCCTCGATCGACAGCTGGCGGGCGTCGGGATCGAGCGTCACCGTCACTTGCGGGCTGGCGCCAGCGGCGAGCGCTGGATCGCTGAGGCTTTCATAGCGCAGCTTTTCGCAGGCGTCGGCGGCGTTGGAGATGAGTTCGCGCAGGAACACATCCTTGTCCGAATACACCGAGTGCACCATCAGGTGCAGCAATTTGGCTACGTCAGCTTCGAAGGAACGGGTTTCAGGAGCAGCGTCGGTCGGGTTCGTCATGGCGTTTCTTTCATGCCCTCCAATGAATTTGGCCGCCGGACAGATGGCGTGGGGAGCGGCGGGTTTCAAGCTGGATTGGGGTTCAATTCATGAAGGAGAAGGTGAATTGATCGCGTTTTGAACGGGGAAAAGCATGTGTAACCAACATATGTGTTTGGTTACATCATACATGCTGATATAGCCCGGAAATGCGGGATTTTTCTTCCTCGCCGGAGCAGGCATTTCTCTTGTTGGGGAGGCTTGATGGGCGCCTTGCCAACAGCCCGGCGACTGACATCTGGCTAGCCCGATCGCGCCTTAAAGGGGCCGCGGCGCTGGCCAGTGTCGCGTCCGTGCCCATTTCCGTCGGAGATTTGCAGGACTGGATTTGCGGACGGACGCCCCCGCCCCGGCATAGCGAGGGGCTGAACGACCCCTTGTCGATCGCGGCGCTGGTTCATTTCGTGCTTTCGGCGAGCGAGGGCGAGCGCGATCCGATCGCGCGGGCGACGCTGAACATATCACGCCAGCTGCTGGATGACAGGAAAGAGGCGGAAATCTGGGCATCAGACGATCTGGTGCGCTTTGGCCCGGCCTGGCGGGCGGTTCAGGCGGTTGTGGAGGCCCCCTACCCTTCAACGGGTGTGGAAGAGGTAGCGGAGCGGCTCATCGCGGCGCGGGAAGGCCTGGTGGCGCCCATGAGCGAGGGGCAATTGCTGACGACGGCGGATGGACGGCGGTTGCACATCGATCCCCGACGGCCGGACCTGGGATGGGTGGTGGCGGCGCACATCCCGGCGGCGCTCGAAGCATCCGGGCTGACATTGCGGCGACTTCCGTCTTTCGTTGATCTGCCCCGATTTCCCGGCGTGGATGTAAGGACGCTGGCGGGACAGTTGGTTGAAATGATCGGGCGGCAGGCAGCGCAAGGGTTGGCGGAACTTAACCGGCTTGAAGCGCGGCTCAATAAGCTTCCCGAAGAGCTGTCGGTGACGAAGCGGAGCAAGGCACCGCTGCTGATGCGGTTGGAACTGGCCTATCCGGGTTTGAGCAAGGTGGCGATCGCGCGCCTGCTCAGCATCTCCCATCAAGGAGCGACCAAATTGGTGTCGCAGCTCGCTTCTTCTCTCCCTTTCAAAAAACTAGAAGAATCTCTTTCTGGTTATAGGGTTTAGTAGAAAGTTAGAGAGTTAAGCCTGCGCGGGATGCGGCAAAAGTGGCGGGGACAGGCGAGTCGGGCGAACCGGGCTGTTCCCGAAAGGTCGGGCTTTCGTTCCTGGAGTGTCGAGGAAGGTGTTCCTGATGTGTCGGCGGATCGTTCCTGAAGGAGCGTTGGCCGTTCCTGGAGTGTCGATGGTGCCCGGATGAGGTGGGGATTTCAGCAGGGATTGAATCAGTTGCATTGGTCGGCCTCTTAATGTCGTTCAAAAGCTGTGGATGAAATGAAGTCGGCAGTAGCTTCGGGAAATCAGGCGCCGAACGCACTGCGGAGCAACCGACACTTCGGGAACGCTTATACGCTAACGAGCAAGGCCTGACTGAAGAGGGGGCCTTTTGCGCCGAAACGTCAAAGGCGGTGGCGGTTCTTTTCATGGAAACGGCGCACGAAGCCGATGAAGGCTTTCTGGTAGTTGACCGGCGTGCGCGTCGGGTCAGCGTCTAGCCAGTTGCGGAAATCCTGATGGAGGGATTGATAGTCCCAACCCGGACATTCCGTGCGCAGGGTGGCGAGGGTTGCGTCGGTGAGTTCGCCAGCGGTGGCGCGGGAGGAAAGGCTGGTGACCGTACGGCGGATGACATCCCCGGCGTCGAGCAAGGGTTGCGGATCGGCCGCTGGACTTTGGCGGGTAGAAGGTTTCGCGCCGTTCAGAGCCGCGACCTTGGGTGGGATGCCGACTTTCGCTGGCGGGACGTCGTTTGAGGCGCGCGGGGCTTCGGCCGATCGGCGGCTCATGCGTAGCGATGGCTCGCGCTTACCCTGGGGCTGTTCGAGCAATAATGTGTAGCCGGGCAACGGATCGCGCTCGGCGATTTTGGCGATCTCGAACTTGAAGCGGCGATAGGCGCCTTCTGCCCCTGACTTTTCGAACAGGGTTGGCATGGAGATGGAGAAGCCCCCCTCCCCTGCCCCGCCAGCATGTTTGCGCGCGACCTTGTACAGCCAGCGCTCGCGCCCGCCCGTCAGGTCGAAATAGGCGCGATCGATGGACAGGACGCCGCCCTGCATCAACACGCCTTCATAGAACCAGTTGCTAAGTTCAATCGTCATGCCGCGCGATCGTTCGGTGCGTTCATCGACAAGCTGGGTCCAGCCATCGAGCCAGCTGAAGGTCGCCTCGCGGCGGTTTTCGGCGCGAATGTTGGTCTTGATCGTGGTGGAGACGAGGCGGTCCAGCGACTGGCCGAGCAATTCATAGGCGCGGCCGGTGGTCGGGCGATGAATGGCACGCAGCAAGTCATAAGGCATGAGATGTAGCTTGCGCGGCACGTCATTGATCCCGCGCCGGGCCATGTCGGCGAGGACCGATGCGCAATAGATAAGGATGTCGGCATCCCAGATGGTCGCCATGCCGTAATCGGGATTGGCGGACACATGGACCCAGGCTTTGCCATCGGGGGAGGTGTAATCGATCGGCTTGACGCGCTTCGACTTGGCGAGGCTGAAGAAGGGGCGCTCCATCATCTCGCGTTGGTCGCGCAGCGGCATGTCCGCGATATAGGGAAGGAACAGCTCGAACTGATCGGTAAGCTCGGCCTTGCCAGTGCGCGTCATGGGCGGCTCCTTGGCAAGGGCAGGGTGGCGAGGGTGTTTCCCCGGGGAAACGGGGATGGTATCGGGGCGAAACAACGAAGGCTCCGGGAGGAGAGGGGAGGGTGGCCCGATCTGGTGTGGCCTTGTTTCCCCGGGGAAACAGCGCGCGAGCCAAGGCCGGGCAAGATGCCCTTTCCCTGTGTCGCGATGCTATTATGCCCCCCCGAGCCTGTCACTGCTGTAGACCCATTCCCTGCCGTTCAAGATGTTCGAGCGTGTCGCGGAGCGCGGTTGCCAGCGTTGCCATGTCCGCGCCCGAGCCTGCGTGAAAGCGGATAGTGATGCCCTGGCGGTTGACCGACTGCACGGTGAGGGCAGGGCGGCCATAGCGCGTGGTCCAGGTGAAGGGCTCTTCCTTCGGTTCCGATACGGCTACGCGCGGCGCGTCAAGAAGGCGCTTCAAAACTTCAGCAGCGGGGAGGGGCGGTGCGCCCGCATAACGGCGTTCCCGTTGTGTCGTGGTGAGCCGATTGGCTTCAGCGCGGATGGCCGGAGCCGCGGCGGGATCATCGAGCGCCTGCGCCAGCGGATAAGCGGGCTTGAGCTGGACATCGCCGGGCGAGGGGAAGGCGTCGATAATGTCGTCCGGTATCCCTGCGACCTTGATCATCTTGCTGAGCCAGCCCTTGGAGAGCTTCAGCCGTTCGGCCATGCGGGTGAGGTGGCTGCCATAATGGGCGCCCAATGCCTCGGCATAGTTGCGCGCCCGTTCGAGATCGGTGACGTCCTTGCGCGCGCGGTTTTCCAGATCGGCGAGGCGGAAGGCCGCTTCGTCGTCCAGCTGGGCGACTTGCGCCACGAACATCATGTCGGGATAGCTGTGCGCCCGCAGCCAGCTGATCGAGAAGTGACGGCGCGTGCCCGCGATCACTTCATAGTCGTGATCGGGATCGCCTTCGACGCGGCGGACGACGGCGGGAACCTTCTGGCCCCCTTCCGCGATGATGGAGTCGATCAGTTCGCGGCAATTATCCTCAGTCAGATGGGAATAGAGCCGGGCGTTGCCGCGCCAGATACGAACCTTTGCCGGATCGAGCAGCAATTGCGTGACCTGCCGCACCTCGCCTGATGCGAGCCGGGCAAGCGCGGTTTCGCGGCCGAGCAGCGTTGCGCCGCGCGCCCGTTCGGGGCGAGCCGGGGCAGGGGAGGGGGCTGGTTCGGCCTCGGTAACAGGCGGGCTGTCGGCCGCTGGAACGGGGGCGGGGCTCTCCGCCTCGTCTGACAAAAGGGCTGCCAGATAGTCCGATTGCTTACGCGCCATGGGCTTGTCCTCCGATTCGCGGGGAACATAGGGTGAACATATTGCTGTAGGACAGCTTTGATTTTTGGTCGCGCAGAGGCGCAGAGGCGCAGAGAGGGTGTGTGAGCGGCGCAGCCCCTATATCAATGCAACCGACAGCGCCAAGCGGAAGCCTCGCACGGGGAAATTTGCCTGCGGCGCGGCGCGACATCTCTGCGCCTCTGCGCCTCTGCGCGAACCAATGGTCAAGCCGCATTGACGATGTCCTCCTCACGCGCGGGAGCGACGCGGCCCCAGCTTTGGCGGACGAGCGCCTCGATCTGGCCCATGGCTTCGTCGAGATTGGCGCGGCAGCGCTTGTGGGTGCGCGGCGTGCCGATCGGCTTTTCCAGCTCATACACCGTCATCATGCGCAATGCCGCATGACTGATTTCCGCGCTGTCGAGGATGGGCACGGGGAGGAGGGCAGGGCCGAAGCTCTGCTCCATGATCGCGCGGACCATCGAATGGCTGGGATCATTGCTGTCGAATTTCGAACAGAGCAGGCGGACGAACTGATAATCGACCTCTATACCAGCGGTCTGCAGCTGGTTGATCACCTGATCCATCATCGAGAGGAACTGGACGGTCGAGCAGAAATCGGGTGTCGTCGCGGCGAGCGGGACCAGCAGCGCATTGGCCGCCTGCATCA
>NZ_CP065138.1:2720000-2852006 GCF_015693305.1 Sphingobium sp. Cam5-1 | reverse complement strand
AAACAGTCGACCCCCATCAACTGTGCCCCTGCCGGGCAGGGACCATCAGACGCAAAAATCCCTTTGGAAAAGCGGGAGCTTCCCCAACAAGTCTGCGCAAAAACAACCTAATGACGATCACCGGAATCGATTCGAGTGGCGATCAGAGAATTGAAAATAGACAGGCAATCTTCGCCTGATCAAGGGCAAGGCCCTTCAAAAATATGAAATAAAGACGTTGACGCGGAAAACCGGGGGAAATGGCAAAATGAGCAGAATATCACGCAAATTCAGATAGTTAGCAAATGTACACTTATGTACCTTTTTGCTCGAATCGCGAGGGAATCGCGGGAATCTGCGGATGTCCGTTACGGCTACGTGACGGAATCATGAAAAAACCCGCCCCAGAGCGGGACGGGTTTTTGACTTTTACGTGACGATCGAGTGGAGCGGCTCAGGCGAGCGCGCTGACCCGCTTCGTAAGACGGCCGAACTTGCGAGCCGCGGTGTTCTTGTGCAGCACGCCGCGTGCGACGCCACGCGCCAGTTCAGGCTGGACGGACTGAAGCGCCGTGGCCGCAGCCGACTTGTCGCCAGCGGCGAGAGCGGCTTCGACCTTCTTCACCAGGGTACGGATCCGGCTGATGCGGGCGCCGTTGATTTCGGCGCGGCGTGCGTTGCGGCGGATGCGCTTCTTGGCTTGCGGCGTATTGGCCATTTAAAGTCCTCGGTCTCGTCAAATCTCGTGAAAGGGTCAGCCGGAATCGCCAGCCGTCCCCCGTGAAGGTGCGCCCCTTACAGGGGATAAGCCCAAGCGTCAACGGGAAGGCGCGTGCTATTTCTGGCATTTCGGGCAGTAGAAGGTCGACCGTCCGCCGTCCACGCGTCGCCGGATCACGCCGCCACAGGCGCAGCTTTCGCCTTCCCGGCCATAGACGCGCCACTGTTTGGAGAAATAGCCAAGCTCTCCATCGGGTCGGGCATAATCGCGCAGGGTGGAGCCTCCGGCCGCAATCGCGGCTGTCAGCACTTCCCGAATCGCGTCGGCCAAAAGACCGAGCCGCGCCCGACTGATCCGCCCCGCCTCGCGCGTTGGGGAGATGCCCGCCATGTTGAGCGCTTCGCAGACATAGATGTTGCCGAGCCCCGCCACGATTCGCTGATCGAGCAGCGCCGCTTTGATCGATGTCGCCTTCCCTTTCAGCACCTGCGCAAGATAGTTGGCCGAAAAATCGGGTCCGAGTGGCTCCGGCCCCATGCGGGTGAAGGGACCGTAGGCGTGGGAGCCGTCGGTGCGCACAAGATCGATCGAGCCGAAGCGACGCGGATCGTTAAGGGAGAGCAGATGTCCGTTTCCGGTCTCGATCAGAAGATGGTCATGGGTCCCGATCTCCGCAGGATCGATTCGCCAACGCCCCGACATGCCAAGATGAAAGATCAGCGTGTCGCCGCGATTGGTTTCGATGAGCCCATATTTGGCGCGACGGGACAGCGATGTGACGGTCGCGCCAGTCAGCCGCTGCCGCAGATCGACCGGTATGGGGAAGCGGAGATCCGCACGGCGTGGTTCGACACGGGTCAGAACCGTGCCCTCCAGGACCGACCGGAGGCCAGCGACCGTGGTTTCGACTTCGGGCAGTTCAGGCATTCAAATCTCTCTTGGATAGCGATCGGATCGTCAGGCCGAATTATGCCGACAAGTCACTGAACATTTTCGCCGATCTGGGGTGTTTCCACCGGACATGCAAATGCTCTAGGAGGCTGGCCCATGAACGACACTGCTTCTTTCGGCTATCGCGATGTGGATGCCTCTGAAAAACAGGGGATGGTGCGCGCGGTCTTTTCCAACGTCGCGTCCAAATATGACCTGATGAACGACGCCATGTCCGTGGGCGCGCACCGGCTGTGGAAGGACCAGTTTGTCGGGCGCGTGAAGCCGCGCAAGGATGAAGCGATCCTCGATATGGCGGGCGGCACGGGCGACATCGCCTTTCGCATGGCCAAGTATGGTGCCAACGTCACCGTGTCGGACATCAACCCCGAAATGCTCGCGGTGGGCGTCGAGCGCGCGAAGAAGAAAGGCCTGGAAGGGCTGATCTGGTCGGAGCAGAATGCGGAAGAACTGACGTTCAACGACCGCAGCTTCGACGCCTATACGATTGCCTTTGGCATTCGCAATGTGACGCATATCGACAAGGCGCTGCGGGAAGCGCACCGCGTGTTGAAATTTGGCGGGCGATTCTTCTGCCTGGAATTTTCGACGACGACCTGGCCGGGCTTTTCCGACGTGTATGATGTCTATTCGCATCGGCTGGTGCCAAAGCTCGGCAAGCTGCTCGCCGATGATGAGGACAGCTATCGGTATCTGATCGAATCGATCCGGCGCTTTCCGCCTATGCCGGAATTCGAGCGGATGATCCGGGAGGCTGGTTTCGTGCAGACGAAGGTCGAGCCGATCCTGGGTGGGTTGGTGGCGATCCATTCGGGGTGGAAGATTTGATGGTGGGGCAGTTCGAGATGAAATTCGTTCGCTCCAAAATAGCGGCGAAAAAGGCGAGAAATTGCCATGACGAGGGCGGTACAGCGCCGCTTATGCGGCGCACCCACCCCAACCCCTCCCTTGAAAGGGAGGGGCTAGTATAGGATGCCCTCTCACATCACGCATATCTGGCGGCTGCTGAAATGGGGCCGGACGCTGGCGCGGCATGGGGCGCTGCGGGGGATTGAGCGCGATCCGTTGACGCCTACGCCCGTAAGGCGGCTGGTGCGATTGGCGCGGGTGGGGGCACGAGTCCCTAAGCAACCGCGCTATGCCGATGCCTTTCAGGCGATCGGACCTGCGGCGATCAAGCTGGGGCAGACTTTGGCGACCCGTCCCGATCTGGTAGGAGAGCAGGCAGCGGACGATCTGCTGCGTTTGCAGGACGCATTGCCGCCCGTTCCCTTCGCGACCATTCGCGCCCAGATCGAGCAGAGTTTCGGGCGTCCGCTGGAGAGCATCTATCGCAGCTTCGACGAGGTGCCGGTAGGCGCTGCATCGATCGCGCAGGTGCATCGCGCCGTCACCACGGATGGCCGCGATGTGGCGGTCAAGGTGATCCGGCCCGGAGTCACGGATCAGTTCAACCGCGACATCCAGACCTATGAATGGGCCGCTGCCCATGTGGAGATGCTGGGCGGCGAGGTCGCGCGATTACGGCCGCGCCTGGTCATCGCCAACATGAAGCGCTGGACCGCGCGCGAGCTGGACCTGCGCCGCGAAGCTGCTTCGGCATCCGAACTCGCCGAGGCGATGGAGGCGATGCCGGGCTATCGCGTGCCGATGATCGATTGGGATCGCACGACCGGCAAGGTCATGACGATGGAGTGGATCGACGGGATCAAGATCTCCGATCGCGACGCCCTGATCGCGGCGGGTCATGATGTGAAGGAACTGGGCGCGCGGCTGGTCAACGCTTTCCTGCGGCAGGCGATCGCCGAGGGTTTCTTCCACGCCGACATGCATCAGGGGAACCTGTTCGTCACCGCCAATGGCGACATCGTGGCGATCGATTTCGGCATTATGGGGCGGATCGACCGACGGGCGCGCATGTGGCTGGCGGAGATTCTCTACGGCCTGATTACCGGCAACTACAAGCGGGTCGCCGAAATCCATTTCGAGGCGCAATATGTGCCCGGCCACCATAATGTCGAGGAGTTCGCGACCGCCCTGCGCGCCGTGGGCGAACCCATGCGGGGCAAGCCGGTGCGCGAGCTTTCGGTCGGGGGCATGCTGGACGGGTTGTTCGCCATCACCCGCGACTTCGACATGCAGACGCAGCCGCACCTTCTGCTGCTACAGAAGACCATGGTGATGGTGGAGGGCGTGGCGACCGCGCTCGATCCCGACATCAACCTGTGGGAGACGAGCGGCCCTTATGTGAAGGAATGGCTGCGTGCGGAGCTAGGGCCGGAGGCGAAGGCGGCCGATGCGCTGATCGAGAATTGGCGGACGCTTCAGCGGCTGCCCGGTCTTGTGCGGCGGATCGAGGAAGCCTTCCCCGAGAAGGGCGGTGCACCGCCGCCGCCGCCGCTGACCGAAGTCCGGCTCATCCGCATCGGCGGAGGGTGGCGCTATGCCGCCGTGGCGGGGATTGCCGCAGTGACTGGAGCGGTCGTTACGGCCCTGCTACATCTGCAACTATGACTCAGCGCCGCATCCTCCTGATCGTCGCCGGTGGCATCGCGGCCTATAAGTCGCTGGAGCTGGTGCGGCTGCTGAAAAAGCGGGGCATCGCTGTGCGCGCGGTGCTGACCGACAGCGCCACCCATTTCGTGACGCCGCTGTCCTTGGGCGTGCTGACCGAGGACCATGTCTATGGCGACATGTTCGACCTGAAGGAAGAGCGGGAGATCGGGCATATCCAGCTGAGCCGACAGGCTGATCTGGTCGTGGTCGCGCCCGCGACGGCGAACATCCTCGCCAAAATGGCAAATGGCATTGCCGATGATCTGGCGACGACGCTGCTGCTCGCCACCGACAAGCCGGTGCTGGCGGTGCCCGCGATGAATGTGCGCATGTGGCATCATGCAGCGACGCAGCGGAACCTGGCGCGCTTGCATGCCGATGGCGTCCACCTGATGGAGCCGGATAGCGGCGAGATGGCCTGTGGCGAGTTCGGCAAGGGGCGTTTGCCTGAGCCGGAAGCGATCGTGGAAGAGGTTGAGCGACTGCTTGAACGCCCGGCTGTGAAAGATCCGCTTGCTGGGCAACCGGACTTTGAGGGCGCGGAACTGCCGCTTAAAGGGCGGCACATTCTGGTTACCGCTGGACCGACGCATGAGCCGATCGACCCGGTGCGCTACATCGCCAATCGCTCTTCGGGAAAGCAGGGCTTTGCCATCGCGGCGGCGGCGGCGCGGGCTGGTGCGCGGGTGACTTTGGTCGCTGGGCCGGTGCATCTGGCTACGCCTGCGGGCGTGGATCGCGTCGATGTGGAAACCGCGCGGGAGATGCTGGCGGCGGTCGAGGGCGCGCTGCCCGCCGATGCGGCGATCATGGTGGCGGCGGTTGCCGACTGGCGCACGGCGGATGCTTGCGGACAGAAGCTGAAGAAGGATGGGTCAGGCAAGCCTGCGCCGCTGGCGCTGGTGGAGAATCCCGACATTCTGGGCACCTTGGGCAAACATGCCGGGCGCCCTGCCCTGCTCATTGGTTTTGCTGCCGAGACCGAAAAGGTTGCCGAACATGCGCAGGCCAAGCTGGCGCGCAAGGGTGCGGACTGGATCATCGCCAATGATGTGTCAGGCGACGTGATGGGCGGCGACAGCAACAGCGTGCATATCGTCACGGCGGACGGCATCGAAAGCTGGGAGCATTTGCCCAAGGATGCCGTCGCCACCCGAATCATCGAAAAGGTTGCCAATGTCCTCCCCTCTCTCTCCGATTGAAATCCGTCTGAAGCGCCTGCCCCATGGTGAAGGACTACCGGCGCCAGCCTATGCGACCGAGCATGCGGCGGGGATGGACGTGGTGTCGGCTGAGGATGTCACCCTCGCGCCGGGCGGGCGGCATGCGGTAGCGACCGGCTTTGCGATGGCGATCCCTGAGGGCTATGAGGTCCAGGTGCGGCCACGGTCGGGCCTTGCGCTCAAGCATGGCATCAGCCTGCCCAACACGCCCGGCACGATCGATGCGGACTATCGCGGGGAGTTGAAGGTCATCCTCATCAATCTGGGAGAGGAACCCTTCGTCATCACGCGGGGTGACAGGATCGCGCAGTTGGTCGCAGCGCCGGTGCAGATGGCGCGCTTTGCCGAGGTCGAGGAACTGGACGAGACGGTCAGGGGTTCGGGTGGTTTCGGATCGACGGGAGTGAGTAGCTCATGACCCTTTCCGACGAGCAGCTGGAACGCTACGCCCGCCATATCGTCCTCAAGGAGATTGGCGGCGTGGGTCAGGCGCGTCTGCTCTCAGCCGATGTCGTCGTGATCGGCGCGGGCGGCATCGGCAGTCCCGCTATCCTCTATCTCGCGGCGGCGGGCGTCGGCACCATCCGGGTGATCGATGACGATCATGTCGCGCTTTCCAATTTGCAGCGGCAGGTTCTGTTCGGCACCGGCGACATAGGCGCGGCCAAGGCGGAGGCGGCGATGGCGGCGGTGGCGCGGCTCAACCCCGATGTGAAGCTGATCCCCATCAATGCCCGGATCGATGCGGAGAATGCCGCGCTGATGCTGCGCGAGGCGGACGTTGTGCTGGACGGGTGCGACAGCTTCGCGACGCGGCTGGCGGTGGCGGACTGCGCGCAGCGGTTGCGCATCCCGTTGGTGTCAGCGGCGGTGGGACCGTTTGAGGGGCAGCTCGCAACCTATCGCGGCTGGGAGAGCGATCAGCCCTGCTATCGCTGCCTTGTCGGCGACCCGCAGGATGCGCCCGAGCGGAACTGCGCTGAGACAGGGGTGATTGGCGCTCTTACCGGCGTGATGGGGAGCCTGGCCGCGCTGGAGGTCATTCGCGCATTGGTGCCCTTCGGCACGGACATGGCGGGCAAGCTGCTGCTAGCCGACCTGCTTTCCATGCGGTTCCGGACGGTAAGCATCACCAAAGACCCCGGCTGCAAAGCTTGCACCGCCGAACTATGCGCGAGCTGAGGATCGTCGTCGCCACGGCTGACGCAGAGCGGCTGCGCGGCGCACTGGTGCTGGCGAGCGCGCAGGCGGCGTTGGGCGGAGCGGCCAGCATCTTCCTGCAACTGGATGCCGTGGCGCTGCTGCGGGAGCCCGTCCAAGCACCAGAGGATGCCGCGCATCTGGCGGCGGGCCTGCCTTCCCTTAGCCAATTGATCGCCGAGGCGCTGGCGCTGGATGTCGGCATCCTTGCCTGCCAGAGCGGCATGGCACTGCATGATGTCGCCGCCAGTGAATTGCCGGACGGCATTTCCATCAGCGGCCCAGTCGCGTTTCTTCAGGAGACCGGGGATCAGGCGCGCCTGATCTTCGCCTGATCAGAAGGGCTTTCCCCAGAATTTCGCAACCTTCGGGTCGGCCGCGCAGGAGGAGCGCAGCGCCTGCCACGAAACGCGGTCGAGGGCCGGGCGATAGGCCGAACCCGGCTTGACCGCGTCGGCGAAACGGCGGCGACGATCGGCGGAGAGCGGGTGCGAGGAGAGCCATGTCATGGCCCTTTCCCCACGATCTGCCTCCTTGCCGCCGAGCTTTTCGAAGAAGGCCGCAGTGGCGGCGGGGGAAATGTTGGCGGCGCGCATCTGATCGATGGCGACGCTGTCGGCGGCCGCTTCAGCCTCCCGCCCATAGCTGAGCGCAAGCACCCCATTCAGATAGCTGCCTGCGCCGCCCCCCGCTCCGCCGAGCACAGCGCTAAGACCAAGTTGGCGGACAAGGCCGGTCAATGTGTCGCGGTGCCGCACATGGCCAAGTTCATGACCCAGGACGCCCGCGACCTCGTCGGGCGAGGCCGCCTGCTGGATGAGGCCGTCGAACAGGATGATACGACCGCCGGGCAGCGTTACCGCATTGACCATCGGGATGTTGGCAAGCGTGATTTCGCGCGCTTCATGATGGGGATCAATCCTTTCCGCCAACGTCCGCAACGCGGCATCCCCGGCGGGCGTGTGGCAGAAGCGACCGCCAAAATCCCCGACCATCATGTATTCGCGCCAGCTTCCTTCAAAGGCAAAGCTCTCGCCGTAAAAGCGTTCCTGGTCCATGATCCCCCCTGTAGTCCCCGGCAGCAAAAGACTATGCGCCGGACGACTGGTCAAGGGGGATCATGTTGGCGGTCCTTCCGTTAGAAGGTGGCGTAGCGCTCGTTACCAACAAAGCCCATATTCTTGACGCCCGCTCGGCGAATGTCGGCGAGCACTTCGTCCACCACGACATAGCGGGCGTCAGCGGCGGGCTGGAACTGCAACTCCGGTTCGACAGGCTTCGCAAGGGACGCGGCGAGATATTGGCGCAGAGTAAGCCGATCGATTGCCGCCCCGTTCCAGCGCAGCACGCCCTCCCCATCGATCGTCAGCCTGTTTTTGACGGGGTTTATCGGCGGCTGCGTCACCGTGTCAGGCGTTTGGGGAAGGTCGACGCCGACGCTGTGCGTCTGGATCGGTATCGTGATGATGAACATGATCAGCAGCACCAGCATCACGTCGATCAATGGGGTGGTATTCATCTCGCCCATCGGTTGTTCGGGCTGAGACGCGTTGGATTGGACGAAGCTTGAAGCCATGAACCCCTCCTGTTGAATGATATATCAACACATTCAACATGCCTGCATCAGCGTTCCTTGGCAAGGGTCCCTTCTATTGACAGACGGGGCCGCCCATTTATGGGGAAAGCGCGGCATTTTGCGCTGCCATCCAATCACAGAAAGACTTGTCCCTTGTCCGCGATGCTCAAGATCACCCTGCCCGACGGTTCCGTGCGTGAAGTCGCGCCCGGCACTACTCCGGCGGATATTGCAGCGGCGATCGGGCCGGGTCTGGCCAAGGCGGCGATCGCGGCGCGGGTGGATGGCGAGTTGCGCGATATTATGCGGCCCTTGGAGGGCGATGCTCAACTCGCGCTGGTGACGAGCAAGGATGAGGCGGACGCGCTGGAACTGGCGCGGCATGACTTTGCGCATCTGCTGGCCGAAGCGGTGCAGGCGCTGTTTCCGGGGACGCAGATCACCTTCGGCCCTGCGACGGACGACGGCTTCTACTATGACTTCGCACCCAAGGACCGGCCCTTTACCGAGGAGGACCTGCCCGCGATCGAAGCGAAGATGCGGGAGTTGATCGCTGCGAACAAGCCGCTCCGCCGCGAGGTATGGACGCGCGAGGACCTGATCGCGCGCTGGAAGGCGGAAGGCGAGACGTTCAAGGCTGAATGGGCGGCAGAGCTGCCCGAGGGCGAGGAACTGACCGTTTACTGGTCCGGCGGGGAGTGGCTGGACATGTGTCGCGGGCCGCATCTGGCTTCGACCGGCAAGCTCGACCCCAATGCTTTCAAGCTGACGCGCGTTTCGGGGGCTTATTGGCGCGGGGATCAGAAGAATGCGATGCTGTCCCGCATCTACGGCACCGGCTGGCTTAACAAGAAGCAGTTGGACGCGCACCTCACGCGCCTCGAAGAAGCGGGCAAGCGCGACCATCGCAAGCTGGGCGCGGAGATGGACTTGTTCCACCTCCAGCAGGAGGCGCATGGGTCGGTCTTCTGGCATCCCAAGGGCTATTTGATCTGGCGGGAGCTGGAAGCCTATATGCGCCGCGCGATCGACGATGCGGGCTATCGCGAGGTCAAGACGCCGCAGGTGATGGACGCGCGCCAGTGGGAGCAGTCGGGCCATTGGGGCAAATATCGCGAGAATATGTTCGTGATCCCCGACGAGGTGCCGAATGTCGAGGATGAAGGGCCGCTGGTGTCCGACGATGTCGACTGGATGGCGCTGAAGCCCATGAACTGCCCGGCGCACATTTTGATCTTCAAGCAGGGGATCAAAAGCTATCGCGACCTGCCGCTGCGTTTCTATGAGAATGGCTGCTGTCACCGGAACGAGCCGCATGGGGCGCTGCACGGGTTGATGCGGGTGCGCCAGTTCACGCAGGATGATGCGCATATCTTCTGCCGCGAGGACCAGATCGTCGCGGAGGTGCGGGCCTTCTGCGAGCTGGCGGATCGGATCTACAAGAATTTCGGCTTCACTTACTCGATCAAGCTGGCGCTGCGTCCGGAGAAACGCTTCGGCACCGAGGAGATGTGGGACAAGGCCGAGGAGGAACTGCGTAACGCTGTCGCGGCCGCTGGCCTCAACACGCCAGAATATGGTTGGGAGGAATTGCCGGGCGAAGGCGCTTTCTATGCACCCAAGCTGGAATGGCATCTGACCGATGCGATCGGACGGACCTGGCAAGTCGGCACGATCCAGTCCGACCGGGTGCTGCCGGAGCGACTCGACGCATCCTATGTGGGCGAAGATGGCGAACGGCATCGGCCGGTGATGCTCCACCGGGCGATTTTCGGCTCCTATGAACGCTTCATCGGCATCCTGATCGAACATTATGCGGGCAAATTCCCCCTTTGGCTCGCTCCGGTGCAGGCGGTTGTCGCGACTATCGTTTCGGACGCGGACGACTATGCGAACGCGGTGGTGGAGAAGCTCCGTGCCGCCGGGATCCGCGCTGAAGTCGACGTCCGTAATGAGAAGATCAACTACAAGGTGCGCGAGCATAGCCTTGCCAAAGTGCCCAATTTGCTGGTCGTCGGGCGTCGCGAAGCCGATGAAGGCACGGTGGCGCTGCGTGCGTTGGGTAAGGAAGGGCAAAGCGTCCTTGCCGTTGATGATGTCATCCAGCGTCTTGCAAAAGAAGTGCTCGCCCCCGATATGCGGTGAGGCAGCGATGCCACATGGGGCCGGTGATTCCGTAACTGCGGACTTGCCGCCCCTTTCGGCTTTGCGCTAAAGGCCGCCAGAGCCGTTTTGTAAGCAACCATAGGAGAAGCCGCTATACGTCCCCCAATGATGCGCCGCCCGATGGCGCCGCCGCCTAAGTCCGGTCCCCGTTACAATGAGTTCATCACTGTGCCCAAAGTGCGCGTGATCGACGACGAAGGCGAAAATCTGGGCGTGATGTATACGCAGGAGGCGATCGAGCGCGCCTATGAGATCGGGCTGGACCTGGTCGAAGTGTCGCCGACCGCCGATCCGCCGGTCTGCAAGTTCCTGGACATCGGCAAATATAAGTACGAAGCCCAGAAAAAGGCGAATATCGCCCGCAAGACCCAGAAGACGCAGGAACTCAAAGAGATCAAGATGCGTCCGAACATCGACGATCATGATTATGATACGAAGATGAAGAAGGTCCATGATTTCATCGGCGACGGCGACAAGGTGAAGATCACCCTGCGCTTCCGCGGCCGCGAACTGTCGCACCAGCAGCTTGGTATGCAACTGCTCCAGCGGGTGGCGGAGAATGTCGGCGAGATCGCGAAGGTGGAAGCCTATCCGCGCATGGAAGGTCGCCAGATGCTGATGGTGCTGGCGCCGAAATAAGGCTTGCCGGTTTTGGTAGATGCATTTTGGGCGGGGTCTGGGTTCAGGCTCCGCCCATTTGCTGTGGTTCGGCGGAGATAGGCTGCGCTCTCATCGCCTCTCCTCAATGCGCGTGGACATTTCCGGCTTCCATTATTCGAAGCCCTTCCTAAACTAGCCAGTGAGCGCGGTTGGTTGCCAACCGCTCGAAATGGCAGAGAGGATGCATATGTTCAGCCACATCATGGTTGGTGCCGACGACATTCAGAAATCCAAGCAATTTTACGATGCGACGCTGGGCGCTCTGGGCGTCTCGCCGGGGTTCGTCGACGACAAAGGCCGTGTCTTCTACATGACGCCGACCGGCGCGTTTGCCATTTCCAAGCCGCTCAACGGTGAACCGGCCTGTGCGGCCAATGGCGGAACCATCGGCTTTTCGGTCTCTTCGCCCGAGCAGGCAGATGCATGGCATGCGGCGGGGATCGCGGCAGGCGGCACGACTTGCGAAGATCCGCCCGGTGTTCGTGACGGCGGCATGGGCAAGCTGTACCTCGCCTATCTGCGCGACCCGGCGGGCAACAAGCTTTGCGCGCTGCACCAGATGGCGTCCTGACACTGACGATTTCAGGAGCGCCGCTTCAGCGCTCCTGAAGCTCCCCGTTCCAGCTTAGTTTGGGACGATCAGGTACTTCTCGCCGGTGCGCCGGGCATTGTAGGTTAGCACGACTTCACGGTTGAGTGCTTCGGACAGCGAGATATGGCCCTTATAGTGGCTGGCGAAGGTGGTCGTGATATTGTCCATCACGCGTTGCTTCATCCGTTCGATGGTTTCTGGTCCCGCCTTTTGCAGGAAGGGGAAGAGCAACCAGCCCCCAACGGACCAGCCGAAACCGAAGCTGCGCGTGAGGATGGTAGGGGACAGGTCGAGGGCGCCGTAAATATAGGCTTGCTTGGGGCTGTCGGAACCATAGCGGCTGTAGGGCGCGTCCTTGCTGGCGACCTGTTCCATGGCATGCAGGATCTGGCTGACGAGATTGCCGCCACCGATCGCGTCGAAGGCGATGGTCGCGCCGGTGGCTGCGATGGCGGCTTCAAGCTGAGCGGGGAAGTCCTCTGCCGAACTGTTGACCACATGGTCCGCGCCGATCCCTTCGAGGATCGCCACCTGTGCGTCGTTACGCACGATGTTCACCAGCGGAACGCCGTCTTCCTGAGCGATGCGCACCAGCATCTGGCCCAGGTTGGAGGCGGCGGCGGTGTGGACGATGGCCTTGTGACCTTCCCGCTTCATGGTTTCTACAAAGCCAAGCGCCGTCATGGGGTTCACGAAGGCGGACGCGCCCTGCTCCGCCGTCACGTCATCGGGCAAGACCATGCAGGCGCGGGCGTTGACGATGCGATATTGCGCGAACATGCCGCCGCTGATCAGGGCGACGCGCTTGCCGAGCAGGGCCTGAGCTTCCGGGGATTCGCCAGCGGCGATGACGGTGCCAGCCCCTTCATTGCCGATCGTCATGGGCTGACCCACTCGCCCCGCCAGCGCGCGTCGGGCCGCGTCAGGCATGCGGGCAACGATCCGGCCTTCGCTGTAATCAGCATTTTCAAGATCGGCGGAGGCGAAAAGCAGGGCGAGGTCTGACGGGTTGATGGGCGCCGCTTCTACGCGGACCAGCACCTTGTCCGCCCGAGGCGGCGGTAGCGTCTCCTCCGCCAGTTCCACGGTCAGCCGACCATCCTCGTCCAAGGTCGACAGAAGCTTCAATCCTTGGGTCGGGGTCATGGCTATGTCCTTTTCAGGCTGAGGGACGGGCGTTGTAGAGGTTGGGGTACATCGCCTTGAACGCGGCGAGCTTGGGCATGTCCCAACGCTTGATATAGGGATGGCGCGGGTTGCGGGTCAGGAAATCCTGATGATAGGCGTCCGCAGCCTGGAAGCCGGTGAAGCGTTCGACCTTCGTCACGATCGGGTCGCGCCAAAGTCCCGCCTTGTCCAGCTGCGCCAGATAAGCGCGAGCCGCCTTGTCCTGCCCCGGAGTAAGGGGGAAGAGCGCGCTGCGATATTGGGTGCCGCGATCGGGGCCTTGATAATTGAGCGTAGTGGGGTCGGCGATGACCGAGAAGAAGACCCGCAGCAAGGTGCCATAGCTGACCTGGCGAGGGTCGTAGGTGACGCGGACCGCCTCAGCGAAGCCTGTACCGCCTTGGCTGACGCGGTCATAATCGACCTTGAGGTTGGACGGGCCGCCAGCAAAACCCGACGTGACGAGACGGACGCCCTTGATGTGGGAAAAGACACCCTCAACTCCCCAAAAGCAACCGCCCGCGAAGACAGCGGTTTCGAGCTTGCGCGTGGCGGGGGCATCTATCGCGGGCGTGGGCGCGAGGACCGGACGCTCGGCGCGCAGGGGAGAGGCGACGGCGGCTGCCGCCGAGAAGGCGATGAGGAAGGCGTTAAAGGGCCGCATTGGAATTGGCCTGGGGCATGCTTTCGGGCGCGGCCATGGCGGGGGTAGTGAGCGCAGGCGGCTCAGCGAGGTGGAAGGCGAACAGGCCAGCGGAGCCGATCACGAACCCGCCAAAGAAACGCAGGAACAGGTCGGATTTGAGGAATGTCAGCATGGCCTTCTTCCTTTCTATCTTGGCCCGGAAGGACGGGGATTAGCAGCTTATGGGTTAGCCTCTGGTGAACGAGGCCGGATATCTAGTTTCAAGTTGA
This sequence comes from Sphingobium sp. Cam5-1, assembly GCF_015693305.1. Lineage (NCBI taxonomy): Bacteria > Pseudomonadati > Pseudomonadota > Alphaproteobacteria > Sphingomonadales > Sphingobiaceae > Sphingobium > Sphingobium sp. Cam5-1. Next base: position 2,838,300 of record NZ_CP065138.1, on the reverse strand, counting down.
AACGGAATATAGGTGAGCTTGGTCTGGCTGCAAGGTGGCGTGGGGTTTTTTGCGAGAGGTGGCGCGCTTTTCCCCTCCACCAGCTTCGCTGTCGAAGAGAGACACCTGCCTCTCTTCGACTCTCCCCATGCTCGGCATGGGGAGGATTTAGGGGACTTACTTCAGGGCGGCGCAGGCTTCCTGGATGCGCTTGCACGCCTTGGCCAGAATTTCTTCCGAAGTCGCGTAGCTGATGCGGAAGGCGGGCGAGAGGCCGAAGGCGGCGCCGTGGACGGCGGCGACGCGGGCTTCATCGAGGAAATAGCCGATCAGCTTTTCGTCGGTGTCGACCAGCTGGCCCTTGGGCGTGGTCTTGCCCATCAGGCCGCTGGCGTCGGGATAGACGTAGAAGGCGCCTTCTGGCGTCCGGCAGTCGAGGCCCGGCGCGTCGTTCAGCATCGATACGACCATGTCGCGGCGCTTCTTGAAGGCGGCGTTGCGCTCTTCAAGGAAGTCCTGATCGCCGGTCAGCGCGGCGACGGCGGCCGCCTGGCTGATCGAGCAGGGGTTCGACGTGGACTGCGACTGGAGCTTGCCCATCGCCTTGATGATCCATTCGGGACCACCGGCGAAACCGATGCGCCAGCCGGTCATCGAGAAAGCCTTGGAACAGCCATTCACCGTCAACGTGCGCTCATAAAGGTCCGGGCATACCTGCGCGATGGTCGCGAAGGGGGTCGGCGCGTACCAGACATGCTCATACATGTCGTCGGTCATGATCAGGACGTGCGGGTGGCGACGCAGCACTTCGCCCAGATCTTTGAGCTCGCTCGCCGAATAGGCCGCGCCCGAGGGGTTGGAAGGCGAGTTCAGGATCAACCACTTGGTGCGTGGCGTGATCGCGGCGTCGAGCTGGGCGGCGGTGATCTTGTAGCCCTGACTTGCGGGACCTTCGACGAAGACGGGGGTGCCGCCCGCGAAGTTCACGATGTCCGGATAGCTGACCCAATAGGGCGCCGGGATGATGACTTCATCACCCGCATCGACGGTCGCGACCAGCGCGTTGAACAGGGTGTGCTTGCCACCCGAATTCACGCTGATCTGGCTGCGCTTGTAGGTCAGGCCGTTGTCGCGGTTGAACTTGAAGGCGACCGCATCCTTGAGATCGGCGGTGCCGTCCACATCGGTGTAGCGGGTCAGGTTTTTGCGAATCGCGGCGATGCCCGCTTCCTTGACGAAATCGGGCGTGTCAAAATCGGGTTCGCCCGCCGAGAGACCAATGACATCGACGCCTTCGGCTTTGAGGGCATTCACACGCGCGCTCATCGCCAGGGTAGCGGAGGGCTGGATGCGACCGAGGGCAGCGGAAGTCTGGCTCATCGTGACACTCTTTCTGATGGATAGTGAGTCCGCGCGGGCGGACGCGAGGCTCCTTAGTGCGCTATCGCGCGGTGGGCAACCGCCAGTTGGTTTTCGTCATTCCAGCAGACGCTGGAATCTTGAGGGGTAGCGCAAGCTGGCTTGAGATCCGACGCTGGGATGACGGGGTTTATGGGGGTGGGGGCTGCGGCGCCCATTGGGCGCTCCCCTCCACCAGCCTTTGGCTGGTCCCCCTCCCCATCTGCGATGGGGAGGATTTTTACTTTACTAGGGAGGCGGCGACCATGCCTCGGGCGGCGTTGCCGATGAAGAAGCCCTTGGCGAGGTCGCGGGGTTTGAGGTCGTCTTCGACCGCTTCGCCCATTTCGATGAGGCTGTGGCGCAGGACGCCGGGAAGGAGACCCCGCGACAGTGGGGGCGTCACCAGCTTGTCGCCGCGTTCAACGAATATGGAGGAGAAGCAGCCTTCGGTGAGGAAGCCTTCCTCATCGGTCATCAGCACTTCATAAGTGCCGCCGCGTTTCAGCGCGTCGCGGTAGATGGCCCGGTCGGTCGTCTTGTGCGCGAGGCGGAGGTCGTCGGCGGAGCTTTGACGGGGCACGATCGCCACCTGCATGATCGCCTGCGGCCAGGTGCGATGTTCGCGCACCTCGATGGCGATCGAACCGCCCCGCGAGACGAGAAGGCGCAGGCGGCTGCGTTCGCGCAGGCGGAAGGTCGCGGCTTGCAGTTCATTGCGAACTTCATGGCGGTCGAAGCTGAAATCGAGTGCCGCAGCGCTCGCCTTCAACCGTTCGAGATGCAGTTCGAGCAGCCTGATACCGTCGACCGGATCGAAAGCCATGGTTTCGAGCAGGTCGAACCGTCCGTCAGCCAATGACATCGAAACTATTCAAGCCCCCTACTGTCCTGCGGTCGTGAGGAAGCGCCCCTTGGCCAGGCATTCCGCCCACTCGGATGCCGCATCCGAGTCCGCGACAATGGCCGAACCCAATCCCAGGCGCCCCTCCCTGCTGCCTTCTTCAACCCAAATCGTGCGAATGGCAACATTGAAGGCGGCGTCTCCGTTCGGATCGATCCAACCCATCGTGCCGGTATAGATGTCGCGCGGATATGCCTCCACCGTATCGATAATTTCCATCGCCCGCACCTTTGGCGCGCCGGTGATCGATCCGCAGGGGAAGAGGACGCGCAAGATATCGACTGGCGAGAGGCCGGGCAGCAGCCGCGCGCGGATGGTCGAGACCATCTGGTGCACCGTCGGATAGGTTTCGACATGGAAGAGGTCGGGGACGATCACGGTTCCCGCGCGCGACACGCGGGACAGATCGTTGCGCAGGAGGTCGACGATCATCAGATTTTCGGCGCGCTGCTTGATGTCCTCCTCCAGTTCGCGCGCCAGTGCCGCGTCGCGCGCCGGGTCGGCGGAGCGGAGGGCGGTGCCCTTCATGGGGCGGGCGGTCAGTTGTCCGCGCACATTGGTGAAGAAGAGTTCGGGCGAGAAGGAGAGGATATTATGCGCGCCGGTACGGATGATGCCGCCATAGCCCGCGCGCTGGCGGGGACGGATCGCGGCATAGAGCGCCATGAGGTCGCCATCGAAGCGCGCGGCGCAGGGGAAGGTTAGATTGACCTGATAGATGTCGCCTGCCCGGATATATTCCTGCACCTGAGTGAAAGCGGCGCGATAGGCCTGCTCGTCCAGCAGCGGTTGCGGCGCTTCTATGCTGGCGGCGGCGGGATCGGGCAACAGGTCCGGCATCAGCGCTGGATCGATCAGACGATGCCCTTCAAACAGGCCGAACCACAGGAGCGGCATGGCAGGCCCGCGATCATCCTGTAAGGCGATCGGCTGGAGGCGATCCTCCAGCATCAGTCCAGCCTCGTAGCTCATGTAACCGGCGGCATGGAGGCCCAATTCGCCCGCTTCGGCTATGCGGTCGAGGGCGGGCTGCACATCCTCAAGACAATTGGCGCAGATGATCTCCACCGGGTCGCGGTAAAGGCGCGCGGGCGCGGGATTGCGCTCTCGCGCATCGTCGAACAGGACAAAGGCTTCGGAAGGACCCGGCAGTCGCATGGGGGCCGTCTTAACAGCCTTTTGGCCGGGCGAAAGGGAGGCAGGCGGTTAAACCTGTGTTGCACAGTCCGCCGTGCGGCCATAGGGAGCGCGGATGAGCAATCATCCTTCCGCAGATGCCGTGGCGCGTCCGCTTCGCCCGGCCTTGACTTCAGGACTGCGCGGCCGGTGCCCCGCCTGCGGTGAGGGCGCGATGTTCGCGGGCTTCCTGAAGCCCAGTCCGGCCTGCAATGCCTGTGGGCAGGCGTGGGATGTGTCGCGGGCGGATGATTTTCCCGCCTATATCGTGATCCTGCTGCTGGGGCACATATTAGTGCCCTTGATGATCGAGGTGAACCATGCGCTTGCCATTCCACTAGGCGTGCAGGCAGCGCTTTGGCCCGGACTAGCCGTGGTGCTGGCGGCGGTTATGATCCAGCCGGTGAAGGGTGCGGTGATCGCCTTTCAGTGGGCGCGGCGGATGGATGGGTTTGCGGGCTGATCTCACTCCACCCGTTCATCACTCCCCCTTCCCTTCTCTTAAGAAAGGAAAGCCGTTGGCTTCGCCGGCCTTCGGCTCGACAAGCTCAGGGCGAACGGAGGTGAGGGACGGTGGTCCGGGGAGACGGCGCGGCCCAGCTCATCGAGACCCCAGCTTTCGCTGGGGTGACGCTAGCGGTTTAGGTCGGCTGGCGCAGGAAGTTGCGTTCCATGGCTTCGCGCAGGCTGGCGTCGATGACGCGGCGGCCTTCCGAGCCGTGGGTGACGACCGTGGTGTCGCAGGTGGCGACGCAGACGCCTTTCTGGAAGGCGGCGGAGCTGACGGTCCAGCTGGTGCGGCCGATATGGCCGATGCCGCAATGCACTTCGAACGGATAGGGGAAGTGCGATTCCTCCACGAAGTTCAGCGACACGGCGGCGACGAGCCAGCGCACGCCCTGTTCCTGCGGGTGACGGCCGAGATGATGGTGGAAGCGGATGCGGGCGGTTTCGAAGATGCCCGATATGGCCACATTGTTGATGTGGCCCATCGTGTCGATATCCTGGAAGCGCGTATCGATGCTGGTGATGAAGCTGTAGGCTTCCGGGCTCAGCCGCCAGGATTCGGGTTTTGCCATGTCCTGCTTTCCGATGGTTATCCTTGAAGCTCTTACGCTTCGCCGACGCGGATTCAATCGGTCAGGGAAAATTGAAGCAACTGCGACCTTTTTGACACAGCGGACGTTGGTCGCAGTGCAAAAGCGCCGCCATCGCGCGGAAGATGGACTTTTGCCCCCGATTTCTGCCAAAGCGCGAACATGACCGGCAAGCCACAGAATGTCCGCATCGAAGACGGTGTTTTTCTGGGCTTCGTCCTGTTGGTGTCGGTGGCCTTTGCGCTGGTGATCGAGCCGTTTTTCGCGGCCATATTGTGGGGCGTGATCGCCGCCATATTGTTCGGGCCGATCAACCAGAATCTGCTGCGGCAGATGCCGGGCCGCCCCAATAGCGCGGCAGGGCTGACGCTGTCGCTGATCGTGGCGGTCGTCATCCTGCCCGCCATCGTGCTGGCTGTTTCGCTGGTGCAGGAAGCGGGGCTTTTCTACGCCAAGATACAGTCGGGGCAGATTAATATCCCCGCCATGTTCAATGCATTCCAGGCGAGCCTGCCGGATTGGGCTTCGAACCTGCTGGCACGCGTGGGCATCACCAATTTCGCGGCGGTGCGCGACATGCTGGGCCAGGGGATTGCCAACAGCTTTCGATCCGTCGCGGCGCAGGTTTTCCAGATCGGGCAGAGCGCGTTCAGCTTCTTCGTCGCGCTCAGTGTGACGCTCTACCTTACCTTCTTCCTGCTGCGGGATGGACCGGCGCTGGCGGCGCGGCTGGATCGCGCGGCGCCGCTGCGCATGACGCACAGGCGGGCGCTGATGCAGCAGTTCGTCGTCGTCACCCGCGCCACGATCAAGGGCAGCGTCGTCGTGGCCATCGTCCAGGGGATGATCGGAGGCGTCGTATTCTGGATGCTGGGGATACAGGGGCCGCTGCTGTGGGGCGTGCTGATGGGATGCTTTTCGCTGATCCCGGCGGTGGGCACGGGGCTAGTGTGGGTGCCGGTGGCAATTTACCTGCTGGCGACGGGCGCGGTGGTCAAGGGGATCATCCTGATCGTGTGCGGCCTGTTCGTCATCGGCCTGATCGACAATCTGCTACGGCCGATGCTGGTTGGGCGGGATACGCGCATTCCCGACTATGTGGTGCTGATCACGACGCTGGGAGGCATCGACATGTTCGGCTTCAACGGCATCGTCATCGGGCCGGTGATCGCCGCGCTGTTCATCGCGACATGGAACATCGTCACGCGGATGCGGACTGGCAACGGGCTGGAAGGGCCGTTGACACAGGAAGAGACACCGTCCGCCGAGGTGGATCGCTGAGAGCTGGCTAACCGCGCTAGAGCGCGCTGCGTTAAATCGGACGCAAGACGCGCGCTCTAGTTTTTTGTTTTCGCATCGTTTTAGGCGCAAAACCGGTTCCCACTTTTGCGCACGATGCTCTAAGAGGAGACGTTGTCGGCGATATCCTCGGCAAGGCGATCGAGTTCGGCGGGCTGCTTCTTCTTGCTGATCAGGGCATAGGCCAGTTCGCCCTCCTGCCAATAAGCAACGGTCTTGCCATCGCGGGTGAGCACCTCCGGTTTGGCGGGTGCCACGCCATCGTCGCGGACGGCGAACAGGGAGACCGGACGGCTGACGTCGTTGGTGATGGTCATCTGAAGGCTGGGGCCGCTGTCGGAAGGGAAAAGCTGTACATCGGTGATGCGCCAACCCTGCGGCAGGACGGGAAGCGCGATGCGGGCGAAGGAGCCGACTTCGCCGACGTTGAACACCGTGGGCGGCGAACGGCGCAGGACAGCCCGCATTTCCGCGACTTTGTGCGACTGCAAGGCTTCCTTGATGAAATATTCCTCCGCCCGGCCGCGATCGACCGATATGCCCTTGCCCATGGCAAACCAGCCGCCTGCCAACACCAACAGGGCCGCAGCGACGCGCGCGAGGCGGGATGTCGATCGAGCGGCCGAGAGCGAGACGGGGGCGGCATGAGAAGGCCGCCGACGAAAAGGCGTGACGTTAGCACAAGCCGCGACGGGGACTGCGGTGTCAGTCCGGCGGTGGAAAACCGCGTCGAAATGATCGCCTGCGCCGTCAGGATCGACGCGGGTGAAGCCATGGCGCTCTAGCAGGGTGAAGACTTCGCCTGCATCAGCACCATAGCGGTGAAGGTTTCGGTGATCGATTTCGACGACAGCTGCACGCGTTTGCGGGAGGGCGAGGATCGGCGCCAGCCCCTGAAGGACGGCATATTCAAACCCCTCCACATCGATCTTCACTGTAATGGATCGCTCGCCGATCAGCTTGAGAAGGCCGGGAAAGTCGCCGATCGACAATGTCATGACCCGTTCCCCCTGCTCCACAGGCTCGCTGGCGATGGAGAAGCGCCCGGAATGCCCTGTCGCGCGATTGTCGAGCAGGTCGGGCCGGGTAAGAGCCGCAAGCGCCATGTTGAAGGGCAGAACATTGCTAAACACGTTCAGGCTTATATTCCGGACCAGCTTTGCGAAGGTGGGAAAGCAAGGTTCGAAGGCGACCACCAGCCCGTCCCGCCCCACGCGCTCCGCCGCAAGCAGGGTGAAGATGCCGCAATTGGCGCCGACATCGATGAAGCAGTCGCCGGGATTGAGGCATTCCACCTCATCGGAGACTCGCGCCCCATATTCCCCGGTCAGCCCAAGCAGGTGAGTCCGGTCGCGCACATCGAAGGCGAGTCGGACATTGCCATAGCTTGACCGGATCGGCGTGCCATCCAGCACCCAGGCAAAAGGCGACAACAGCCGCCACTTCCCGCGAAAACGAGGCAATCGGTGGACATAGAGGTTCAACAGCCAAGGTCGAACCACCCTGAAACCCGGCATCAGCGCACCTCACTTCCCTTATGGTCGGCAATTTACGTCATGCATGATCGTCAGTGGCCGACTTTTCCGGAGTACCCCCGCAGTTGCCCGTCCCGCGGTTAGCGGACATGCATACGGGTCGGGGCGATGCTCCATACGGCGTCAGATAAGTCGCCGCCGTTACTGGAGAATGACGGCGCGAATCACTTCGCCGCCACGGCTTGAGCGTCCCTCGTCGCAGGATCGCCGGTAATCCAATGGCGCAGATCCATCTGGAGGGTGTCTTGCAGGATCAACAGGTCCTCGCAGTAAAAATCGCGCAGCATCTGCTGCAATTCATCAGTGAGGGGCGGGTAGCGGATCGGCGCGGCCAGCGACGCGCGCAATTTTGCCAGATGGGGGTTGGAGCGGAGCGGGTCCAGCACCGGGCGCATCGGTTGCAGCATACGGCGCAACGGCAGCGGCAACATCGGGCTGGCGCTGTCATTTTTCCGGCTGGCCACCTCTTCGGGCGCGATGTGCACCGGCACGCCGATATGGGTGCACACGTCCGCGATGACCTGTTCGGGCTGCTCCCGAAGCGACTCGTACAGGATCACGTGGATCTGATCGCGCGGATAATGGCGCAGGAAGCGGCGCAGATGTGCGCCGTAAAGCCCGCCCGACAGGAATCGTGATTGTTCAGGCTGGGCGCTTTCCAGATATTTGCGCGGGTCGCCGCTTACCTGTCCGCGTCGGAAGAGCATGCAATAATCGGAATAGGCGCGCTGAACCGGGTCGCGCAGCTGAACGATGAGGCGGGCGTCGGGAAGCATGGTCGCCATACGCTCCGGAGCTTGCGGATGCGCGAGATAGTCGGCCGACTTTTCCCCGATGATGCGGCCGGGCGGAGCAGGATCGAAGAGGGAGGCGTACCATTCCGGGCCGCGATCATATTTCGAACTGAAATAATGCGGTTCGGCGTCAGGGAGCCACAGGCCGGGATGATTGCGGAGTTGATGAGCGATCCATGTGGTCGCGCCCTTCATGGCGCCGATAACGACGAAGCTTGGCTGGCGATCAATCATGTTCTTCAAATAGGGCGGATGTGGGCGCCGGGCAGTTGGGCATAGGTACGATCCGAAGAGGGGTAGAGGCCTTATCCCTTTGAGCAGAAATCAAATCCCCGCCCCTATTCGTCATCCGAAAGGATGGACGACTGGCCTCAAGTATAGGTGCGGAATGGTGCGGCCTTTTCCGGCTGCTTTGTCCTATAGTTGCGCTTGCCGCCCCCAATAGCGCGGCGATCCGGAAGCAGCCACGGGACCGCATGAAGATCATCGTCATCGCCAGCCTCGCCTATTCGGTCATCAATTTTCGCGGGCGATTGATCGCGGCAATGATCGGCAACGGGCATGAGGTCATTGTCTGCGCGCCCGGCCGCGATCCCGAGATCGAAGCAAAGCTGGCGGCGATGGGCGCGACCTATCTGTCCATGCCCATGGCGCGGGCGGGGATGAACCCCTTTGCCGACATGGGCACGCTGAGCTGGCTGATCGGTTGCTTCCGGAAACATCGGCCGGACGCGGTAATGGCCTACACGCAGAAGCCGATCATCTATGGCGGCATCGCCAGCCGGTTTTTCCCGTCCATCCGCTTCTATGCGATGGTCAGCGGGCTTGGCCATGTGTTCAGCGACGGTGAATCGCGACTGCTGCCCTATGTGCGGGCGATCGTGTCCATTCTGTACCGGCAGGCGCTGCGCACCGCCAAGGCGGTGTTCGTGTTCAACAGCGACGACCGTGGCGAGATGCTGCGCCACCATATCCTGCGCCCCGACAGCCGAGTCATTCAAGTGCCGGGGTCGGGCGTGGACCTTTCCCATTATGCTCAGGCGGCTTTGCCGGAAGGACCGCCTGTTTTCCTGATGATCGCGCGGCTGCTGCGCAACAAGGGGCTGATCGAATATGTCGAAGCGGCCCGGATCGTCCGGGCGCGGTTTCCCGATGTATGTCTGCAACTGCTTGGGCCTCTCGATGAAAATCCGGCCGCCGTTTCGCGCGAGGCGATCGCTGAGTGGCAGGACGACGGCATTATCGAATATCTGGGCGAGACGCGCGACGTGCGCCCCTTTCTGGGGCAGGCCAGCATCTTCGTGCTGCCAAGCTGGTATAGGGAGGGCCTGCCGCGCACGATATTGGAAGCGATGGCGGTGGGCCGGGGCGTGATCACCACTGATATGCCGGGTTGCCGCGAGCCGATCAGGCAGGGGGTGAACGGCTTCATCGTCGCGCCGCGCGATGCCGGGGCGCTAGCTGACGCGATGGTGCGGATATGCGAGCAGCCCACCCTGCCCGCGCAATTGGGCATGGCGGCGCGCAAGACGGTTGAAGACCATTATTCGGTCGAGATGGTGAATGCGCTGCTGCTTTCGACCATGGAGATGAACGGCCCCGCGGCCGGGCGGGCCGGGCGAAAGAGGGTCAACGCGCCGATCCTTGCCGGAGAATCCTGATGGGGGTGAGGCGGTTGATCGATATGCTGTTCGCGGCCACCGCTTTCCCGCTGGCGCTGCCGGTCATGGCGGTGATCGCCGGTGCCATAAGGCTGGCCGATGGTGCGCCGGTGCTGTACCGGCAGGTGCGCATGACGAAGGGCGGGCGGCGCTTTTCCGTCATCAAGTTCCGGACCATGACCGACGCCCGCGACCGGCAGGGGCGGTTGTTGCCAGACGCGATGCGGACGACGCGGATCGGCGGGTTCCTCAGGCGCTCGAGGTTGGATGAACTGCCGCAGCTGTGGAACATCCTGACAGGGACCATGAGCCTGATCGGCCCCCGCCCTCTGCTGCCCGCGACCATAGAGGAAGCCGGAGAGCGGGGACGGCAGCGGTGCGCGGTCAGACCCGGCCTGACGGGTTGGGCACAGGTCAACGGCAACACGCTGCTGGGTGAGCATGACAAGATCGCGCTCGATCTGTGGTATATTGCGAACCGCTCCTTGTGGCTCGATCTCACCATCCTTGCCCGGACGATCAGCGTGGCGGTGCGCGGCGAACGGTCCAACCAGTCATCGATCAGGAGGGCGCATGAAGGCCATAGTCGTTGGCGCGGTTGAAAGCACGCGGGTCGCGGTGACGGCCCTTGGCCAATCCCGTCAATGGGATCTGGCGGCGGTATTCACCCTGCCGCCGGACCTTGCCCATCGCCATTCCGATTTCGTCGATCTTTCGGGCGAGGCCGAAAAAGCGGGGGCACGGATGGTGCGAACCGCCAATATCAATTCCGATGTGGCGTTGCAGGCGATCCGCGATCTGGCGCCCGATTATATCTTCGTGATCGGCTGGTCGCAGATTTGCGGGGCGGAGTTTCGCGCCACCGCGAGGCGGGGCGTCGTGGGCTATCATCCCGCGCCACTGCCACGCCTGCGCGGACGCGCCGTCATTCCATGGACCATCTTGCTGGATGAGCCCATTTCCGCTTCCTCCTTCTTCCTGATCGATGCGGGGGTGGATAGCGGGCCGCTGCTTGGCCAGCGTTATTTCCATCTGGCGCCGGATGAGACGGCGGCCACCCTTTACGCCAAACATATGGCCGCGCTGGAAGCGATGCTGCCGGGCGTGCTTGAGGATATTGCGGGCGGATCGCCGACGCTCACGATACAGGATGAGCGGTGCGCCACCTATGCCGCGCGCAGGCGGCCGGAAGATGCGCTGATCGACTGGTCGGCGCCGGGATCGGCGATCTGGCGCTGCGTCAGAGCCTGCGGTCATCCCTATCCCGGTGCCTGGACGAGCTATGCGGGCGAGAAGATCGTCATCGAAGAGGCGGCGCTGGTGCCGCTGCGCCATCATGCCGCCGCGATGCCGGGGCAGATTGTCGAGCGTATGGCGGAAGGCTTCGTCGTGCGCTGCGGCGACGATCAGGGATTGCATGTGTTGCGGTGGCAGACGGCGCGGGAGGCGCCCCTGCCCAACCACGCCATATTGGGGCGGGCCAAGGCTGCGGCATGACGATGATCGATAGCATAGAGCGCGCATTGGTGATCGCGCCCCATCCCGACGATGAAGTGCTGGGCTGCGGGGGAACGATCGCGCGCCTCGCCGCCATGGGTCGCCATGTCGAGGTCGTCATCGCGACGCAGGGAAAGCCGCCGCGATTTGATACGTCGCAGGTGGAGCGGGTGCAGGCAGAAGCGCGCCAGGCGCATGAGCTGCTGGGCGTCGCGAGGACGCATTTCCTGGATTTTGAAGCGGCGGCATTGGATTGCCTGCCGCGCGCGGAGTTGAATGAGGGCATCGCCGCCGTGGTGGCGGAGAGCCGTGCCGACACATTATTCCTGCCCTTCCCCGGCGATCTGCATTTCGATCATGGCCTGATATTCGAGGCGGCGATGGTCGCGGCGCGGCCGGTTGGCGCCCATTATCCAAGGCGCATCCTCGCGTATGAGACGGTGTCGGAAACCAATTGGGCGGCACCTTATCTGACGCCTCCGTTTCAGCCGCACGTATTCATCGACATCAGCGAGCATCTGGATCGGAAGATCGAGGCCTTTGGCTGTTTTGAATCGCAGGTTCGTCCTTTTCCGAATGAACGATCCTTTGAAACCTTGCGTGCGCTGGCGCAGGTGCGGGGCAGTTGCGTCAGTCGGCGGGCGGCGGAAGCCTTTGTGCTGATAAGAGAGGTAGCCTGACATGGACGCACCCGCGACCCGGACGGGAGGAGCATCGGCAACCTTGGGCACGGATTGGGAAGGTCCCGACCGCAGCGGCCGGTCCCTGCGCATGATGTTGAGTTCAGCCGGGCGGCGGGTCGGCCTGATGCGGAGCTTTCGCGAAGCGGCGGGGGCGCTGGGCATCGACCTTGCCATGTTCGCGTGCGATCTGAAACCGGACTGGAGCCCGGCCTGTATCGAAGCGGACCGCAGCTTCGCCGCGCCGCCTGCGGAGAGCGATGGGTTCATTCCGGCGATGCTGGATATTTGCAGGCGTGAGCAAATCGAACTGATCGTGCCGACGATCGATACCGAGCTTATCGCCTATGCCAGTGCGCGCGAGCAGTTCGCCGCGATCAACTGCCATGTCGCGGTGTCGGACGCGCCGCTGGTCGAGATGGCGCGGGACAAGCTGGCCACGGCCCGCTTCCTGACGGGCGCGGGTCTCCCCTCCCCCGCTACCATATCGGTGGAGGATTATCTGGAGGGATCGGCCGATCTGCCACTGCCACTGCTGGCCAAGCCGCGACATGGCAGTTCCAGCCGGGGCATCGGCATGGTCTATGATCGCAAGGAGGTGGCGGCGCTCGACACGAGTGAGCCCTATGTTCTCCAGCAGTTTCTTGAGGGGCGGGAATTTACGATCAGCCTCTATTTCGATGGTGAAGGACAGCTGCAATGCGCGGTTCCCCATGAGCGGCTGCGGGTGCGGTCGGGGGAGGTCGAGAAGGGCGTCACAGTAAGGGATGCCGTCATGCAGGATCTCGCCTGGCGATTGGGCTCCGCCCTTCAGGGTGCGCGCGGGGCGATGTGCTTTCAGCTTCGGGTGGATGCGGAAGGGAACGCATCCATTTTCGAGATCAATGCTCGGTTCGGCGGGGGCTATCCATTGGCGCATCGGGCGGGGGCGCGGTTTGCGCAGTGGATGCTGGAGGAGCGGCTGGGACTGCCGCGCACGGCGCATGATGGCTGGCAGGACAATGTCCTGATGCTGCGTTTCGATGATGCCGTTTTCATCTGAAAGCACCCGGTTCGAGCACGTCATCGTGTTCGATCTGGACGACACGCTCTATCTGGAGCGCGACTATGTGCTGAGCGGGCTCCGGGCAGTGGGGCAATGGGCGAGTAGTGCGCTGGGGATCAAGGGTCTGGGCGAAGTGATGCGCAGCCGGTTCGACGCGGGGCGTCGCAGCCAGATATTCGACGACAGCTTGCAGGAGATGGGCCTCGCGCCATCGCCCCTTCTGATCGCGCGGATGCTGGCTACGTACCGGCAGCATCGTCCCGACATCTGCCTTGCGCCCGATGCGGAGCGGTTCCTTGCGGGGCGTGATGGCAGGACGGGCTTCGCGGTGATCACCGACGGCTTTCTTGATGCGCAGAGGCGCAAGATCAGGGCGCTGGGCCTGTATGGGCGCGGCATCCACCTTGGTATCTGCACCGACACATGGGGCCGGGAGTGCTGGAAGCCGAACCCGCGCGCGTTCGAGCATGTCGAGCAGATTTTCGGCCGGGCGGGCGGATCGCTGACCTATGTCGCGGACAACCCGTCGAAGGATTTCACCGCGCCTCAGGCTCGCGGGTGGCGGACAGTGCGGATTGCCCGGCCGGATCGCATCCATCAGTTCGGCATGCATGAGGGCGTGAAAGCCGATCGGATCATCGAGACGCTGGAAGAACTCTGACGCTATTTCCGCCCCTCTTCCACCGTCCACGGGGCGGCGTTGATCGCCCGGCGCAGACACAGCGTCAGGCCGCCCAGCCAGATCACGCCGAACAGCAGATGCGCGATGTTCGCGCCCATTGCTCCGACCAGCGGAACCAGCGGAAACACGGTACAGTAGAATGCGACGGTACATGCCATCACCGTGCGAAGGAGAGCGCGCTGATCGCCCAGGGCAAGCAGCCCGGCACGGCTGGCGGACCCGCTGATCGCGAAGGTGACGGCCAGGATCTGGATCGTGAGCAAGGGGACAGCTCCAGCAAAATGCGGCCCGACGGCAAGGCGCATCAGCGGCCCGCCCACCAACAGCATGGCGACGAAGCAGAAGACGCCAAAGGCCCCCAGCAGCAATTCGGTCTGGACCAGCACGCGGACGAAAGCGTGGCGCTTGCCCGCCGCCACCAACCGGCTGAGATCGGGATAGACCACGGCCTGCACCTGCGCGCCGACCTGGAGAAGGATGCGACTGATGCGTTTGGCGATATGGAACAAGCCCGCGCTCGCCGGGTCAGCGAGCCATCCGACGATCAGCGTATCGACCACCTGCACGCTCGACCACAGGGTGAGCGAGAGGTTCGACCCGAGCGCGAAGCGCCAGATGTCGGGAAAGCGGCCGGTGATCCCTTTCGCCCTTGCTCCCAGCAGCTGACGAAATCCAGGCTGGGGCAAAAAGCGCATGGCAAAAACGAAATTGGCAATCGAGCCCAAGATCTGGGTAATCGTCCATATGAGGATGATCTGGAGCATGCCTGCGCCCGCCAGATAAGCCACCGCCACGCAGAGGAGGCGGACGAACGCGTTCGCGACCTGAATCTGCGCCACCGCGCGATATTGGCCCGCGAGCCTGAATATGGCGGTCGAGACACCGTTGAAGTTGAACAGCAGCGAGGTGGCGAAGAGGAGCGTATAGCCGACGTGCTGGAAGGAGAAGCCGAACAGATAATGTCCGGCGATCGTCAGCATGCTCGCTATAGCCCAGGCCCCGATGCCGCCGCCGATATCGAGCAGCCAGCCGAATTTGAGCAGCGCGAAATAGGTGGCCGGGTCCGCGTGAGGATCGACGGTCGCCCCATTGCGGATCAGCGGTTGCCACGACTGAAAGCTGACGAGCCGCTCGCACGCCTGACCCAGCGTCAGGATCATGGCGAAGATGCCATAGGTGGCAGGCCCCAGCAGCCGCGCGACCAAGGCAATGGACAGAAGCGTCAGCGCCAGCGTCGCGGCGGTGCCGGACAGAAGATGGAAAACGGCCCGCGCCCGCCGATGAGTCAGCGCATCGCGCAACCGAATCGCGGAAAAGGTCATCTTCAATCGAAATCCCACCGCATTCATTGGCACGCCACCTTCAGTCCTGTTTTTCGAGACTTATGATGGGACCGAAGCAGGGAAGACGCAGCTTCTCTGTCGTCTTAACTCCGAATAGCCGGTGCGGGGGAAGAATTGCGAAACGGGGCCGCGCACTCACGGGCAAGCGAGCGGCGCCCCGTTGCGTTCAGAAACAACCGATCTGCACCGCCATCAGGCGAAGATGAAATCCGCAGCCGTGAAATTATGGGCAGTCAACGTCCCCAGGGGATCGGCAATGTCGATGCTGAACTTCACCCCGGAAGAGGTGACGACATCCAGCAGGACGTTGCCCGAGGCTCCGTCATGCGCGAACACCGTACCGGGCGCCCCGCCCGCAGCATATTTGGTGACTCCCAGCTTTTCCAGCACAATGCGGTCGGCACCGTCCTGGAAATCCTCTATCCGGTCGCCGCCATCCAGCGCGCCCGCGCCTTTGAACACGAACCAATCGGCGCCCGCGCCTCCCCATAGCCTGTCGGTGCCCAGATCGCCGGTCAGCTTGTCGTTCCCCGCATCGCCGTGCAGCTCGTCGGCACCGGCGCCACCCAAGAGCAGGTCGTCGCCATCGCCGCCGAAGAGAATGTCGTTCCCCGCCTCCCCGTTCAGGGAATCCGCGTCCTTGCCGCCGTCGAGGAAATCATTGCCCGCGCCCGATTCCATATTGTCCCGGCCGTCACCGCCATAATGCTGATCCACGCCGCCTTCGGAATCCAGAATATCGTCGCCGCTGCCGCCCGACAGATAGTTGTTGCCGTCGCCGCCATCGACCCTGTCATTGCCGTTGCCGCCGTAGACATGATCGTCGCCCGACTGCCCCTTCAACTTGTCGTTACCGTCTTCGCCATAAATCCAGTCATTGCCCGCGCCGCCGGCCACGGCCTGAGTCGTCAGCAGGCCGGTCGCCGGATTGATTTCGTTCAGGAACCCGTCATCGCCAGCGCCAGCGTAGATGATGTCATCTCCGGCGCCGCCATCGATATAGTCGCGGCCCCCGCCCGCGAGGATGGTGTCATTCCCGGCATCGCCCAATATCTGGTCGTGCCCGTCCAGCGTTTCGATGCGATCGTTGCCGTCGCCACCCGTGACGATGTTGTTGCCCAGGCCGCCATAAATACGGTCGTGCCCCGCCCCGCCATCGAGCGAGTCATTGCCGTCCTCGCCCCAAAGCTGGTCATCGCCCAAACCGCCCTTGAGGAAGTCGGCGCCCGCTTCCCCATGAAGCACGTCGTTGCCATCATTCCCCTCAATATAATCGTCGCCTAATCCGCCCCACAGCTGATCATTGCCTGCGCCACCGAATATACTGTCGATCAGGGATGTTCCCTTGATGATGTCGTCTCCGACAGTCCCGTAAAACTTCGCCATTCACCCGCTCCCAGTAGAGGCCCCACGCGCATGAAAATGGCGCGGGACCGACATAACTGTCTCACGCTAATCTAAACGATAGGTTGATTGAAACCGCCGGGCGGGCCCGGATTCCGGCGGGTCCGGGAGGCACGAGAAAGGTGATTTGGGCGCGCGCTTCCGGCATTATGCGTTTTAGTGCAGTGACTTCTCCGGACGGGAATCCCGTTTGCACGCATCAGGGCGCGCGCGCCGACACGAAATCAGCGTCGTTTAGAAGTGTCAAAAACAGGCTGCACCGTTCAGATAGCGACAGGCCTGATTGAGCTTGCCCCGGACTGGCGCGGAGCGATCGCCTCCATCGCTGCGCGCTCCCATTGGACAAGGACGCGGTCGACGGTGAAACGCTGAGAGGCGGCCCGCGCCCCTTCGGACAGGCGGCGGCGCTGATCGGGGTCGGCGCACAGGGCGGCGATGGCCGCGCCAAGAGCGAACACATCGCCATCCGGAACCAGCAGGCCGCTGATCCCGTCGGCGATCATTTCACCGGGGCCGAAGCGGCAATCAAAGGAAATCACGGGGACGCCCGCCGCCATGGCCTCGCCCACGACGATCCCCCACCCTTCAAAGCGCGAGGAGAGGACGAAGATGTCGGCTTCACGCAGCCAGCCGCCATGGTCCTTCGTGACGCCCGGCATCGACACCCGGTCTTGCAGGCCTAGCGCGTCCCGCTGCGCTTCGAGCTTCGCGCGCTCCGGCCCCTCCCCCCAGATGGTGAGCGACCAGTCGGGGATGAGAGGGGCCGCGCGGGCGAAGGCATCCAGCAGCAGGTCGAAGCCCTTTTGCGGCACCAGCCGCCCGACGGCGACCACCTGCCTGCCGCATGGGCGCGCCTCATCGAGTGTGACAGGCGCATAGGTGGGATTGGGAATGACCCACTGGCGGGGACGCATGACCTTGGGGAAATATTGCATCGCGCCTTGCGTCATCGTCACCAGCCCATGCGCGCGCGCATAGGTGTAGCGGCGCAGAGCCGACCAGAAGGCGCCGGGTCTTTGCTGGGCGGGATTGTTGCGTTCCGACACGATCACCGGAATGCCGAGCGGCTTTGCGGCAAGAACGGTGACGACGTTGGTGCGTGTCAGGAAACTGATGATCAGGTCCGGCCGCGTGCTTGCCAATGCCTTGCGGAGAGCGCCGATGCGATGGAAAACCGCGAGGGCGGATCGCAGCACCGGCAAGCGCCCGACGGGAAAGCCCAGCCGCGTGATGCTGACCGCCGGATCATGCGCATAATAGGGGCGCACTCCGGGTTCTTCGAAGGCGAACAGGCTGACCGTCCAGCCCGACCGGCTGAAATGATTGCACAGCAGGCTGACGATATGTTCCGATCCTCCAGCACGCAGGCCGGGCAGAATGAAGGCGATGTGCGGCTTGCCTCTGGCTGAGGCATCCGTCCGGATCGGCATTGTCATCCGCGCACAGTGAGGCCTTGGCCGCGTCAAATCCATGGGACTTGCGGATTATCGCCAGTTGGTCGCGGCGACCAAGCGGCTTAGCCAGAACCGCAGGCCGCTCGCATTTGGGCTAATCCCTATTGGCCTTCGTCATAGCCAAGCGCCCACTTCATGCCGCCGCCACACATTGTAGGCTCAACGGCTATGATAGTAGCAGCAACAGAATTTTTCTCGCACCCGGCAGAAGCCCTTCCGCAACAGGTGGAAGACGCCTTCTTCAGTTCCATCAAGAACCCGAACAACACGTTCAAATGCACCTGGGGCGGACGGTTCGGCGCGCTTGACGGCCATCTGGTGGAAGCGGTCAAGGCGCGCGGGCTGGATGTGCGGGAAGTACTGGACGTCGGCGTATCGTCGGGGACGACCACGCTGGACCTGTGCGACGCCTTTACCCGTGAAGGATACCGGCCGCGCATCACCGGCACCGATTATGCCATCCATGCCTGGATCGTCCCACTGGGCAAAAGATGCGCGGCGCTGCTGAATCCGGAAGGTCAGCTGTTGCAGGTCGATCTGTTCGGCCGGTCGATACAACCATGGCGGCGCCGTCTGGATTATCTGACCGGCATGTGGCTGGTGCGGCCGATCCTGTCCCGCATCGTCGGCGGTCTGGCGGCACGCAGGCTGCGCCAGGGTGTGGGCGTCAGGAAGGTCGAACTGGTCAGCCCGCGCGTCCGCAACCATGGCCTCATCACGATTGTCGAGGATGATGTGCTTGCCCCGCGTGACGGTTTCGGTCGGCGTTTCGATCTGGTTCGCGCCGCCAACATCCTCAACGAAAATTACTTCGCCGAAACTGACCTTCGAAAGGCGGTGGATAATCTTCGTTCCTATCTCAAAGGTCCAGGATCGCTGCTGTTCATCGTGCGCACGCGGGTGTCCGGGGACCATCATGGGACGCTGTTCGCCATGAGCGACAGTGGTGCCCTGGAGGTGGTGGAACGGATCGGTGCCGGATCGGAAATAGAAAAGTTGCTGACCGCAATGTGATCGGCACAGCTTCAGGAGCCTCCATGAAGATTCTCCACGTCATAACCGCTTTGAATGTCGGGGGCGCGGAAACCATGCTCGCCAAGCTGGTGGATCATGAACGCAGGCAGGGCGGCGCGATGCAGCCGTCGGTCGTGTCGCTGATGCCGCCGGGTGTCGCTGGAGACCGCATCCGCGCGAGCGGCGTGCCGCTTCGTCATTGCGGCATGAGAAGGGCCATCGACCTGCTGCCGGGGCTTGCCCGCCTTCGCGCCGTCATTCGGCAGGAACAGCCAGCGGTCATCATGGCGTGGATGTATCACGCCCATCTTGCCACCCGGCTGGCGACCTTGGGACGCGCGGACACTGTGCCGGTGATCTGGAATGTGCGCCACAGCATCGACGAATTGTCGCAGGAAAAGCCCCTGATGCGGGTCATCGTGCGGCTGGCCGCCGCATGTTCATCCTGGCCGCGCACGATCATCTATAACTCCCATGCGGCGGCGGCGCAGCATCAGCGGCTCGGTTTTCACGCGGAAGATATGGCGGTCATCCCCAATGGGTTCGATTGCGACCTCTTCCGCCCGCGCGAAGAGGGTCGCGATGCGCTTGTCCGCGATCTGGGGATTGCACCGGGCGCGCTGATCGTCGGGATGGCGGCGCGCAATCATCCGATGAAGGATGCGGCCACTCTGGTCGAAGCCGTGCTACGTGCGCGCGCGCGCGGCACGGATGTGCACCTGCTGCTGACGGGTCAAGGCATGGACGAGTCCACCGGCGCGCTTGCGCGTCTGCTGGCATCCATGCCCGCCGATCGCCTGACCCTGCGGAGCCATGACCGGAAGCTTGAGACGTTGCTGCCCGGCCTCGACATAGTCGCGCTGCCTTCGGCATGGGGTGAAGGTTTCCCCAATATCCTGGGTGAGGCGATGGCATGCGGCGTTCCCTGTATCGCAACCGATGTCGGGGACAGCGGCTGGATCGTGGACAAGAGCGGGATGGTCGTTCCGCCACGCGACCCGGCGGCGCTTGCCGAAGCGATCATGGCCATGGACCGGATGGGACCCGGTGGCCGCCGCCAGTTGGGCGAGATCGCTCGGGCAAGGGTGCAGGAGCAGTTTTCGATGAACCAGATCGCGGCGCGCTACCATCAGCTTTACCGGGATGTATCCGGTTCCTCCTTTCAGGAATGGGGAGCCCCCGCCTCGCCACGCCGCGCACAGGTGATGTGAACATGTTGCAGGTCTTGCCCGCCTCCGCCTCTCTGTCCGGAACCGCTGCGGCGCTGGACCGCGAAGCCGAAAGCGCTGCTCCCGCGCGCATCTGCTTCCCCTTTGCCGGGGGAGCGATGGGGGGGAGCCATATCTCTGCGACCAAGCTCATCCATCAACTGGATCGCAGCCGCTTCTCGCCCCTCATCGTCCTGCACTATGGATCGGGGCAGTTCGGCGATTTTCTGCGATCCGAGGGGCTGGACTTCGTCACTCTGCCCGATACCCGATTCTTTGGCGAATCCCCTGGCGTTCCCAAGGCGGGAGGCAAGGCGGAGACGGTGAGCGCCTTGATCGATCAGTGGCGCATGATCCGCTTTCTGAGGCTGAACGACGTCCGGATCGTGCATACCAATGATGGGCCGATGCATATGTCCTGGGCACTGCCCGCCCGTCTGGCAGGGGTCAAGATGCTGTGGCACCATAGGGGCAGTCATGATGCCCGAGGCGTCCGCTTCGTCGCCCCCTTCGCGGCGGATCGCATCGTCGGCGTATCAGCCTATGCCTTGTCCGAGGTGCGCCGTCGGAAGCGCGCGGCGCGCAAGACTTCCGTCATCTACAGCCCCTTCGACGCGGACGCCGAGCCGATCGACCGGGCGCAGGCGCATCTGGCGCTGACATCGGAGCTGGGCGTCGATCCCGACACCCGCCTTCTTGGCTTTTTCGGCCATTTCATCGACCGCAAAAGGCCGCTGATGTTTGTAGAAATGCTGGCACATATTGCCCGGGCGCGGCCCGATCTTCCGGTGATGGGATTGATGTTCGGATTGCCGCTGACGGACGGGATAGAGGAACAGATCAACGAAAAAGCCAAGGCGCTGGGCGTTAGCGATCGCCTGCGCCTCATGGGCTTTCGCTATCCCTCCGCCGCGTTGATGGCGGGCTGTGACATTCATGTGGTGACGGCCGTCAACGAGCCTTTTGGCCGATCGCTGATCGAAGCCATGCTGCTCGGCACGCCCGTGATTGCTGCCGCATCGGGCGGTAATATCGAAGCGATCGACCATGGCGTGACGGGCATGTTGGTCGAACCCGATGATCCCGCCGCCATGGGGCGAGCCATCGTCGAGTTGCTCGATTGTCCCGATCGACTGACGGCGATCGCCGCGCAGGCGCAGATCCTGGCGAACCGCCGCTACGGCGTGGAACAGCATGCGTCGCAAGTGTCCGCAATCTATCAGTCGCTCCTCGGGACGGGGCCGCGCCGGAACCGGAGGCGATGGTGAGTTCGAATGCGGTGGCCGCCCTGGGTGTCGGGATCGCCGCGCTACTGGTGGCTCCGTTTGTCACGCCTTCCGATATCGTGCGGCAATTGACGGGCACCGGCAATTCCGACGGAACGTCAGTATTGCCCGAAGTACCCGGTGCCGAAGCATTTCCCGGAGCCGAAGGCTTTGGCCGACGGACCCGTGGCGGACGTGGCGGCGTGATCATGCCTGTCACCACGCTGGCGGACCACGGCCCCGGTTCCCTGCGCGCATGCATAGACGCCAAAAAGCCGCGCGTGTGCATCTTCCGCGTCGCTGGCGTCATCCGTTTCACAACGGATCGGCCAGTGATACGCCACCCCTATATCACCATCGCCGGTCAAACCGCGCCCGGCGGCGGAATATTGATCACTCATGCGGGAGGTGAAGGCGGCAACACTCCGATCGTTGCCAAGAATACGCATGACGTGATCGTTCGCCATATCCGCGTACGAACCGATCTCAACGGCAATGCCGCCGCCAGCAACGGGTCATTTCTCTTTGAGAACAGCCACGACGTTATTTTCGATCATGTCAGCGGTGCCTGGGCATTGGGTCAGATCATCAGCGGCTTTGGCGTGAACGACAATATCACAATGTCCAACTCCATCTTTACAGAGGGCATTTCCCGACGGAGCAAATGCGCGATGCTGGCTTTCGACCCGCGGGAGCCGCAGAAGGTCAGCTTCATCCGTAATCTGTGCGCTCATAATGGAAGCAGAAGTCCGGACGTGAATTTCACGCCCAAGTCATGCGTAGAGATCGTCAACAATGTTCTTTATAATGCCAGGTCCCAATTCACCCGCGTGCAGGAAATCTATGGCGGAACGCCCGTCAACATCGTCGGCAATTATTACAAAAACGGCCCAGACGGCACGGACAAGATTGCGGCAATAGATCGTGATGCGGGCGCCAGCACAGGCCAATCGGAAATTTTCATGTCCGCCAACAGGCTGGATCAGGTCAAGGTCATCACGAACCGTGCCGGAGCTGCTGCGCGTGTGGGGCGGCCCGTCTGCCCCCTCAGCATGAAGGTCGCCTCACCCGAAAAGGCCTATATCCAGGTACTGAGCGGCGCTGGAGCATTTCCGCGAGATGCGCTTGACCTGCGCACTGTCAGCGACGTGCGCAACAGAACAGGGAATATCCTGCGTGATGCAAGAATGCGAGCCGGACCACGCCCCCTGCCCCGGATCGCGCCCGGAACGCCCTATGTCGATCTGGATGAGGACGGGATGGCCGACAGCTGGGAGCGGGCCAATGGCATGAACGTCCGGCGCAACGACGCCTGGCAGGACCGCGACCATGACAATTGGCTAAATCTCGACGAATTTCTGGATTTCGCCCATCGCGAAGTCATGGCCGGGCGGCAGATACGCTGATCCTCTATCCGATCAATATTGCAGGCGGATTTCCGCGCCGACGATCGTGCGATCGAAATCGTCGAACGCTCTGGTGCTGTCGCGATTGGCGATGCGTCCTGTGAGCGCGAAGGAAATATTGCGGTTCACCAGATATTCGACTTCGGCCACACCGGCGATCGTCCGTTCGTGCTGGCCCGAACCGATGAAACTGCTGCGGCGGTACAGCACGGACGCCTGCCAGCGCAGATTGTGGTAAATCTCGTTCTGCACGCCCAGACGGAACCTCGTGTCGGTGCGCGACTGCGCGCCGGTGCGGACGGTAGCGACATCGCCCCGGAATCCATCGAGCGTGACCGCCCATCTGGGCGAAGGCGTGTAGGTCAGCCCGGCCGAAACCGACAGGCCGGTCCTGCTGTTAAATCGTGCGTCGTCGGGGTTGAAGCGGAACACGCCGACTGACGCTTCGCCACGGATCAGGCCGCCGGGTTCAAATGCCACCCCCGCCCGCGCGCCATAGGTTCTGGAATCGCGGTCGACGCCCGACGCGTCCACCGGCAACCGGAACTTGCGCCTCGTGACAAAGCCTTCTCCAAAGACATCCATTATGCCGCTGACCCGGTATCCCAGCCGGGCGGAGCCGGAATATTGGTCGAAATCGCGTTCGGCATCGACGGCGGCCAGGGCGTTGTTCTTGAGCCAGGTGCCCTTCACGCCGACATTGAAGCGGGCGCCCTGATGCGTGTAGCCAAGGTCACTCTGCCACTGGTCATATCTGCGCGGCGGCGTGCCGACGCCCGTGCGGGATTCAGGTTCGCCGCGATCCTCGACCAGCCGCATCCAGCCCGCGCTAGCGGTGATATTATCGGCGCCCGACAGGTGATATACGCCGCCGATACTGGTATTCATGCCCTCGGAATTTTCAGTGTCATTCTTGAAATAGCGCCGGATTACCCCCCGCGCCTGCGCCGCCAGTTCGAATTTGTTATCGCTCATCCGCAGGTTGAGCCACGGCGAGATGGTCAGGCGCTCATCGTCGATTTCATTCGAGGACAGGGCGTAGATGTTGGAATCATATTCAAGCCGGGCATCCGCGCCAAGATAGGCCGATATCCTGCCCAACTGCACCGCTCTCGCCTCATATTCCTCCGGCGTTTCCAGCAGCGGCGTGGCTCGATCCAGCTGCTGTGCGGCAGCTGGAAAGGCCATGCCCGTCAACATGACGCATGAGCAGAAGGGGATGAGGCGCTTTGCTGTCAAAACCATTTCTCCACGACTTTGATGGTGTCACCCGGCTGGATCGGCGTATTTTCGGAAGCCTTGGCGGTGGACGCCTGACCATTCACCTGACGGATGATGGCAACCGTGTTGCGATTGGCGCGGAATGTGTACCCGCCTGCCACCGATACAGCGGTGACGACGGTCATGCCGGGGCGATAGGGATATTCGCCGGGGCTACGCACTTCGCCAAGGATGTAGATGGGCCGCAGCTTCACCGGCTGAACACTGACGGCAGGCGATACCATCAGCCGTTTTTCCACCAGCAGGGCGGCGATGCGCTGTTCCAGTTCGGGGATGGTCGATCCTCTGACCGGAATCCCGCCCATCAGCGGCAACGTCAGTTCGCCGCGATCATTGACGACGAAGGCCGTGCCATTGTCGATTTCGGTAAAGCCGGGAACGATGATGCGGAGTTCATCACCCGGGCCGAGCCGATATTGATCGGCGTTGGCGGTGGAAACGGCAGGCAGACCGGACACAGAGCCGGTACAGGCCGAAAGCGCGAGCATCAGGGAAATGCCGATAGAGTGAACTAGCCGCATGACCACCTCCCATTTCCTGGCCACTTCTGGCCATTTTTGTTACAGTTTCAGAACAGAAATAAATCAATGTCAATTGCTGCTGGATAGTTATTTGTTCGCAAAGGATAAACTCTGGTCGCCTTCACGAGCATCTTCGAGCGCCTCCAGCAGCGCATCGATGATGATTTGCATATCTTTATCGCCCAGCAGATGATCGACCGGCAGCATCAGGCTGCGTTCGCCTATTTCGGCGGCGACAGGCAGGGGATGGAGATTGGGGTGAGCACTGTTCCGGACGGCCAGTTCCCGGGACATGTCCGGGCATGATCCTGTCCCGGCTGGTATGTCATTACGGGCAAGCGCGGCGATGACGGCAGGCCGTTCGACCGCCGCATCCAGCATGAGGTAGAATTTGTAGAAGGCGTGATCCACCCCCTGCGGCACCTGTGGCACATGGATCAGCGGATGGCCCCTTAATCCTTCGCGCAGAATGGCGGCATTGGCGCGCCGCCGCGCCAGCCAGGACGGCAGCTTGCGTAGCTGCGCCCGCCCGATCGCGGCCTGCATTTCCGTCAGCCGCCAGTTGGTGCCGAAACTTTCATGCAGGTAGCGGAAGGCGTTGCCTGCCGAAGGCGCCGAGAGCATCGCGGGGTTCTTGCCATGGTCCTTATAGGCCCAGGCGCGTTCCCAATGCGCTTCGTCCCTCAGCAGCAACATGCCCCCTTCCCCGCCCGTCGACATGATCTTGTCAGTGCAGAAGGAGAAGGCGGCGGCGTGGCCGAAGGACCCGACCTTCTTTCCATCGATGGCAGCACCATGCGCTTGCGCGCAGTCCTCCACCAGCCATAGGCCATGCCGATCCGCGATGGTGGACAGCGCGTCCATGTCACAGGGCCAGCCAGCCAGATGGACGCACAGGATCGCCCGCGTCCCTCCGTTGATCAGCGGAATGACGGCGGCGGGATCGATCGTGTGGCTGTTGGCGTCGATGTCCGCGAATATCGGCATCGCACCGACTGCGGCGACGGCAGAGGCGCTGGCGAAGAAGCTGCGTGCCGGAACGATCACCTCATCGCCCGGCCCGACGCCCAGCGCACGAAACGCCAGTTCCAGCGCCAGCGTGCCGTTGGCGAGCGAGATCGCATGGGGCATGCCGCAATACAGCGCGAACTCGCGTTCGAAGGCGCGGCACTCGTCACCATGCACCAGCGAGTTGACGCGGCCGCTCTCCAGTACCCGGACCACGGCATCGATCTCGTCCGGCTCATATTGGGGCCAGCGCCGGTCTGGCGGCGGGAAAGACGGGATGGCGACGGCCGCAGCACCTAGTTCGCGCGTCTGGGCTATGCGATTCATATCCTCATCCCCAGGGTCATGGGCATCGGCCGCCGCAAACGATGGCACCCGGTCATTCATTCGCAGCCTTGCCGACAAGGTCGATCTCCCGGGTCAATTCTCGCAGCGTTTTTGCCCAGTTCGATTGGGCGGGCGCGCGCAGCAATTCCTTCATCAGGTCGCGCACCCCATCCTCGTCATGGGTATGGATGAGGTTTGCCAGTTCGGTGAAGGCGTTCACCAGCTTTTCGAGCGGGACAGGGCAAGGGCTTGCTTCGATCACGCCGGGGATGGTGGAGCGAAGCTGTTCCTCGGTGGTGTCGAACAATTCCTCGTAAAGCTTCTCGCCGGGACGAAGGCCGACGAACTTGATCGGCACGTCGATGTCCGGGCGCAGGCCCGCGAGACGGATCATTCGCCGGGCGATGTCGACGATCTTGACCGGCTCGCCCATGTCGAGGACGAAGATGGTGCCCCGATCAATGTTGGTTTCCATCGCGCGGGCGCTGCTTTGCAGGATGAGCTGCACCGCTTCGCCCACGGTCATGAAATAGCGTTTGATGTCCGGGTGCGTGATGGTGAGCGGCTTTCCGGCGGCCATCTGCTGCTGGAGCAGGGGCACGAGCGATCCGCTAGAACCCAGCACATTGCCGAACCGCACGGTCATGAAGCGCGGGCTGTCGGGGTCGCACTGGCCGATCAGGTCAAGCGCCTGGCAGTAGAGTTCGCCAAGGCGCTTGGTGGCGCCCATGACGCCCACCGGGTTGACCGCCTTGTCGGTCGAAACCTGGATCATCGCGAGCGAGCCATAAGCACAGACGGCATCCGCGACATTTCGCGTGCCAAGCACATTGGTATGCGCGCCCTCGCACGGATTGGCCTCGACAATGGGCACATGCTTGAGCGCGGCGGCATGGAAAACGACCTCAGGCTGATGCCGCTGGAAGACGTCATTGAGCGCGGCGCGGTCGCGGATCGAACAGAGTTCGGGTCGGCAGATGACATCCGGGAACTTGTCCCGCGCCTGCATCTCGATGGTGTAGAGATTGAACTCGCAATGATCGAGGAGGACGATCTCCGCCGGGCGGAAGGTGGCGATCTGGCGCACCAGTTCGCCGCCGATCGTGCCGCCCGCGCCCGTCACCAATATCCGGCGGCCGCGGATCAGCCGATCGACTATGCTTCGCTGGAGGGAGACTTCGGGTCGGCCGAGCAGGTCGGCCAGCTCGAATTGCTTGATTTCCAGGCGCGCCGTTCCGTCCTTCGCCTTTTGCAGATCATTGGCGTGCGCTACCGTCAGGTCGCACTGATCGGCCAGCTTCACCAGATGGGAGAAGGACCGGCGCGGCATCGTCCTGTCACCGCGTATGACGAGACTTTCGGGCTTCAGCCCCCGCGTCGCCAACATCTCCACGATCTGCGGCAGTTTGTCGGGCGAACCCAGCACGGGTACACCGGCGACCTGCAACCGCGTCTCACGTCCGTCAAAGGTCAGCGCGCCGACGACATTGAACCGATTGGTCCGTTCGGCGCGGAGCATGTCCATGAGGGACCGTATCCAGTCCAGCTCACCCAGCAGCAATATATTGTGACCGCCGCCGGGAGGGACGATATGCGCCAAGGCGAATTCGCGCAGGCCCCGGCGCACCGTTCGCACGCCGATCATCGCCACCAGCAGCAATGCCGAATGCAGCAGCGCGAAACCGACCGCCTCGACCGGCACCGCCCGTATCTTTGCCGATATGATCAGGCACATACTCCATGCCGCCGTCGCTCCGCCCGCGACACCCGTAGAAAGCGCGATGCAGTCGCCGAAGGAGAGGAAGCGCCAGCTTCGCCAGTAAAGCCCCGTCAGGCAGAGAGCGAACACTGCCACCAGGGTGAAGAAGATCATGAGGCTGGGACGGTCATAGAAGGCCGCCGAAACGCTCCCCGGTATGGCCATCACGACCAGAAGCAGGGTGGTCAGGATCAACGACGCGTCGATCAGCATCAGCGCCGCGAAACGGGCCGGGCCGGGAAAGCCGGTCGGCCGCGTCAGCAGATCGTGCAGCAGTATCGCCCAGCCAGGCCCACCAGCGGAAACCTCCGCCCGCGGGTCTGCGAGATCGTCGAGAAGCGGGTCAGATCCAGCGGGCGGTGCGCTCGCATCCATAGCAAAACCCTTGCGGTTCAAGAAAAGGACCTTCGACGAGCAAACCCCGCATGCTGTCAAAGAGGGCCTGTCGCAGCATGCGGAGCGCGATCGTCAAGACCACGAGTAAAACGGTAACAACTTGGCCCCCGGCCGCAATGAACCAGACAGCTATCATCCCTTGTGGCAGGAATCGGTGCGGGCGTTGGCCGAACGAGCAGAATATCCGCAAGCCTTCGCCCCGAATGATTTGCGGGAGGAAGCTGGATTAAGTCTTTTGGCTAATTGACATGTGCGGCGGGCCGTCCCTGCCCCCGGCATCGACTGATCGGCTGAATCCAAGCCGCTGCCAGAAGATCATTTCCACAATAGGTTACGCGCGAATCGCACATGCTGTTCAGCACATGTCATCAGGCCACCCTAAAGGAGAGCGCTTCCTTGCTATTTGGGATGGTTCAGACAAATTCATGAATAGACAAGCGGTTAGCAAAATCGCGTCAACGCCCGATCTTCACGTAAGTTAAGTTTTCCCAAAATGTTGCACCTATTGTTCAACGCTGCATTTATGATACTCTCCGGCTCGATAAGACAGGGGTCGCCTTCAGCAAGTGCTTTGCATTCAATCCATCACGGTCTGTCTGTGATGTTGAGGGAGGCGGACGATGACTATGGATTCAGATGTTGTGCTTGTGGGCGGAAGCTCCATCGTCAGAGAGGGGCTCCGGCGGCTTCTTTCGTCACAACAGCGTCAGATACTCTATACCGGGGCCAGACTGGACGAGCCTTGCCCCGCCAACGTCGCCGATTCCGACTGCCTTTTGCTGCTGATTGAAGATCAGGACATGGAATGGAACGGCGCGGCGCTTGCCCAAGTGCGCGAATATTATCCCAGCGCGCGGATCGCGATACTCGCCAACAAGTTCGATTTCGACGCAATGCTGGATGCTTTTCGATCGGGCGCCGAAGGTTATCTGATCAATGACCTGTCATGCGAACGATTAGGCGGGTATCTCGACCTGATCGCGTTGGGGGAAAAAATCTTTCCTTCTCAACTGGCCCAGAAGCTGATCGATCAATCCGCCGTCTGCGAGGAAACGCCCAACGCTGTGTCGATCGACTGCGCCAATCTGTCGGCACGGGAAATGGAGATATTACGGCGCCTGATCGCAGGGTTGCCTAACAAGGTCATCTCTCGTGAGCTTTCGATCAGCGAAGCCACCGTCAAGGTTCATGTGAAAGCGGTCCTGCGCAAGCTGCGGGTGTCCAATCGCACCCAGGCGGCAATTTGGGCAGCAGGACAGGGACTGCATGGTCAGGCAGCTGACAGCGCAACGCCCTCATCGCCCAAGGCAAGCCCCGCCGCTTTCCCGCCGAGGGGCGCCACGCGCGGCACCGCCGATTGTTCGGCAAGCGTGTGACGACCGCCGGAGGACAAAGGCAGCATTTTCACGGGCGGCGATAACCATCCGTTTTCATTGCCCGACCCCCTACCCAATCGGATATCGTGCCCTGCCCTTTTGAACGCCGGGCAGGCATTATGTGCAATGGACTAAGTCAGGCCAGATTTGCATCCTAGTTGCGGAACAAGGCAGAAAAATAGCCGGAGCGCGAGGCGTGCAAACCAGTCAGTATCAGGCAAGCCATTATCCATTGCCCGGCGGCCGTCGTGCCAGCCCCGCCCAGGAACGAACGCAATTCTGGACGGACGAACTCCACAGATGGGAATTCGTCCTGCTGCAAGGCGCGGTGTTTTTCGCGCCTTATAATGCCTTCCGCCATCCAAGCCTTTATATAACCATAAGCGACGTGATGTTCGCAGGCGCCTTCTTCCTGCGTGTGGCGACAGGTAGGGTGGCGTCGCCCTTCGCCAGTCTGACCTGGCTCTGGGTGCTGGGGCTGCTGATGCTCAGTGGCGGCCTTTTCATAGGGAGCGTTTTCAAAGGCGATATGACCCGATGCCTGGTGTTGGTCACGCAATATTCCTTCGCCTATCTGCTCGTGCCGCTCGTCTTGCTGCGTCGGCCGGAGGAAGAAGTGGTCCGCCTCATAAAATGCGGGATCTGGGGCATGGTGGTCATGTGCGCGCTGGGGGCGATGGTCTACTCGGCCGGCTATTACAGCACCGACAGGGAACAGATGGCCCTCGTCACGGGCAACAAGCGGCTACAGGGTTTTGCGGGCAACCCCAATGGCATGGGCGTGCTGACGGTCATGGCGATGACGCTCGTCTGGCTGATGCTCCTGTCCAAACAGATGCGGCCGATGACTGCGCTGCCCTGCCTCGCCATTCTCATCACGGGCGTGATCCTGACCAGTTCCAACACCGGGCTTTACAGCATGATCGCCGCCGCGCTGATTTTCTTCGGCGGCAGACGGAATTTCAAAACCCTGATCATCGTCGCATCGCTGGGCGCTGCCGTACTCGCGTTCGGGCAGAGTTATCTTCCCGCGACATTCCAGACCAGGGTCCTTTCCGCCCTGAACTCGGGCGATCTTTCGACCGCGGGCACGTTCGAGTCCCGGCAGGAACTGAACAGGGAAGCGCTGGAGATGGCCGACAAGAATCTCATCATCGGCCTTGGCGCGGATCAGTATCGGCAGGAAAGCCGCTATGGCCTTCCTGTCCATAACCTTTATCTGCTGCTGTTGAATGAAGGTGGCGGCCTGTCTTTGCTCGGCTATCTGGTGCTGATGACCGTTCCGATATTGGCGGGCATCGTGGGATATCGAGCCCGATATGGGAAGCTGGTGCTGCTGACGATCGTCACGACGCTCGTAACCTTCGCCAACGCGGTGATGGGCATGCCGCACGTCTATGGGCGATGCTGGTTCCTGTTCGTCTTCCTGGCCGTCAGTCCCGCACTGATCGGGCCGGGCGTGATCAGCCCTCGCTTCTTGCCTTCGCCCTCACAACGCAGAGGCATGCGCGGCCATCTTCCCCCGCTGGAAAGCTGAAGCCTTGTTGTAGGCGGCATCTGGTTGATCGCCCGCGTCCATAGGCATGATCTTCGATAACCAAGAGCTTGCTCACGCCGACGGGATCGAACAGCCGGTGATGCAGCGCGGGCTTCCTTCGAGTGGTGCTGAGGACAGTTTCAGTGCGAACTGAGATGGGATGCGTTGCCAACTGGCGCATGACATTCTGGTTCAGCGGCGCTGTGCGAAAGCGGTGGGAAGAATGCCTTTTCCGTCCCTTGCTCGCGGTCGCTCTCGGACCTTCATCCCGCACGCGCGAGGTTCACGTAGAGAGCCGCATCCGGCCAATCGTGGATGCCGCGACAGAGACACTGGGGAGGTAATGTATTCTGCTTGGATGAACACTAGTCCTGCCTTGTCTACCGCACCGCAGGCCGCCAAGCCAATCCGCGAAAGGCTGCACGAAGGGATCACGCAGCCGTCAGGCCGTCAAGCCATATGGTCCGCGCGATCGCGCCAGCGCGACGGGGCCATCCGTTCATACCAGCGGCGGCGGGTCGGCATCTCGCCACTGAAATATTCCGCTGAATTCATGTAGAACTGGACCGGATCGCCATAACCGCGACGAGCGTGTTCCGCATAATCCACTCGATTGATGACCACCCCGTCCACCGGCTTTTGGAGCACCTGCAACGCCGCGCGCACCTGTTCGATCGTGGTGCGGCCCCAGCGCACGACCAGCAGCGTATGATCGGCCGCGTCCATCAGCATGCGCGAATCCCGCGTGGCGAGCGTTGGAGGCGCATTGATGATCAGCAGATCATAATGCTCCCGCAGATGGTCCAGCAGGTCGTTGACCTTCCCCAGCCGCATGATCGCGGCCGGATTGCGCGCGGGTTCACGCGCGCTGAGGACAACGGGTTCATAGGTGGTGATTCCGGACGGCTGCTCCGCGCCTGGCCTTTGCGTCAGGGCGAGCGTTGGAAGCATATGTCGCGCATCGACCGCTCCGCTGAGATAATCAATGAGGTCCGGCTTCCCCCCCGCATCATCGGAAGGACGCAGCACGTCACTGGGACGACGCAGATCGAGGTCGATCACGATCGCACGGCGGCCCATGGCGACGGCTGCAGCCAACAGGGTAAGGGTGACGGTCGATTTGCCGTCTCCGGTGATGGGTGAGGTGATCAGAAGAGTCTGCGCCCTTCCCGGCTGGGCCAGTTCGGCGACCTCGCTTCCCAGCCCACGCGCCACCTCGGCAAAGAGCGACTGCGGGTCCTGAAGCACCGGATTCGCCTTTGCCGACTTCAGGGCGTCGCCATCCAGTTCAGGCAGCAGGGCAAAGGTGCGCAGGCCGAATTGATGATATATCTGCTCGGCATTCCAGAGGCGATTGTCCGTCAGCTCGATGCCGAACACCACCAGCAGTCCCAGGATCAGCGATCCGACGAACGCGGCGAAGGTTGCGGACTTGGGCCGGGGCGAAATCGGGTCCTGCGGGACGGCGGCGGGCGACATCAGGCGCGAATGGATGCCGGATGCCGCGAGGCTGGCCTTCACCTGCTGCGCACGCGTGCTCATGGCGGTGAAAGCACTGCGCGCGGCTTCCGCATTGCGTTCGAGCGAGTTCAGCTCGACCGTCGCGGCGGTGTTCGCGAATGCCTTGCCAGTGATCGAACGGAGCGTTCCTTCCAGCTGGCCTGCGCGCGATGCGGCAGAGGCCGCCTCGCTCCTCGCGATGCCTGCTTCACGGGCGGCGGAGTTCTGCGCCTGCGTGGTTGCTGCGGCGATGACCCTGGCCTGTTCCTGCTGCATGTTGCCGGTGGTTTCCGCGATCTGCGCTTCTACTCCGCGCATCTTGGGATGTTCGGGCCCATACATCATGGCCAGTTCGCTGCGCGTGCGGTTCAGGTCGTCCAGTTGCCGCCTTTGCTGGTCAAGCAGAGGGGACGTCGCGCCAGCCGTCGTGATGTTGCTCACCGCGCTCGCGATGCCAGCTGCTCGCGCGCTTTGCGCGGCGCGCATGGCGGCGGCGGAGGCGGCTTCGGTAGCGATCCGGTTGATCTGTTGATAATCCTCCGACCCGCCAGCGCCGGTAAGCATCTGATGCTGGCGGCGAAAATCGGCGACCGCCTGTTCCGCCTGATGCGCCTCGGTCGCAAGCCGCGTCCGCTCGTCGTCCAGCTGGCTGACGATTTTGCTCTGCCGGTCGTCCCACATGACGGATCGGTAGGCGGCAAGGCTGGCGGGATATTGATTGGCGATTTCCGACGCCAGGTCAGCCGACTCGGATCGCACGGTGATGTCGATGAAGTCGGAATCCTTGGAGCTTGAAATCGATGTGCTGGATATCAGCCTGCTAGCAAGGCGGGACAGGCGGCCGTTATCGACGACGGCGTTGGCGGGAAGCGGCGTTTCGACGAAGCGCGGATCGGACGCGAGCTTCAAATCCTGCACCACGCGTTCGGCAAGGGAACGGGACCGGTAGATGCCCGCTTCGTTGGCGACGCGCTGCTGGTTACGCGCGGCCATGTCGGGCGATCCGCTGTCGTCATTCAGTTCGACCTGCACCGTCGCCGTCGCCTGATAGATGGGCGTCGAGGTCAACTGAACCACCAGCACGATAAGGACCGCGAAGAACACGATCGCGCCGAGCAACAGTTCGTGCCGCCGGATGATCTTGATGACCTGGCGGGCCGACAGGCTGGAGGGCCGGGAGCCCCCATCCATCGGCCGGTCAGACATTGCCTCGAGCAGGGGCGCGTTCAGCGTTCCCGATTGCGATAGCATGAATAGATCCTCCACAGCGGCATTCTGACCTCATTGGCCGCCGACCCTCCCGCTTTTGCCAGGTCCGATCAAACAATCTTCGGTCGCAGAGCGCAGGAATAATGATTAACCCCTTCGGGCATCGCGTGACGCAAGAGGCGCAGCCCTGCCCCCTTCCGCGCACCGCGCGCGGCAGTCTTCAGTCCGGAAAAGCGGCATCACGGCTAACCACTTTCACCCGGTGCGATTTTTCTATAGATTACCAATACGGTTATTTCCGGGGCGACTCGATAAAAGCCGGGTCAATGGCTGTGAGGCGCGCCTGCATTGATGGGAGAGAGCCTGTGCCGATTGCGATCGCCATCGCCATGCTGGTGTTTGGTTCGGTCGCATTTCACCTGTTCAGCCCATGGTGGCGAACGCCGATCGCTTCAAATTGGGGCTCCATCGATTCCGCGCTGGACGTAACGCTCTGGATTTGCGCGGCCGCCTTCATCATCCTCAATCTGTTCCTGGCCTGGGTGCTGGTCCGCTACCGGCACCGCACCGGGCACAAGGCGCATTATGAACCGGAAAACGCCTCATTGGAGAAAGGGCTGACGCTCTGGACGGCGATCGGCATCGCCGGGATGCTGGCTCCGGGTCTGGCCGCATGGGGCCGCTATGTTTCCGTGCCGCAGGACGCCACGGTCATCGAGGCGGTGGGGCAGCAGTGGCAATGGTCCTTCCGCTATCCCGGCCCCGATGGGGTGCTGGGTGCCGCAGCAGTCAAATATGTGACGCCTGACAACGCGCTCGGCCTCGATCCGCTGGACCCGTTCGGACGCGACGATCTGTTGGTCGAGGCGGGCGACCTGCATCTGCCTTTGGGCAAGCCGGTCAAGATGGTGCTGCGTTCCAAGGATGTGCTGCACGACTTTTATGTGCCGGAGTTCCGGGCAAAGATGGATCTGGTGCCCGGCATCGTCACCTATTTCTGGATGACCCCGACCAAGGTCGGCACGTTCGACATCCTCTGTGCCGAACTGTGCGGCACGGGCCATCATGAGATGCGCGGGCGCGTCGTGGTGGAGTCGCCCAAGGCGTTCACCGCCTGGCAAGCGCAGCAGACGAGCTTTGGGCAAATCCTGGCCGAAACGCCGCCCGCCGCCATGTCCATCCTGCTGATCAAGGCGAATGCCTGCAGCGTCCCCGCGTCCTGGAGCAAGAGTTGATGGCTACCACCCTGGCTGACGACCTGCGGCCGCTGCATCATCCCCACAGTTGGGTCACCAGATATGTCTGGAGCCAGGATCACAAGGTCATTGCCATCCAATATAGCCTGACCGCCATCTCGATCGGACTGGTTGCGCTGGTGCTGTCCGCGCTCATGCGGCTGCAACTCGGCTTTCCCGGCGCCTTCCCCGCGATCCAGCCGGACAATTACCTCCAGTTCGTGTCGATGCACGGCATGATAATGGTTGTCTATCTGCTGACGGCGCTTCTGCTGGGGGGCTTTGGCAATTATCTCATCCCGCTGATGATCGGCGCGCGGGACATGGTGTTCCCGTTCGTCAATATGCTGAGCTACTGGCTCTACCTGCTGTCGGTCATCGTGTTGGTTGCGGGCTTTTTCGTTCCGGGCGGCCCCACGGGCGCGGGATGGACGCTCTATCCCCCGCAGGCGATCAGCGCGGGAACACCCGGGCACCAATGGGGCATCGCCACCATGCTGGTGAGCCTCGCCATCTTCGTCGCCGCTTTCACCAT
The DNA here is from genome assembly GCF_015693305.1 of Sphingobium sp. Cam5-1. Classification (NCBI taxonomy): domain Bacteria; kingdom Pseudomonadati; phylum Pseudomonadota; class Alphaproteobacteria; order Sphingomonadales; family Sphingobiaceae; genus Sphingobium; species Sphingobium sp. Cam5-1. The sequence goes on along the minus strand of NZ_CP065138.1, from coordinate 2,802,775 downwards.
GGGCGGGCTCAACTATGTGACGACAGTGCTGCAAGCGCGCACGAAGGGCATGACGTTGATGCGGATGCCGCTATCGGTCTGGGGCATCTTCACCGCGTCGATCATGGGTCTGCTCGCTTTCCCAGCGCTGTTCGTCGCGGCGATCATGATGTTGTTCGATCATTTCGCGGGCACCAGCTTCTTCATGCCGACCATGCAGTCGATGGGAGCGATCACCCCGACCGAGGGAGGAAGCCCCCTCCTCTTCCAGCATCTCTTCTGGTTCTTCGGCCATCCCGAAGTCTATATCGTCGCCCTGCCCGCCTTTGGCATCGTATCGGACCTGATCAGCGTCCACGCCCGGCGCAACATCTTCGGCTATCGCATGATGGTGTGGGCGATCGTCATCATCGGCGCCTTGAGCTTTCTCGTTTGGGCGCACCATATGTATGTAAGCGGGATGAACCCGTATTTCGGGTTCTTCTTTGCAACATCGACGCTGATCATCGCGATCCCTACCGCGATCAAAGTCTATAACTGGCTGCTGACCCTGTGGCGCGGCGACATTCATCTGCGGGTGCCGATGCTGTTCGCCATCGCCTTCATCTTCACCTTCATTCATGGCGGATTGTCGGGACTGTTCCTGGGCAATGTCAGCGTCGACGTGCCGTTGTCCGATACCTTCTTCGTCGTCGCGCACTTCCACATGGTCATGGGCGTGTCGCCGGTACTGGTGATCTTCGGCGCGATCTATCACTGGTATCCCAAGATCTTTGGGCGAATGTGGAACGAGACCTTGGGCAAGCTCCACTTCTGGATCACTTTCCTGGGTGTCTACGCGATTTTCCTGCCGATGCATTATCTGGGCATATTGGGCGTGCCGCGTCGTTATTATGCTCTGGGCGAAACCGGGTTCATCCCGCCGTCGGTGCACCTAGCCAATGAATGGATCAGCATTGCGGCGCTGATCGTCTTTGCGGCGCAGGGACTGTTCTTCTTCAACATGATCTGGAGCCGGTTTTGGGGACCGCGCGCGGACCCGAACCCGTGGGGCGCGGCGAGCCTGGAATGGCAGACGCCGCAGACGCCGCCAGCGCATGGCAATTGGGGACCGACGCTGCCCACCGTGTATCGCTGGCCCTATGACTATAGTGTGCCCGGCGCACCGCGCGACTTCATTCCCCAGACGGAACCGCGCTCATGACGATCCTTTCGCGCCTTGCGGAAAGAAGCTGGGAACCGGCGAGCGATCGTGACCCGGCGTCTCCATCCGGGAGCCGCCCGTCCGCCGGGAGCGTGGGGCTCCGCGTCTATTTCGCCGTCGCAATGGTCATGTTCTCACTGCTCGGCGCGGCCTATTTCATGCGTATGGGGCTGCACGCCGCCATGGGGCATGCGGACGACTGGGTCGCCATGCCCGATCCGCCGCTGCTCTGGATCAACAGCGGGATATTGGTGGCAAGCAGTATCGCGTGGGAGTTGGCGCGCCGATCCGACGCGGCTGGACGGGCGGCAAGCGCTTCCCTCGTGGGTGCTGCGCTCGGCCTGGCATTCCTCTTCGGTCAATGGCTGCTGTGGCGGCACTATCTTGCGCAAGGCTATTATCTGTCATCCAATCCGGCCAACGCCTTCTTCTATCTGCTGACGGCGCTTCACGGTCTTCACATCGTCGGAGGCCTGGTAGCCGCCGCCTGGGTGCTGGCGGAGCGAAACCCCGGCCATATCCGCCTTTGCGCAGTCTACTGGCATTTCCTGCTCTTCATCTGGATTTTGATTGCCGCCCTGCTCGTATCGACATGAGGTCCATCACCATGGCTCACACGGTGCCCGACGGAAGAGACAAGGAGATTATCACTCCCGCCCTGCGGGAGATTGTCGCCGACTGGTCGGGCGATCAGGAAGTCTTTCGCCACACCCATTGGGGCAAGGCGATGATGTGGATTTTCCTGCTGTCGGACACATTCATATTTTCCTGTTTCCTGACAGGTTACATGACGATGCGGGCCTCGGCCGTGGAGCCATGGCCCAATACAGCGGAAGTCTTCGCGCTCAATATAGGCGGGCAAGACATTCCGCTGGTCCTGATCGCGATCATGACCTTTGCGCTTATCAGTTCCAGCGGCACCATGGCGATGGCGGTCAATTTCGGCTACCGGCGCGACCGGCGAAAGACAGCTATCCTTATGCTGGTGACGGCGCTGTTCGGCCTGACTTTCCTGTCCATGCAGGCGTTCGAATGGAGCAAGCTGATCTTCGAGGAAGGCGTGCGCCCCTGGAGCAATCCGATGGGCGCACCGCAATTTGGCGCAAGCTTCTTCATGATCACCGGCTTTCACGGTCTGCATGTGACCTGCGGCGTCATCCTGCTGCTGATCATCGCCTCCAAGGTGGCGCGCGGGCATTATGACAGAACGGGCGACTATAGCCCGGTGGAGATCGCCGGACTTTATTGGCATTTCGTCGACCTCGTCTGGGTCTTTATCTTCGCCTTCTTCTACCTGTGGTGATGTCCATGAAGCATGAGATAGCCAGCAGCGACAGCTCCATCGTCCATGACGGGCAGCATCATCCGATCAGCCTCTACCTGAAGGTCTGGGGCTATCTCTTCGTGCTAAGCGCCATGTCCTACATGGTCGATTATATGCATGTGCAGGGGATCGTGCGCTGGATGCTCATCATTCTGTTCATGCTGCTCAAGGCCGGGCTGATCCTGTCCATCTTCATGCATCTCGCCTGGGAAAGGCTGTCGCTGATCTACGCGATCCTCGTGCCGCCGCTGCTGCTGCTGGTGCTGGTACGGATCATGACGATCGAGGCGGATTATGCGTACTGGACGCGCGCGATCTTCATGGGTGGGGGAGGATGAAGCCATGAACCGGATGCGCTGGCTGGTGACGGGGCTGTGCGTCGTGGGGGCCACGGGCGCGCTGTGGAGCTTCAACTGGTTTGCCGGGCGGCTTTATCCAGATGCCGATGCAGGCTCGCTTGCCTACAAGCCCGCCGACGACATGCCGCCGCGCGTGGACATGGCGTCGGTGCAGCGGGACTGGCCGTCCAGCCTTGGCGACCCAGGCGAAGGCAACCGGCTGATCGCCTATCATCGGGATATGCGGGGCAAAGCACCTGCGCCATCGTCCGGCGCTGGCGCGGCTCCTGCGGCGGCGCCAGTCGATCTTGGCACATTGCTCGCCAGCGCGGACGCGAATGCTGGCAAGGCGAAGACGCAGCTCTGCGCCAGTTGCCACGACTTTGGCCAGGGAGGACCGAACCGCATCGGGCCTAATCTGTGGGGCGTGGTAGGGCGACCGGTCGGTAGCCATGCAGGTTTTGCCTATTCCCCTGCGATGAAAGCGCATGGGGGCAGTTGGACCTACGACCAGCTATTCGCGTTCCTCGCCTCGCCGATGCGGAATGTGCCGGGAACGAAGATGAGCTTTGCAGGGCTTCGCCGTCCGGAAGATCGGGCGGCTGTCATCAAATATCTGGCGACGTTGGGAGGCGGAGCGCCACCCCTGCCGAAACCGGCCGCGCAAGCCGGTCAATGACCTGCCCGACACCCGCTCCCGAAAAATGGAGCAGGTGTCGTCAGCGCAACCTCAGCGCACGACCGCGCGCGTGTAAAGATGCCAGGTCGAATATCCCAGCAGCGGCAGCACGACGGCAAGCCCGACGAGCCCCGGCAACGCGCCAAGGATCAACAGCCCGACCACGATCAGCCCCCAGGCCGCTACGGTCACGGGACTGGTGCGGGCCACCCGAACCGATGTCCGCAGCGCGTTGCCCCAACTGACCTTTTTATCGATGATCATCGGGAAGGACACCACGCTGACCGCCAGCGTGATGATGGCGAAACACAGGCCGACAAGATTGCCGACGATGATCATCTGCCAACCTTCGGCGGTTCCGAACACCGCGTTCACAAAGGCCCCAAAGGATGAAACGACTTCAGGTCCAAACCGGCCCACGGTCGCATTATAGATAAACCAGGCGGCGGCCAGCCATCCTAGGAACAGCAAGGCCGTAATGCTGGTCAGATCGAACAGCGACGGCGCCGACGGCCCCCGGACCACGTCCAGGAAATGGCGCCAGCGGGAATCCAGTCCATGTTCCCGGCGCCGTGCGAGTTCATAAAAGCCGCTGGCCAAGGCAGGACTGAACAGGACGGAACCCGCGAGCAGCGGAAACAGCAGCGGCAGGATCGACACGCGGCTGGCGACCAAAATGGCGAACAGCACGACCACAGGATAGATCAGCCCAATGAACACCAGATCGCCGCGCTTGGCCTGAAAATCTTCCCAGCCCTGCCGCAACGAGATACGCAGATCATCAAAGCCGATCTTGCGGATTTCATAATCGTCCCGATTGGAAGCCAGATCAGCTGGATGCGTAATCGCCATGGTCGCTCTCCCTTCACGAAGTCACCATGACGGACGCTCAACCTTCATCCTCAGTCGGGACAGGTGACGGGGGCGGCTTGTTAGCCTGCGCAGCGCATCGTCTCGGCATGAGGGACGCCTCATGGCCAACAGCGGCAGATTACACCAAAGCGTAATGGAGCGGAACCAAAAAGCAGCTTATCCTTGCCGTGGGAGCCGTGCTGACGACCCTTCAATAATCGCTTTTATCGATCATCATGACCGATCTTAATCGCTTCCTTAGCTGGCAGGCCAAGTTTAGCCTGCCCCTCTGAATTCAAAAGGAGCCAAAATCATGGACGCGAAAACTGGTGAAAGCCCGCTGGGCTGCCCAATGAAGGAACCAGCTGCGCTGCGGTCACTGCTGGGGCGCACCAACCGCGACTGGTGGCCGAATCAATTATCCCTCGAAATCCTTCATCAAGATGGCGCGCACGCCAATCCGATGGGTGAGTCCTTCGACTATGCGAAGGAGTTCGCGTCGCTCGACCTGGAAGCGGTCAAGAAGGACCTCCACGCGCTGATGACCGACAGCCAGCCATGGTGGCCCGCTGATTATGGGCATTACGGCCCCTTCTTCATCCGCATGGCCTGGCATAGCGCTGGCACCTATCGCACCGGCGACGGACGCGGCGGTGCTTCGTCGGGCGGACAGCGTTTCGCGCCGCTCAACAGCTGGCCGGACAATGCCAATCTCGACAAGGCGCGCCGCCTGCTGTGGCCGATCAAGCAGAAATATGGCCGCAAGCTGTCTTGGGCCGACCTGATGATCCTGACCGGCAACGTCGCCATTGAATCGATGGGCGGTCCCGTCTTCGGCTTCGGCGGCGGACGTGAAGATGTGTGGGAACCGGAGAAGGATATCTACTGGGGCACGGAAGAACAGTGGGTCGGTCATCCCGACAACCAGACCCGCATCCAGCCCGACAAGGAAATGGCGCTGGAAAACCCTCTCGCGGCGATCCAGATGGGCCTGATCTACGTTAATCCGGAAGGACCGGGCGGCAATCCCGATCCGTTGCTGTCCGCGCGGGACATTCGCGAAACCTTTGCGCGCATGGGCATGAATGACGAAGAGACGCTGGCGCTGACCGCTGGCGGCCACACCTTCGGCAAGGCGCATGGCGCAGGCGATGCTTCGAAGATCGGCGCGGAGCCCGAAGGCGCGGACATCGCGCAGCAGGGCCTTGGCTGGCAGAGCGGTCATGAAAGCGGCGTCGGCGATCACACGATCACCAGCGGCATCGAGGGGGCGTGGACGCCAACCCCGATCCAGTGGGACATGAGCTTCTTCCACATGCTGCTCGATTATGACTATGAGCTGGTGAAGAGTCCGGCGGGCGCGCATCAGTGGCAGCCCATCAACCAGAAGCCGGAGGACATGGCGCCGGGCGCGCATAGCCCCGACAGGCGGCTGCCGACGATGATGACCACGGCGGACATGGCGTTCAAGATGGACCCCGAATATCGCAAGATCGCCGATCGCTTCCGCAATGACCCGGACGCGTTCGCCGACGCCTTCGCACGCGCCTGGTTCAAGCTGTGCCATCGCGATATGGGACCCAAGAGCCGCTACCTCGGGAGCGATGTTCCTGCGGAGGATTTGATCTGGCAGGACCCGATCCCAGCGGCGGACTATGCCCTGATCGAGCAGGCAGACGTGGCCGCGCTCAAGCAGGAGATCGCGTCGTCCGGGCTGACCGTATCGGAACTGGTGCAGACCGCATGGGCTTCGGCATCCACTTTCCGGGGATCGGACAAGCGTGGCGGCGCCAATGGCGGACGCATCCGCCTTGCCCCGCAAAAGGATTGGGAGGTCAACCAGCCTGATCAGCTGGCCCGCGTGCTGGGTGTGATGGAGGGTGTCAAGGCCAAGTTCGAGGGCGCAGCTTCCGGCGGCAAGAAGGTCAGCATCGCCGACCTCATCATTCTGGGCGGCTCTGTCGGCATCGAAAAGGCGGCGAAGGATGCGGGGTATGATGTGACCGTGCCCTTCACGCCGGGCCGCACCGACGCGTCGCAGGAGCAGACCGATGTCGAAGGCTTTGCCGTGCTGGAGCCGAAGGTGGACGGGTTCCGCAATTATCTGCCGGTCAGCTATCGCGTACCCGTGGAGGAACTACTGATCGACCGCGCCAACCTGCTGCGGCTCAGCGCGCCTCAGATGACGGTGCTGGTGGGCGGCCTGCGGGTGCTGGGCGTCAATCATGGCGGATCGAAGCATGGCGTATTCACTGATCGACCGGGCCAGCTGACCAACGACTTCTTCGTTAACCTGCTCGACATGGGTACGGCGTGGAAGGCGGAAAGCGATAAGGGCGATGTGTTCGTCGGCAGCTGCCGCGATTCCGGCGAGCAGAAGTGGACGGGCACGCGCGTCGATCTGATCTTTGGATCGAACTCGCAGCTTCGCGCTTTGTCGGAAGTCTATGCGTCGGCCGATGCAGGGCGCAAGTTCGTCGATGACTTCATCGCCGCATGGGTCAAGGTGATGGACGCTGACAGGTTCGACCTTCAACGATCGGCACTGACCGCCACCGCCTGAACACAAAGGCCGCCGCAGCTTTCATGAGGAAGCTGCGGCGGCCAATTTCGTCTAACCTCAATGAAGGTCCCGGCGGCCATAATCCGTGTCGCCAAAGCGGCTGGGCCGCGTCATGTGGGACATGCCGTCAGGTTCGCCAGGTTCGTGCACCAGTTCTTCAAAAAGCGCGCGATAATGGATCATCGCCTGACGCAGATCCTCGGTATCGGCCTCTCCGCGTGCGTGACGTATGGCGATGTCATGGGCCGAGCGATAATTCTGCACGACTTCCGGGTGATAAACGGACAAGTCGGCTGAACGCCTGTCGAAATCGACGATGGGATAGCCGCGCGCCTCCATCACCTCGGTAAGCAGCACGTCAGCGCGTGACACCGCACCTTGAGGATCATCAACGAACTGGTTCTGGACCTTCATCCAGCCATCGGTGAACATGTCGGTTTGCTGCGGGGAAAGGCGGCGCAGCGAAAAGCTGGCCACGCGCTTTTCCCGTTCCTGCAATTCTGCTTCCGCCTTACGGGAGCTGCCCGCCTCCTCGACAGTGCGGTCATATTCAGACCCGAATTTCGATCGCAGATTGGCATGCTGCCGGTTGCGCATGATCAGCACGGCTAACCCGGCCAGCAGAACAAGGACCACCAGCCCAAGGCCGATTTCCAGCGGAGTGAGCGTCACCATGACATCTCCTTGGCCTGTTTTTAAGGCCGCTTATGACGCCCGCCGCCAGATGTTGTTAACCGGAGTGAATGGGCTTTGTTCCCGCAAGACGAAGACGAGGAAATGGAAGGGAAGGGAACGATGCGCCGCGCCACCGGTTGCCCTCACTCCCCTATCAGGAGTGGCTCCCATGCATATCGAAACCCGCGAAGGTCATGTCATCCATGTGAAGGACATGGGGTCGGGCCACCCGGTAATCCTGATCCACGGCTGGCCCCTGACCGGCGACATGTGGGAATATCAGACGCTTGCACTGCTGGAGTCGGGCTATCGCGTAATCACCTATGATCGTCGCGGTTTCGGGCAATCGGGTCATCCCGCCGATGGCTATAATTATGACGTTTTCGCGGACGATCTCGCCGCCGTCATTGATAGGGTGGGCGCGCCCAAAGTCTCCCTCGTCGGATTTTCCATGGGAGGCGGCGAAATCGCGCGATACCTGTCGCGCCATGGTTCGGCAAAGGTGGACAGGGTAACGCTTATCAGCTCTGTCGTGCCGTATCTTCTGAAGGATGATAGTAATCCCGACGGTGTCGATGAATCGGCACTGGACCAGATGCAGGCGCAGGTGCGCGAAGACCGTTTCGCTTTCCTGCAAACCTTCGCCAAAACCTTCTACGGCATCGGCCTTGTTTCCAAACCTGTCAGCAGCGCCTTGCTCGACTGGACGTTCATGCTGGCAATCATGGCCAGCCCCAAGGCTACGATCGATTGCATCCACGCCTTTGGCCGAACCGATTTCCGGCCCGACCTGGGCGCGTTCACCGTCCCGACGCTCATCATCCATGGGACGAGCGACAAGACGGTGCCGATCGATCCGACCGGGCGAGCAGCGGCCGCCGCGATCCCGGGGGCGCAGCTAATCGAATATGATGGCGAACCGCATGGCCTGTTCGCTACCGCGCCGGATCGGTTGAACGCCGATCTGCTGAGCTTCCTCGCGCAATAACTACAGCGTCCCGTCATGCAGAAAACGAATCCGTTCAGCCTTTTCATGGACAGCTGGCGATTGGGGCTGGAAGCCTGGACGGTGATCGGCCTCCGGATACCCAGGCTGCTGGCAGGCAGCCCGGCCGCAGCGCGGGAAGCGCATCTCATGATCGCGGAAAAGATCGAAGCGATAGGCGTGCTGCAATGGAGGGCGATGACCGGCGATCTGGGCACCAGCCCCGATGCCGCGATGCGCGGTTCGGTCGCCCATTATCGCAAAGCCGTTGGCCGCAATCGGCGACGTCTCGCACGGCAGAGAAAATGACGCAGCCGGGCCTGTTCGACGCGCCGCTGATCCCCGGACTGGATTATCGCGAGGATATGCTGACCCGCGATGAGGAAGCGATGCTCATCATGAAGATGGACGCGCTGCCCCTGTCGCCATTTCGTTTTCAAGGATGGATCGGAAAGCGGCTGACACTATCGCTCGGGTGGACTTATGATTTTGACAATGGCCGCTTTGGCCCAAGCGACCCTATTCCGTCATGGCTTCAACCAATCAAGGCGCGCGCCGCCGGGTTTGCCGACGTGGCAGATGCCGACCTGGTGCAGGCATTGTTGATCCGATACGATCCCGGCGCTGGCATAGGCTGGCACAGGGACCGGCCGGTCTTCGAACATGTTATCGGGATTTCATTGGGCAGTCCCACGACATTGCGCTTTCGCAGACGCACGGCGAAGGGATTCGACCGCCTGTCCGTTCCTGTTACCGCTCGATCCATCTATCATCTGTCCGGCGAAGCACGGCATGAATGGGAGCATAGCATCGCGGGCATGGACGTACCCCGCTGGTCGATCACCTTTCGCTCGCTGACCGCCAAGGGCGCTGAAATGGCACGCGCCTAACCCTTGTTCTCCCCAAACACACACCCATATCCCGATCATCGTCAACAACGGAAAGGAGGTGGTCTGATGTCTCATTGTCATATGCCGATCACGGCAAATACGAAGAGCCTGACCTCCGCCGCGGGGGTCCGCCTCTTCTGAGCGCGTCCAATCGGCTGACAATGGAAAGGCCGTCCGGAACCAGCCGGGCGGCCTTTTGATTTGTGCGGGCTTCTGCAATCCCTCGAACCAATCGGGACGCGAAACGTCTTGTGAAAGACATGAGGATCGCGACCTATAATGTGAATGGCGTGAACGGGCGCCTCCCGGTGCTGCTGCGGTGGCTGGAGCAAGCTGAGCCCGACATTATATGCTTGCAGGAGTTGAAAGCACCGCAGGAGAATTTTCCTGAGCACGCCATCCGGGACGCGGGATATGATGCAGTCTGGCACGGGCAGAGCCGGTGGAATGGCGTCGCGATCCTGAGCCGGGTTGGCGCCATCCATGAAACCCGGCGCGGATTGCCCGGCGATCCTAATGATGTGCAGAGCCGCTATATCGAAGCGGCGGTGAACGGGGTCCTCATAGCCTGCCTGTACCTTCCCAATGGCAACCCCCGTCCCGGCCCCAAGTTCGACTTCAAGCTCCGCTGGTTCGAACGGCTGCACGCGCATATGGCCTCGCTCATCGACGTGGACGCGCCGGTGATCGTCGCGGGCGACTATAATGTGATGCCGACCGACCTTGACGTGTATGCGCCCGACCGGTGGCGCGACGATGCCCTGTTCGCGCCGGAGGTTCGCGCCGCCTACCAGCGCCTCCTCGATCAGGGATGGAGAGACGCAATACGGCAGCTACACCCCGATGAGGTGATCTATAGCTTCTGGAAATATTGGCGTGGCGCCTTTGAGCGCAATGCCGGTCTGCGGATCGATCATGCGCTGCTGAACCCGGTTGCCGCCGCAAGGCTGGTCAGCGCGGAGGTCGATACCCGGCCTCGCGCCTGGGAAAAGACCAGCGATCATGCGCCGGTCGTCATCACGCTCGACTTGGGTGGAGCCGAGCCATGACGCAGGCCGACCCCAAGGGATTGGCCTTGCCGCTGCCGATGGAGGCGCGGCTCGTGTCCGAACTGCCCACCCCGCCGGGATGGCTATATGAGCCCAAATGGGATGGCTTTCGTGCGGTCGTGGGCCGCGATGGAGCGCGAGCCGACATCCGATCCAAATCCGGCAAGTCATTGGCGCGTTTCTTTCCGGAGATCATCGATGCACTGCTCGCGACGACCGAGCGCCGCTATGTGCTGGACGGCGAGTTGATCCTGCCGCTGAACGGCGTGCCGTCCTTCGATGCGTTGCAGCAGCGGCTGCACCCGGCGGAGAGCAGGATAGCGCGCCTGTCCCGCGAAACCCCGGCGCAGCTTATGCTGTTCGACTGTCTCGCCCTGGGCAAGAGCGACCTCATGGACGCGCCGTTGCGGGAACGGCGAAAGGCGCTGAAGCGCTTTCACGCGAAGAATGGGACCGAGATGCTGCTTCTGTCCCCTGCCAGTGAGCGGATCGAGGATGCCGACGGCTGGCTGGAAGGCAGCGGCGGCGCGCTCGACGGGATCATCGCCAAGCAACTGGACCTTCCCTATCGATCCGGCGAACGCGCGATGATGAAGATGAAAAATTATCGCAGCGCGGACTGTGTGGTTGGTGGTTTCCGCCGCACGGCTGATGGGCGCGGCGCCGCATCCTTGCTGCTGGGCCTCTATGATGAGGGGGGCAAGCTAAACCATGTGGGCTTCACCTCCGGGTTTAAAGCGGATGAGCGTCCCCTCCTGCTACAACGCCTTGAGCCGATAGCGGGAGGCTCGGGCTTCACCGGCAAGGCACCGGGTGGGCCAAGCCGCTGGAACAAGGGCGAGGAAAGCGTCTGGGAGCCTCTAGCTCCGGAACTGGTTGTGGAAGTGATCTACGATCAGGTGACCGGCGGGCGCTTTCGCCATGGCACAAGGTTTCTGCGCTGGCGGCCGGACAAGGCGCCGCGCCAATGCACATGTGATCAGTTGCAGATGGAACTGCGCCCGGCCGAGATCGATCAATTGCTTGGCGGTTGAGGGAACTGCCAAAATCCCGGTCGACCCGCATTTATCGACGTAAACACCCTCATACTGATCCCTGTTAGGCATTTTGAAGGGAACGCCACGCTCTCCCCCGAATTGAACAGGGGTACAATCAGGAGAGTATTTTCCGTGGCTACCCGTTTCGTCGCACCCGAGTGCGCATCGCAATTTCTTCAACAAAGTTTTCAGGAACGCCTCAGTCATTGGAACCGGCAACGTCTCGCGCCATCCTATCCGGAGGATTGGGAAAGCCGGTTCCGTCAGGATGAAGCCATGCTGCGGCTAGAGCACGGTTTCATGGAGGAGTTACGCGCCCTAGTCCGCGACCGCGCGGCGCAGGCTCCAACCGATCCCAAAGGCTTCATCCAATGGTTCGAGGCGTTGGAGCAGACTGGCCCCGGCCAGCATGACGCGCTGTTTCCCTGGCTCGCTGACCATGCGTCGCGGGACGAAATCCGCTGGTTCCTGACGCAGGAAGCCGCCGGTGAAGCTGGCTTTGACGATCTCGTCGCCCTGACGCAGGTAAAGCTGCCCGATTCCGCCAAGCTGGAACTTGCGCGCAACTATTGGGACGAAATGGGGCGCGGTCAGGAAAAGGGCATGCATGGCCCCATGCTGGCGCAGTTGGTCACAACGTTGGAACTGAAGCCGACGATCGAGACCACTGTCTGGGAAAGCCTGGCGCTGGCTAACGCGATGACTGCGATGGCGACGCAGCGCTGCTATGCCTGGCACAGCGTCGGCGCGTTGGGCGCGATCGAACTGACCGCGCCGGGCCGATCGGCGCACACCGCGCGCGCCTTGCGACGAATTGGGCTAAGCCAGTCGGAGCGACGATATTTTGATCTGCATGCGGTGCTGGACGTCAAGCATAGTCGCGACTGGAACGAGCTGGCGATCAAGCCGCTGGTGGCGGAGGACCCTCGCCGCGCCGTCGCAATCGCGGAAGGCGCGTTGATGCGCCTTAGCTGTGGCGAGCGCTGCTTCAACCGCTACCGTAGCCATTTCGGGCTGGAGCAAGGGTGATGGCACGATCCAACGGCCGCATCCTGATTGTTGAGGATGACCCGCTGCTGGCTGGCATGATGGTCGATTTTCTGCTGGCGGAGGATTATGAAGTGGACGGCCCCTACGCCAGCGTCCGCGACGGCATGGCCGCGCTAGCCACGCACATGCCCGATGGCGCAGTGGTTGATCTGCATCATCCCAGCCGGAGCGTAAGCCTGTTGAAGGACGATCTTGAGACCTATGCCATCCCTTTGCTGGAAGGAGAGGATAGCGAGGTGCAGGATCTTCAAAGACGCTTGCTGCCTTGGCTTCGGCATATGCGGCATTGAGAGGGCGAGGGATAAGCAACTCTTGTCCCGCGCTATATCGCGGCTATGACCCTGCATCGTGATCGAAGCAGGAGACGGCATGGGCCGCATCATCGGAAAAGTCTTTCGCGGAGCGGGCATCGGGCTGCTGTTTCTCGTAATTGCCTTGTGCCTTGCGATCACGATCATCCCGCCCTTTCTCGACCGCATCTATTATGACGGGCCGGTCAGCGGCCATTATGACGGCGAGCACTTCTTCAATCCCGATGGCGAGATCGAGTTTTCCGGTCCTCCGGGGACGAACCGCCGGGGCTTTCTCCTCCGCTGGCTGACGGGTCAGGACGAACGTCCCGAATGGCCGCTGACGGTCACAGTAAAGCCGACGCGCCCGCCAGCCTTCGCCGCGCCGCGCGGCATGGTGGCGACATGGGTCGGCCATGCCACGGTGCTGGTGCAGGCGGCGGGGATCAATATCCTTACCGACCCCACCTGGTCCGACTATGCGAGCCCCTTCCCACCGCTAGGACCAAAGCGGGTCGCGCAGCCGGGCATCCGGATGGATGATCTGCCCAAGATCGACCTCATCATCGTCAGCCACAATCATTACGACCATATGGACATCCCCACGCTCAAGAAGCTGTGGGAACGAGATCGGCCCAAGATCATCGTCAGTCTGGGCAATGATCGCATCCTGAAGGACAATGGCATTCCGGCGATCGCGCTGGATTGGGGCCAGTCCGTGACGGGGGCTGCCCTCAAAAATTTGGGGACGCAAACAGTCATCCAGTGCGAAAATTACGAACATTGCCCCGACTATCGCGTCCATGTGCTGCGCAATCATCATTGGAGCAGTCGGTGGGGCACTGACCGCAACCGCGCATTATGGTCGAGTTTCCTCATCGAAACGCGCGCGGGCAACATCTTCTTCGCGGGCGACACGGGGGCTGGCGACATGGCATGGCCCACCGAAGCGGCGCGGTTCGGCCCGATCCGCCTCGCGATGATCCCGATCGGTGCTTTCCGCTTCTGGCCGGGGCAGATGGAGGCGGACTCGCATATCGGGCCGCAGCGCGCTGTCGAGGTGTTCGAAAAGCTCAAGGCATCGACCGCCATTCCCATCCACTGGGGCACATTCCGGCTGTCTTATGAAAAATGGGACACACCGCCCCGCATGCTGGAGCTTTTCCTGAAATGCGAAGGCATAAAGCGGCAGCGCTTTGCGCCGTTGCGGATCGGCCAGTCCATCCAGGTGCCTGCCTATTCCGCCGTGCCGCATAGTCCAAAACGATGCGACCAACGCGCCATCCGGGCATTGCAATAGGTCAGGCGGGAGGCCCTGCTTCCAGCATCGCGCGCCAATTGTCCGTCGTCATCGCCGTCAGATATTCGGCCTGCATCTCGGCCGTCAGCATCTCCATCATCTGCCGCCCTTCGATCCACAATTCGATCACGCCGAACACGCCGCCACGCTTGCGATATTTGGCGGGCCAGCCTTCCCGCTGCGCGATTGCCATGATCTCTTCGCGGGACAGGGGCGTGGCCAGCGCGGCATGTGTCGCGGTGTAACGCGTTTCGCCAGTCCGCTCCCCGAAGCTATCGGCATCACCTTCCTCCTCGCGCAAGACGGTGTCGATCGGATAGACCTCTATGGCGGTGCCCCGGTCATCGCCAGCCATGGCGATCCAGCTGCCCGGCGTCACGGGCGGGAAATACAGCGCCTCGCCGCGCCACATTTCAGCGATAACCTCCGCAACATGCTTTGGATCATGCGCGGCAATCGAAAGATGAAAGAGCATGTCTCGACTCTCCGACATTCTGATGGATGCCGGGCGCGACAATGGCACAGAATCCCGCCGCCAGCACTGGAGATTCCGGACAGGAGTCCCTCCGCTGACAGGCAGCAGAGGGTTTCTTAAAACACGCTGCTCAAGCCTTGCTGCACTCTCCGGTGCGTTTACCAGTCACGTCATGGGTGGTGCGCAATACCGGGCTGCCCCCGGCCGTCTTCGTCATGGTGCTGCCCAGCGTCAGCGTGTCGGCGGTGTAATTGCCCTCCAGCACGATTTCCGATGTCGCTCCGCCGGACTTGCAGGACAAAGTCGCGATCAACCGCCCCTTGCGCAGCAGCTTGTCCTTATAAGTGCAGTCCTTGCCCTCATCCCCTGCCAGAGCATCGGCATCGGGTGTCCCCTTGGCATCGACGGCGATGCACAGCTTTTCCTCATCAACCTGCTTCAGCGCGACCTGATATTGTTCGGGCGTGACAGTCGGCGTGTTGTAGCCCGTGGTCTTGCGGGTGATCGTCCATTCGCCCCCCTTCATCACGATCGGCGCTTCGACCGCTTCGGGTGCAGGCGCCTCATTGCCGCATCCGGCCAAGCCAAGCGTCATCGTCAGCGGCAACGCCGCCAATATCGTCTTTCGCATATCCTCTTCCCCTGTTCTCTTACGGAACAGGCGGAGGCTCGCTTGGCGCGCGGAGAAGCGCAAGAGAAAAAAGCGACGCTAGCGTTTCCTGTAGGTCGGCGCGTGGAAGTCGGGCGGCTTGGCCGCGACCCAGCCGAGAAAGCGGGCGATACCGGGATGCGTGCGAAGGGCGGCGGGATCGCCCCGCGTTCGGGCAAGCTCCACATTGCTGAGCTGCGCGTGGATGGCGCGATGGCAGATTGGATGGACGGGCACCCTTTCGCGCCCGCCCCGGCTTTTCGGCACCGGATGATGCCATTCAACCCGTTTGCTTAAAGGACGCGCGCAGAGCCAGCAAAAGCCCTCCGCGCCCTCCATCATATCAGGATGCGACGCATTCCGCGGCGATCCATTTGCCCGTGGTCTTCGCCTTCATGCTCATGTTCATGCCATTGGGCGCACCGCTCATCTTCATGTCCATGTGCATTTCATAGCTTTCCGGCGCGTAGTCGCCGGACATGACGGCATTCATCGTGCCATTTTCCGACTTGCAGGCGATCTCACCCTTCACCGACCCGCCGCTGACGTCGAAGCCCTTGTACGTGCAATCCTTGTTTTCCTGACCCGAGAACATCTTGCCGCTGGGGTTCGCCGCTTCTTCGGGAGAGACGCAATATTTGATCGAGGTGCGGCTCATCATGTTCTTCATTTGCTCTTTCATCTGATCGCCACCGCCGGGCATGTTCGGCATGTCGATATCCTCGAGCGTATAGGCGCCTTCCCACTGGCCGGGCTTCAGCTGCACCTTTTCGACTTGCGCTTTCACTTCCTCGCGCGTTTGCGGTTCGCCGGAAAGCTTGTCGCCGCAGCTGGCGAGCAACAGCGTGGCAGGAATAAAGACGGCCAAGGCTTTAAGCATGATCTTCCCCCGTTAATGCCGGAATGACCCGGCCTGTCTAACCATCAGCATATCAGGACAGGCATAGAATGAAAAATGATCCTGCGGGCTATTGGGCCAGTGCCGCAGCTTCCTGCGCGCAATCGAGGGCGGTTTCCGAAGGTTTGCCGCGCAACGCGGCGACTTCCTTGCGCGCGGCGGCAAGATCGGCGGCAAATGCGGGGTCGGCATTGAGGCGCATCACGCTCGCTGAGGCGATGACGCGCCCTTCCTCGATATCGCTCAGCCAATGCACATTGCAGATGCGGCGGCTGTCCCCCATTGCCCGCCCGCGCGCCACCAGCTTCGCGGCCCTGTCAGGCATGACTTCGGCGAGGATGAGGCCGAAGCCATAGCCGATCGCGCTATGGCCGGACGGATAGGAGCCATCGCGGCGCAAAACCTTGTCCCAATCCGGCGTGCACATCGGCTGACCATTCTCCATGAACGGACGGGGCCGCATGTACCGCTTCTTCACCTCGCCGGTAGAGCCGCCAAGATCGCCCATCGCCCGGGACAAAAGGCGGACAAGCGCAGGCGTATGCGCCTGATCAATCGTCAACCCAGCCGAGCAGGAAAAAGCGGCAGCGGCGTGGGCCGGGCGCAGGTCCGCGTCCGCCTTGGCAAGATCCCATCGCGCGCTGCCGCGCAAGGCCAGCGCGGCTGCCGCCCCTTCCTTGTCGCGCGCTTCGGCCGCCGATCCTGCCGCGGGAGGCGGCGGCGAAAGCAGAAGCCCGTCAGGCAGCGCGCCGCCGCCCAGATAGCTGGCGGTGCGCGCTTTTGGTCCCTGCATGACCGATGGCGGCGTCTGCGCCGATCCAGCCCCGCCGGTCGTCGTCGCGCATGCCTGCAACATGGCCAGCGTGGTGAACAGGAAAATGGCCTTGCGCATCGGGTCCTCCGCTATCGTCATGTGGGATGCCTGCCCCACATTGCTGTGGTGCGGGACCATGCCCATATTGGCCCACATGTCCATTCAGATTCGCACCACGCTGGACGAGCCCGAGACCGGCGAAGGCTTCGTTCCCCACCGACCCGCCCGCCCGGAAAAGAGCGAGGGCGGCAGGCCGTTCAAGCTGGTTTCCGATTATGAACCCTCGGGCGACCAGCCCACCGCCATCGCCGAACTGGTGGAACAGGCAAAGGCAGGTGAGAAGGATCAGGTGCTGCTGGGCGTCACCGGCTCTGGCAAGACCTTCACCATGGCCAAGGTGATCGAGGCGATGCAGCGGCCCGCGCTCATCCTTGCTCCCAACAAGATTCTCGCCGCGCAGCTTTACGGGGAGTTCAAGAGCTTCTTCCCGGAGAACGCGGTCGAATATTTCGTCAGCTATTATGACTATTATCAGCCCGAAGCCTATGTGGCGCGATCCGACACCTATATCGAAAAGGAGTCGAGCGTTAACGAGGCGATCGACCGGATGCGCCACTCCGCCACCCGCGCGCTGCTGGAGCGCGACGATGTGATCATCGTCGCGTCCGTGTCCTGCCTCTATGGCATCGGATCGGTCGAAACTTATTCGGCCATGACCTTCTCGATGAAGAAGGGCGGGATCGAGGATCAGCGGGAGATCATACGCAAGCTGGTCGCGCTCCAGTACAAGCGCAACGATGCCGCCTTCGCGCGCGGCAATTTCCGGGTGAAAGGGGATAATCTGGAGATTTTCCCGTCCCACTATGAGGACACCGCCTGGCGCGTCAGCTTCTTTGGCAATGAGATCGAGGAGATTGTCGAATTCGATCCGCTGACGGGCAAGAAGATCGCGAACCTCGACTATGTGAAGGTCTTCCCCAACAGCCACCATGTCACGCCGGGACCGACGCTCAAGCAGGCAATGGAGGCGATCCGTTTCGAGCTGACCGAGCGGCTGAAAGAGCTACAGGCAGAGGGCAAGCTGCTGGAAGCGCAGCGGCTGGAGCAGCGCACGAACTTCGATCTGGAGATGATTGCGGCGACGGGTTCATGCGCCGGAATCGAGAATTACTCCCGCTTCCTGACCGGCCGCCTGCCCGGCGAGCCGCCGCCCACCCTGTTCGAATATCTCCCCGAAAACGCCCTGCTGTTCGTGGACGAAAGCCACCAGACCGTGCCGCAAATTGGCGCGATGGCGCGGGGCGACCATCGGCGCAAGATCACGCTCGCCGAATATGGCTTCCGCCTGCCGAGCTGCATCGACAACCGGCCGCTGCGCTTCAACGAGTGGGACGCGATGCGGCCGCAGACGGTCAGCGTGTCCGCGACGCCGGGGCCGTGGGAAATGGAGCAGACCGGCGGCGTTTTTTCCGAACAGGTCATCCGCCCCACCGGCCTCATCGACCCGCCGGTCGAGATCAAGCCGGTGGAGGATCAGGTGGACGACCTGATCAACGAATGCCGCAAGGTCGCGGCGCAGGGCTATCGCACCCTCGTCACCACGCTCACCAAGCGCATGGCGGAGGATTTGACCGAGTTCATGCATGAGGCGGGGATCAAGGTCCGCTACATGCACAGCGACGTGGAGACGCTGGAGCGCATCGAGCTTATCCGCGACCTGCGGCTGGGCGTCTACGACGTGCTGATCGGCATCAACCTGCTACGCGAAGGGCTGGATATTCCGGAATGTGGCCTGGTCGCGATCCTCGACGCGGACAAGGAAGGCTTCCTGCGATCGGAAACATCGCTGATCCAGACCATCGGCCGCGCCGCGCGCAACGTGGAAGGACGGGTCATCCTCTATGCCGATCGCATCACCGGCAGCATGGAGCGCGCGCTCAACGAGACCAGCCGCCGCCGCGAGAAACAGCAGGCCTATAATCTGGAACATGGCATCACGCCGACCACGATCAAGCGTAACATCGGCGACATCATCGCCCATGTCGCGAGCAAGGATCAGGTCACGGTCGATACTGGGCTGGACGACCGCCCGCACCTCGTCGGCCATAACCTCCGCGCCTATATCGAGGATCTGGAAAAGAAGATGCGCGCAGCCGCAGCCGACCTCGAATTCGAGGAGGCAGGCCGCATCCGCGACGAAATCCGCAAGCTGGAAGCGGAGGAGCTGGGCCTGCCCGCCAACGAACAGGTCGCGGCGCCGCGTGGGCGGGCGACCGAAGGCAAGCCGGGCACGCGCAAGCTGCGGTACGGCAAGACCCAGCGTAAGTTCGGCCGCTGACGCAAGTTCAGCATGACGAAAGGTTCGGGGCCGTTTAAGCGGGCATCATGAAGAACTTGCCTCTCGCCCGCGCTATCGCCCTCGTCACGCCGCTTTTGCTGCTGGGCGGCGCCTACGCTTCGCAATATATAGGCGGTCTGCATCCGTGCGAGATGTGCTGGTGGCAACGCTATCCGCATATGGCGGCGATCCCGCTCGCGCTGATCGCCTATGCCGTGAAAAAACGGCCTTGCGTCAGTGCGCTGTTCGCGGGGCTAGCCGGACTGGCGATCGGGATCAGCGGCGGAATAGGACTGTTCCACGCGGGCGTCGAATATGGCTGGTGGCAGGGGCTGACCGCCTGCTCCACCTCTCCTACGGCGGGCAACCCGGCCGACATATTGAACCAGATCATGGCGACCCCGATCACCCGCTGCGACGTCGCGCCCTGGACACTCTTAGGCATTTCGCTCGCGGGCTTCAACGGGCTCTTGTCCGGAGCCAGCGCGCTCGCCATCTTGGCCTTGCTGATCAAGTCGAGGAAAGAGGCATGAACGCGCCCAGGGACTTCCCCCGCCCCGGTCGGAAAGTGACGGCCGATGATCGCGCGGCGATGCTGCGCGTGGATCAGGCGGGCGAGTTCGGCGCGACGCGCATCTATGCCGGGCAGCTTGCCGTCCTTGGCGATCGCCACCCCGACGCGCGCGTCATCGCGGGCATGGCGGCGCAGGAAGAACGGCATCGCAAGATATTCGACGCGATGATCACGCGGCGCGGCGTGCGGCCGACGGCATTGCAGCCGATCTGGAACGTCGCGGGCTTTGCGCTGGGAGCGGTGACCGCCGCGATCGGCCCACGCGCCGCCATGGCCTGCACCGCCGCTATCGAGACGGAGATCGACCGCCATTATGGCGAGCAGTTGGCGGAACTGGCGAATGATGATCCGGAACTTGCCGCCACCATCGCGGATTTTCAGGCGGAAGAAGTCGAACATCGCGAAACCGCGATCGCCCGTGGAGCGGAGCAGGCGCCTGCCTATCCACTGCTTTCGGGCGTCATTCGTTTAGGATGCCGGGCTGCAATCGCGCTGTCGAAGCGGATCTGAGGAGATAAGGACGATGATGAAGACCGCGACAGCCGCCATGCTGCTGATGGCTGCGAGCACCCCGCCCGCCATGGCGCAGCAGCAGAGCGGACCCGTGCAGGAGCAGGCCCCCACCGCCGCTGCCGGTACGACGGGATCTGAGCGCGTCAATCTGGTCATCGTCTATGGCGATGACGCCTGCCCGCAAAGCGCTGGCACCGACATCGTCGTATGCGCGCGCAAGGGTGAGGAAGAACGCTTCCGCATCCCTGAACCGCTGCGTGGCGATCCCAACAAGCCGAGCAATCAGGCATGGGGCGAGCGCGTGCGGTCGATGGAATATGTCGGCCGTACCGGCACGGAAAGCTGTTCGGCCACTGGCCCCGGCGGCTTCACTGGTTGCTTCAACCAACTCGCCCGGCTTGCCAAGGCGGAACGGCAGGCGGCGGACAATGCCAGCTGGAAGGATTTGGTAGCCGCAGAGCGGGCGCGGCGGCTTTCCACAATCGACGCGGATAGCAAGGCAATCGAAGCGCGAGCCGTAGCGGAGGAAAAGGCGCAGGCCAGCCAGCCGCAGCAGGCCGCTCCGCAGCCGACTGCACCGACGCAGCCGTGACGGTTGCTCCGGACGCTTGGCGTCTGGGTAAGGCTGGCGGAATTGGGCACTCCGCCGGTGGGACAGGGGCGAAAAGAGGATATCACCTGTGCGCTTCCCGGTTCATACCTTCCTCGCCATGGCGGCGCTTGTTCCCATAGCCTTACTCGCCCCAGCCAAGGCCGAGCCGCCACAGCGCGTGTTCAACCTGGTCGTCTATGGGAACGACCCCTGTCCCAAGGGCGTCGGCGACGAGATCGTCGTTTGCGCGCGCAAGCCTGAGTCCGAACGCTACCGCATCCCGAAGAAATTGCGCGAAAAGCCCGCCCCGTCCGGTGGGCCGGGTTGGGGTAGCCAAGTGGCGACGATGGAAGAAGTACAGCGCCAGAATCTACCCGGCAGCTGCTCTGCGATCGGGAGCAACGGCTTTACCGGCTGCACCGCCAAGATGCTGGAACAATGGTTTGCCGAACGGCGGATGCAGGAGTCCAAGGGAGAGCCTTGAGCTTTTGATGCTCGACGGTCGTCCATCCCCCTTCACCATCTGAATTTCAGATTACGAAACGATCCGTGGCGCGGATCAGGGCGTCGAGGATGCCGGGTTCATTATAGGCGTGCCCAGCGCCCTCGATCATCTCAAACCGCGCTTCAGGCCATGCCTTGTGCAGCGCCCAGGCGGTCTCGGCGGGACAGGCCATGTCGTAGCGACCCTGAACGATCACGCCGGGAATGTCGCGGAGCTGGCCCGCATCACGGATGAGCTGGCCTTCCTCCAGCCAGCCGCGATGCACGAAATAATGATTTTCGATCCGCGCGAAGGCGAGCGCAAACGCATCATCCTCATGCGTGGCTGACAGGGCAGCGTCGGGCAGCAGACGGATGGTTTCGCCTTCCCAAACGCTCCACGCCTTGGCCGCCGCGACCTGCGCCAAGCGATCTTCGCCCGTCAGGATGCGGTGATAGGCATGAAGCAAGTCGCCTCGATCCTTCTCCGCTATGGGAGCAAGGAAACGTTCCCACTTATCTGGATAGATGCGGCTGGCACCTTCCTGATAATACCAGTCGACCTCCTGCTGGCGCAGCGTGAAGATGCCGCGCAGAATCAATTCGCTGACATGGGCGGGATGGCTCTGTGCATAAGCAAGCGCCAGCGCCGATCCCCAGCTGCCACCGAAGACAAGCCATTGGTCAACGCCCATCAATTCCCGCAACCGCTCGATGTCCGCTACAAGATGCCAGGTCGTATTCGCTTCCAGCGAGGCATGCGGCGTCGAACGGCCGCAACCGCGCTGGTCGAACAGTAAAATGTCGTAGCGATCCGGATCGAACAGGCGGCGGTGATCAGGCGAGATGCCGCCGCCCGGCCCGCCGTGGAGAAAGACCACTGGCTTTGCCCCCGGCGTGCCGACGCGCTCCCAATAGACGGAATGGCCGTCACCCACATCGAGATGGCCGACAGCATAGGGATCGATTGCAGGGTATAGGGTGCGCATGAAGGAAGCCTAAGCGAGCCAATGGGCAAAGGGAACAAGCGACAAGATCAGCCTATCCACGGATTGGGTGACGGTATCCGCAGTGCGTGAGGGCGTCTGCTACAATTTGCGACAAATTCGCCTTGGCCTTGCCAAGATTTTGAGACAGTTCGCCCCTAGTGACGGACCATCAAAGGTTCGCTTTTCCAAAAGGGGTATGTTCGTGCGCCGACCGGCTTCGCTGATGCTGTTTTTCATGATGGGCGCATCGCCCGCTGCGCTGATGGCGCAGACTTCAGCTCAGGAACCGCCTGCGCAAATGGAGGAAGGCGACGAGATCATCGTCACCGGCCAGCCGCAGCGGGGCGCGGTGCTGGGCAATATCAAGCCTGAGCAGCAGCTTTCCTCCGCCGACATCCGCGCTCTGGGCGTCACCTCCATTTCGGAAATGATCACCGAATTGTCGGTACAGACGAACGGGACCCCGGTCGTGCTGCTGAACGGCAAGCGCATATCCAGCTTTTCCGAAATCCAGGACATCCCGTCCGAGGCTGTGGCGCGCGTCGACATCCTGCCGGAACAGGTCGCCCTATCCTATGGCTATGCACCAACGCAAAAGGCGGCGAACATCGTCCTGCGCCAGCGTTTCCGGGCGGAGCTGGCCGATCTACGGGCAGCCACGACGACCGATGGCGGACGGGAAAGCGGGTCGGCCGAAGCGGGCCTGCTGCGCATCCGGGGCGACAATCGCTTTACGCTGAACATCAAATATAATGCCGCTGCTTCACTGCTGGAAAGCGAACGCGGGATCGATCGGACGGCGAGCAGTCCGGCGTTGATCGACATCACCCGTTTCCGCACGTTGAGTCCGGCGACCGAGAGCGTGTCCGCGAACGCCACCTATGCGCGTGCGCTCGGCGGCGTGTCGATGACCGTCAACGGCCGGGTCGAGCTGTCGGACAATAACTCGCTTCAGGGGTTGTCTGCCGCCGCACTTGCCGCGCCGATCGGCAACGGGCCGCTCTATGCCGAATTTCTGCGAGACAACCGGCTCGATCAGCAGATTCGCGGAACGACCGGCCATCTCGGCCTGACCTTCAACGGGCTGCTCGGCAAGGGGTGGCAATGGTCCTTCACTGGCAATGGCGACCTGTCGGACACCCGCACGCGAACGGACCGATCGGCGTCGATCGACCGGGCGAACGCGCGGTCGCAGGCGGTGACGGGCGACCTGCTGCTGTCAGGCCCTGTGTTCGAGTTGCCTGCGGGCGCCGTCACAAGCTCCGTCCGGGTGGGGGCGTCGGCCAATGACTTTGAGGGCTGGTCGATCCGCAACGGGTTCGAGCAGGACATCGACTATGACCGGCAGATCGCCAGCGGGCAGGTCACTCTCGACTTGCCAATCACCAGCAAGGCGAGAGGCGTCCTTGGCGCCGTTGGCGATATCGGCATCAATGTTAATTCGGCAGCGCAGGAGCTTTCGGACTTCGGCACGCTCTCCACGCTTGGTTATGGCCTGCGGTGGCGGCCGATCCCTGCGGTGCAACTGCTGGTGTCCGCGAACCAGGACCGGGCCGCGCCGACCGGCAATCAACTCAGCGATCCCGAAGTCAGGACGGAGAATGTACCCGTCTTTGATTATCAAAGCGGCCAGACCGTCTTCGTCACGCGGGTGACGGGGGGCAACGCCCAATTGAAGGAAAGCGTGCGCGACCAGTTCCGGCTGAGCGCAACGGTGAAGCCTTTCGACAAGCCCAACCTGACCCTGACCGCGACCTACCTCAACAGCCGGACAAGCAATCCGATCGCGGCATTCCCCGAGCCGACCCCCGCAATCGAGGACGCTTTTGATGGCCGCTTCACCCGCGTCTATGGCTTGCTGACCGAAATTGATGCACGTCCGATCAATTATCTGCGCTCGCAAAGCGAACAGCTGCGTTGGGGCTTCGACCTCTCCTTCCCGCTAAAGTCGCGCATCCAGAAGTTGGCAGAGGCTTGGCGCGCCGCCGGTGCAAAGCCGGAAGATCGCCCCAAGGAGTTGCAGGACATGCGCGCACTGTTCGGCAATCGCGGCGGACGGGGCGGAGAGCGGGGCGCGCAGGCAAGTCAGGATGGCACGCCGCCTCACGGACAGGAAGGCGGCGATCGAGCGCACGGCGAGGGCAGCTTTGGTGGCCCTGCCGGTGGCGGTCGGCCGGGGGGAGGCTTTGGCGGCAGACGTGGAGGCGGCGGCGGGCGCCTCAGCTTCAGCCTCTATCACACATGGCATTTTACCGAGAGCATCCTGATCGCGCCGGGCGTGCCGGAACTCGATCTGTTGAATGGCGACGCGACAGGATCATCGGGCGGCCAGCCGCGGCATGAGGTGGAGGCGCGCGTCGGCTATACCAACAATGGCCTCGGCGCGCGGCTCAGCGTCGATTGGGAAAGCGGCACCCATGTCGATGGTGCTCTTGGCGGGACGTCGCGGCTCGATTTCGGCAGTCTGGCAACGGCGAACCTGCGGCTGTTCGCCAATCTGGGGCAGATGCCTTCACTTGTGAAGAACCATCCCTTCTTGCGCGGATCGCGGGTGTCGATAGGGATCGACAATATCTTCAACACGCGCCGCGACGTGACGGACGCGACCGGGGGAACGCCGCTGCGCTACCAGCAGGGCTATCTCGATCCGCTGGGCCGCACGATCAGCATTTCCTTCCGCAAGCTGTTCTTCTGACTCTTGCCTAAATGACTCCGATTTTCGTCCGTTATGACCTTTGAAAACAAGGGTCGGAGGAATGCATGGCAAAGCCGATACGGATCGTGGTGGTCGATGACTCGCTGACCATTCGCGCCATGATCGAAACGCTGCTGGAACGCGATTGCCGGTTCGATGTCGTGGGCATCGCCCGCAATGGCGAAGAAGCGATCGACCTCATCCGCATGGAAAAGCCCGACGTGGTGACAATGGACGTCGCCATGCCGGGCCGGGATGGGCTCAGCATCCTTGACGAGATCATGGACATGGATCCCTGCCCCGTCATCATGCTGTCCAGCCTGATGCGCGACGGAGCGCCGATCATGGCCGAAGCGCTGGACCGGGGTGCCGCAGCCTGCTTCAACAAGGCGATGATCGCTCGGGAAGCCGGACGTTTCATCGCACTGGTCAAGGACGTGGCACGTGGCCTTGTTAAGGCCGAACAGGTAGCGATCGCCGCCTGAAACTTCCGCCACGTACAACAAAAGGAGCTGTCACCCGACAGCTCCTTTTTTATGTGCTTGCGGGCGTCGCCGCCCGAACCGGATCAGTCAGGTCAGGATGCCAATGAGCGAGGCAAGGCGCAGGCAGCGGCGATATCGATGGCGCTGGTAAATTCAACGCCCATCCGATCCTCGCGCGACCAGCGAACCACAGCGCTCACATTCTGGCTGTCACTGAACTCGATCGACAACTGGGTGCCTTGGGGCACATGCCACAGCCCCTCGATCATTGCGCCAGTCGAGGAGATGTTGCGGATGCGCCCGGTATAGGCGTGACCATCGGCCTGCACCGCGATCGTCCGCAGCATCGTCTTGCGCTCCGGGCGGCTGGACTGGAAACCCTCCACCAGCGCCACCGTGCCATGTGCGCGATGCCGGGCCAGCACATCGCTGGCAACAAGCGGGCGGCCATAGACATAACCCTGTATATGGCTGCATCCCAGATCGCGGATCAGCGCCAGTTCGTCCTGCGTCTCCGCGCCTTCCGCCGTGGTGTCCATGCCAAGCGCCTCGGCCAGGCTGACGATCGCCTTGATGATCGCGCTGTTGCGGCTGCCCGTCATCACCGCGCCGCGCACAAAGCTCTGGTCGATCTTGATCTTGTCGAAGGGCGCTTTTTTCAAATAGCCAAGCGAGGAGTAGCCTGTGCCGAAATCGTCGAGCGCCAGACGAACGCCAATCCCTTTAAGCCGGGCGAACATCGAATCCGTTCCGTCATTGTCATTCAGGAACACGCTTTCGGTGATCTCCAACTCCAACCGCTGGGGCGCGAGTTGGGAAGCAGCGAGCGCACTCATAACCGTGGCGGGCAATCCGGGATTGGCGAACTGGATCGGCGAGACATTGACGGCGACGCGAATATCTTCGTCCCACTCCGAAGCGTCGCGGCAGGCGGTGCGAAGAACCCAGTCACCCATCGAGCCGATAAGCCCTGTCTCCTCGGCGATGGGCACGAAAATGGATGGCGAAATCTCGCCACGTACGGGATGGGTCCAGCGAAGCAGTGCTTCATAGCCAGTGACCCGCTCCGTCCTTGAAGACACGACCGGCTGATAGACAAGGTGCAGCCCGTCCGAAGCCAGCGCGTGGCGAAGATCCTCCTCCAACTGCCGACGCCCCTCTGCATCGGCGTGCATTTCGGACGAATAGAAGCGATGAACGCCGCGCCCGTCGCCCTTTGCAGCATAGAGCGCCAGATCGGCGTTGCGGATCAGCGCATCGGCCGTGTCTCCGTCATGCGGGCAACAGGAAATCCCGATGGACACGCCGATGACGACCGCCTTCCCCTCAATCATATAGGGTTGCGACAGCGTATTGATGATCATCGTCGAGAGTTGGGACAGCAGCGCACGATCATGCCTGCCGGGCAGCAGAACCTTGAATTCGTCACCGCCCTGCCGCCCCACAAGGCCGCGATCGCCCGCGACACGTTGAAGACGCTGGCTCACCTGCCGCAGCAGCGCGTCCCCGGCGGGGTGGCCGAGCGTATCGTTGACGGTCTTGAAGCGATCCAGGTCCAGCATCAGCAGCGCGCAATCGCCCGACTTTCCAGGCGCACCGGCCACGGCATCTTCCAGCGACCGCAGCATCTGCACGCGATTGGCAAGCCCGGTAAGCGAATCGAACTGGGCGAGGCGCTTTACCTCCGCCTGGCTCCGGCGCATTTCGGTAAGATCGGTGCCACTCCCGCGAAAGCCGTGAAATTGGCCGAATTCGTTGAACACCGGCTGGCCGGATATCGACCACCAGCGCTCGTCGCGGGTCGCCGCAGCTCGAACATGAATGTCCGAAAAGCCCGTGCGCGTCGATAAATGGAAGCCGAGCGTGCGCTCGCCCCCGCCATTTTGATGATCGCCTGGGGAAACAATGTCGGTGATCAACTGGCCGACAAGTTCATCCTCCGCAATATCCAGTGTCCGGGTGAGCGTTTCGGAAAGATAGGTAAGGCAGCCCTGGCGGTCGGTTTCCCAGAACCAGCCCTGCCCCGACTGCTCATATTCCTGCAACAGGCGGTCGGATCGTTGGGCGCGAAGGTCCTGTTGATGTTGGGCGATTGCCCGTTCGAAATCAGACCTTGCCTGGCGCACTGCGGCAATCATCATGACCGCGATGCAACTCACCAACAAACCCAGTTGCGCAAAGCCCGCTTCCTGAAACGCCGAAACGATCAATGTGCCCAGAAAATAACTGACGCCCAGCAACCGCCGGTCGCCAAATATCGATACGGCGATCAACGCCATCGCGACTTCCGCCGCTAGAGATATCGACAATGGCCCCGCAAATTGCGCCGGACCCAGCAGCATGCTGAAACTCATGCTCGACAGCAGCGCCATCGGCAACATCAACCATTTCTGCACATGCGGCCGTAGACTCTGGAATCGTTCGGCACGTGGAGCGGCGATCAGCATGCCATCTATCAGCAACATCGCCAGGAATGTGATGAAGTGGAGAATATTGCCAAAGGTGAACAGCGGCACATGGAGCAGCGTGATGGTGCACAGCTTGCCCAGCAGCACCAGCGGCCAGAGGCGGGCGATATGGGCGAACGCTCCGGATATCCAGAAGGCTGACGCCTGCATCCCACCCTCGGCCAGACCCAGCGCGACCGCCAGATCGGCAGGTCGATATGATGTATCGCTTAGCTTGGTGCGCGACGGGGCCATATGCCGTGCGTAACGCACAGATGTTGAAAGAAACTTACCCGACCGGCTGGCAAGGTATGACGGGAGAGGGAACGCCCCTCTCGCGACGCGAATAGTGCCTCAGCGTCCGCTCAACAGAGTCCAAAACCAACGGAGCAGGATGAGGCAAGCGGTCCCGCACGACCGCTTACCCCGTTCCCGACTAAACGCGCATCGGCATCAGGACATAGAGCGCAGGGCTGCGATCATTTTCCCGAATGAGCGTCGGCGCTGCCGCGTCGGCGAGGTGTAGTTCGACCGTCTCGCTGTCGATCTGGCCCAGAATGTCGAGCAGATAACGGGCGTTGAAGCCAATATCGAAACCCTCGCCCTGAAACGCACCCGGCACTTCTTCGGCCGCCGTGCCGTTTTCGGGGCTGGTCACTGACAAGGTGATCTTGTCGCGATCGAGCGTCATCTTGACCGCGCGGGTCTTTTCCGTCGCGATCGTAGCGACGCGGTCCACGCCTTCCTCGAAGCTGCGCGGGTCGATCTTGAGCAGCTTGTCGTTCGCGGTGGGGATCACGCGGCTGTAATCGGGGAAAGTGCCGTCGATCAGCTTGCTTGTCAGGATCGCGCTGCCAAGCCCAAAGCGGATCTTGCTCGCCGAGAGGGTGATCTGCACCGAACCTTCGACCTCGTCGAGCAGCTTGCGCAGTTCACCGATGCACTTGCGGGGTATGATGATGCCCGGCATGCCATCGGCGCCATCGGGACGCGGCACGGTGACGCGAGCGAGGCGGTGGCCATCGGTGGCCGCTGCTTTCAGAACCGGCTGGCCATCATCCGACACATGGAAATAAATGCCGTTCAGATAATAGCGCGTCTCTTCGGTCGAGATGGCGAAGCGCGTCTTGTCGATGATCTGCTTCAGCGTCTCTGCGGGCAGTTCGAAGCTGGTCGGCAGGTCGCCTTCCGCGATCACCGGGAAGTCATCGCGCGGCAGGGTCGACAGATTGAAGCGAGCGCGGCCCGCTTGGATCAGCATCTTGCCTTCCGCCGCTTGCAGCGACACCTGCGACCCTTCGGGCAGCTTGCGGGCGATGTCGAACAGCGTGTGGGCCGAAATGGTCGTCGCGCCGGGCTGTTCCACATGCGCGGACACGCTTTCGACAATCTGGAGGTCGAGGTCGGTCGCCATCAGCTTGATCGCGCCATCGGCAGACGCTTCGATCAGCACGTTGGACAGGATCGGAATCGTATTGCGCCGCTCGACCACCGACTGGACGTGGCTGAGGCTCTTGAGGAGCGTGGCGCGTTCGATGGTGGCCTTCATGTCCCTGTTTGTCCGTTTCTTTTCTGCGCAAAGCCCGGATGCGGTCGAATCCGGGCGACAATGATGGATGATCCTTCATAACCACTGTTGCGGCGGCGGCAAGCACCTGCTGATCGTTTCGTGACGGCAAGGGTTGCAAAAGAGGACATGATGGGCTTTGCCAGCGTCATGAAGCGCGCCTGGTTCCTGCTCCTGCTGATCGCAACGCCAGCATTCGCACGTGATTCTCTGGGGATGTTCGAGGCTTGGGGGGCGTTCCGTGACCCGGCGGCACCGCGCTGCTATGCCATCTCCAAACCCGTGAGCCGCGCTGGCAATGGTTTCGCCGCGGTGGGGAATTGGCCTCGCCAGCGCGTGCGCGGACAGGTGCATTTCCGATTGAGCCGGGTGCGGGCGGATGGTTCTCCCGTTATCCTGAATGTTGGGGAGAGACGCTTCACGCTGGTCGCGGGGCAGGCTGATGCGTGGGCGCCCGACCCGCGCGCGGACGCGGCCATCATTGCGGCCATGCGATCAGCAGGCAGCATGAGCGTGCAGACGCAGGGCGCAAACGGGCGCGGTTTCGCGGACACCTACACGTTGCGCGGCGCGGCGACAGCGATCGACGCGGCGGCTTTGGGCTGCGCGCGGCTGCGCTGACAGAGGCTCCCTTTATAAATCCGCAAAAATCCGCTATGGGCGCTGCCATGCTTTCATCCGCCAGCCCCTTGATGCCGATTCCCGGCGCTATTGACCCTGTGCCCGTGCCGCGCGCTGTCACCCCTCGCGAAGATGGGCGCACCGACCTGATGGGTCTGTCGCGCCCGCAGATCAAAAGCGCGCTGGAGGAAGCAGGCCTCGACGCCAAGCAGGCCAAGCTGCGGTCGAAGCAGCTGTTCCACTGGCTCTATCATCGCGGTGAAACCGATTTCGGCGCCATGACCGACCTTGCCAAGCCGATGCGCGGCTGGATGGCGGAGCGCTTCATCGTGGGGCGTCCCGAGGTCGTCGAAGCGCAGGTGTCGAACGATGGCACCCGCAAATGGCTGCTCCGGTCGGACGATGGGCA
Source organism: Sphingobium sp. Cam5-1 (assembly GCF_015693305.1). Taxonomy (NCBI): domain Bacteria; kingdom Pseudomonadati; phylum Pseudomonadota; class Alphaproteobacteria; order Sphingomonadales; family Sphingobiaceae; genus Sphingobium; species Sphingobium sp. Cam5-1. Next base: position 2,772,011 of record NZ_CP065138.1, on the reverse strand, counting down.
GGACTATGAGATGGTGTTCATCCCGGACGCCGATCGCGGAACGCTCTGCGTATCGAGCCAGGTGGGCTGCACGCTCAACTGCCGTTTCTGCCACACGGGCACGATGCGCCTCGTGCGCAACCTGACGCCGGGCGAAATTGTCGGGCAGGTCATGCTGGCCCGCGATGCGCTGGGCGAATGGCCCAAGGGCAGCATGGCGTCCGCCAATGATGACGAAGCGGACGATAGCTCTCAATATAGCCCCGACGGCCGCATGCTGACCAACATCGTGATGATGGGCATGGGCGAGCCGCTTTATAATTTCGATAATGTGCGCGACGCGCTGAAGGTCGTCATGGACGGCGACGGCCTCGCTCTGTCAAAGCGGCGTATCACCCTCTCCACCTCCGGCGTGGTGCCGATGATGGCTCGCGCCGGGGAAGAGATTGGCGTCAACCTCGCCGTGTCGCTCCATGGCGTGACCAAGGATGTGCGTGACGAACTGGTGCCGCTTAACAAGAAATTCGGGATAGAACAGCTGCTGCAAGCCTGCGCCGACTATCCAAACGCGAATAATGCGCGCCGCATCACGTTCGAATATGTGATGATCAAGGACAAGAATGACAGCGACGAGGACGCGCGCGAACTGGTTCGCCTGCTGCGTCACTACAAGCTGCCTGCCAAGGTCAACCTGATCCCCTTCAACCCCTGGCCGGGCACCGACTATGAATGTTCGACGCCCGAACGGATCAAGCGCTTTTCGGAGATCGTGTTCGAAGGCGGCATCTCCGCCCCGGTGCGAACGCCGCGCGGACGGGACATCATGGCCGCCTGCGGGCAGCTCAAGTCCGCGAGCGAGAAGAAGAGCCGGGCGGAACTGGACCGGCTGGCGGCGGAAAAGCAGGCTGCGCTGGGGTAACCCACCCTCTCAACGCGGCGCGCCGGGCTCGCTGATCTTTTCTTCCACGTCCCGTTCATTCTCCTCGGGCTTGAGCGGCGCCATGACCCAGAAAGTCAGCAGCGTGAAGCCGGTGAGAACCACCGCTACATCATAGGTGCCAAGCCCCGCTGCAACGCCAATCGCCCCCGTGATCCACAGGCTCGCGGCGGTCGCGGTGCCCTTGACGGCATGTCTCTGCTGCAGGATCGCGCCGCCACCCAGAAATCCGATGCCCGCGATCACGCCTTCCAGCACACGGGCAAGCGCCGCCGGGTCCTGCGCCATCATCCCTTCCACCGTCTGCACAAAGCCACAGCTGGCGACAGCGACCAGCGGAAAGGTGCGCAAACCAGCGCTGCGTTCCGCCCGCTCCCGGTTCCAGCCGATAGGCAAAGCCAGGCAATAGGCGATGACGATAGGGACCAGATGCGGCAGCACTGAAAAATTGTCGCTCATCCATCCGAAACGCATGAAGATGAATTCGGATGCGCAACGATGCAGTTAGCTGTTGCCAGGCTCTTCCAGTAGGCCGGGAATCAGCGGCAGCAATTCGCGCGCCAGAAATCCGACAGGCCCCATGGTGCGGGCGAGTTCGCGCCCTGCCCGGCCGTGCAGCCAGCTGCCCCAGGCGGCCGCCCGCAACGGGTCCGCACCGCGCGCCGCCAAACCGCCGACGATCCCGGCCAGCACATCGCCCGAACCGCCGGTAGCCAGGCCGACGCAACCGCCCTCATGCAACAGGCAGGCGCCATCCGGAGCCGCGACTACGCTGCGGTCGCCCTTCAGGATGACCACCGCCTGAAATTCCGCCGCCACTTGTAGCGCGATCTTCGCGGGAGCCGCCGACACGGCCTCGACGTTTTGCCCGGTCAGGATAGCCATCTCGCCATGATGAGGCGTCAGGATGATATGCCCCTCATGCCCGGCGACGGTCGATCGCAACTCGCGCGCAGAGGTCAGCGCCGCCGCGTCGAGGACGATGGTGACCGGCGGATCGGTGACGGCCAATATGGCAGCGACCAGTTCACCCGTCTGGGAACTCACGCTCATCCCCGGCCCCAGAACCAGCGCGTCACAGCGGGCGAGCTGCGGCGCCAGACGCTCAGCCGCTCCGGCGGCGATCTCACCATTCTCCTCCGCAGGCAGCGCCGTCATCGCGGCTTCGGGAACCAGCACGCCCAGCGACATGGCGGCAGAGCGCACCGTCGCCATCTGCAATTTTCCAGCACCCGCGCGCAATGCCGCCTCGCCCGTCAACCGCAGCGCGCCCGGCACGAATTCCGCGCCGCCAACAACCAACACACGACCCCGCCCATTCTTGTCGGTGTCATGGTCGGGGATCGGCAGGGGGTGCGCGCGCAACCATTCACTATCGAGAGCCTTTGGCGTCATCCCCGTGCTCCGGCGATGGCATCGGGTTCGCGTGTAACGGGGGTCTCCTCTTCCTCCATCGGCGCGGTCACATTGTAACGGCGCAGCACCAGCCCGCCATTGCGCCCATGGGAAGGGTCATAAACATAATCGCTGATCGCGCAGTTCGCCACATCGCCAGCCCGGTCGATCGCCAGTATCTCCGCTTCATTCAACCCTTCGATGATATAGCGAAGGCACAGCACCACGACCTGATGCGTGAAGATCATCACGCGTCGTCCGGCATAATGCAGCGATATGGTGTCCATCACCGACCGGAGCCGCAGGATGACATCGCACCAGCTCTCTCCGCCCGGCGGCCGGTGATAGAATTTTCCGAGCATCTGGCGGAATTCATACTGGTCGGTCTCCAGATTGCGGATGCCCGTCGTCGTCAGCCCGTCCAAAATGCCGAATTCCTTTTCCCGCAGCCGTTCATCGAAGCAGATCGGTTCCTCGGCGGCGGCTCCGCCAACCTCGCGGAAAATCTGCGCAGTCTGAAATGCGCGCAGATAGGGGGACGACAACAGAACCTCCGGCCTTTGATCTTCGGCCTCGCTGCCGAACCAATGGCCTAGTGCCTGCGCCTGTTCACGGCCCAATCCACTTAACGGAACGTCCGCATCCCGCACGGACAAGGCTATGCGATCGGACTGTGCTTCAGTTGCGGCGTCGCGCGCCACATTTCCGGCGCTCTGGCCATGACGTACGATGATGAGCTGGCTAGGCCAATGAAGTGACGCCACGAGTCCCGCTGCCTTCCATGCCGGTTGCTAAGGCATGAAGAACGACCGCGCTGCCGCTTTGATCCCGGCGGAACGCGGCTCATGATGAAGGCTGCGCTTGGAAAATGGTGACCCCTACGGGAGAGGGGATTTGAAGATATTCTTTATTTCATCGCATGTTACGGGGGTCGTCAATGAGCCCTTTGAAGATCTTACGGACGAGCTAAATGGACCACAATGTTTCCCATGCAAGCGGCCGTTGCTCTACCGGGCGGGCCAGGCATAGTAAGCCGTCCTCTGCTTCCACATGAACAGATGGCGGTTTTCAGCGCGCGAGGATCCTCTCTGAACGTCGCCTTTGTTGGCGGACCCGGCGCTGGTCCGACTGGCATCCGAGCAGGCAGGTATCGACCAGCTCACGCCTTTCAGCAGCTGCGAGTTGGAACGTCCGCTAACGCCGCAGCCAGCCGTTTAGGTCGGGAAGAGGCCCGAGCCTTTGTGAGCTTACTCACCTCGCGCTGCCGACCTCATGACAAATTAAGCGCCAGCGCGGCAACCTACAGAGTCACCGATTAGAACTCAGTCCCGAAGATGACTGCACCGGATCATCGTTCGATTTAATCGAACGAAGGGCCAAATTTTATCTGACTGCGCGGGAGAAAAATATCCCGCTAGGGCTCCAATCACACCGGAACTAACCGAGTGTCCGAATTTCAGACTGGAGACCGATATGACCATTAAAGCCACCCCGACCCCCGGCAAATCCCTCATCGCGGCCAACGATCATACCCTGGTCATGATCGACTTCCAGTCGCAGATGGCCTTCGCCACCAAGTCGATCTCCACCGAACTGCTACGCAACAATGCCGCGTTGGTCGCCAATGCCGCCGCCGGTTTCAAGGTATCGACCATTCTGACCACCGTCGCCGCCGACAGCTTCTCCGGCCCGATGTTCAGCGAGATCACCGACGCCTTCCCCGGCCAGCCCCTGCTCGACCGCACGTCGATGAATACCTGGGAAGATGCCGCCGTTATCGACGAGGTGAACCGCATCGGCAAGGAGCGCCTTGTTTTCGCCGGCCTGTGGACGAGCGTCTGCATCGTCGGGCCAGTCGCCTCGGCCATCGATCAAGGCTTCGACGTCTATGTCATCACCGATGCCTGCGGCGACATTTCGGAAGAAGCCCATGAACGCGCTGTTGAGCGCATGACCCAGCTGGGCGCCAAGCCGATGACCTCGCTCCAGTATCTTCTCGAACTGCAGCGCGACTGGGCCCGGACCGAGACCTACGACATGACGACCGGCTTCGCGAAGAAGTGGGGCGGCGCCTATGGCCTGGGAATCACCTACGCCAAGACCATGTTCAATGCATCCGAAGGCGCGCACTAAGCTCTAGCATATCCGGCGGCCGGGCCTCCTTCCCCCACCGGTCGCCGACCCTTCCCCTTCTCAGTTCGAGGAACCCGCCATGACCAGCCCCGCCATTTCCAGCTCCGTCACTACCGCCGACGGCACACAGATCTTCTACAAGGACTGGGGCAGCAAGGACGCCCAGCCCATCATGTTCCATCACGGCTGGCCGCTTTCGTCCGACGACTGGGACGCGCAGATGCTGTTCTTCCTGTCGAAGGGCTATCGCGTCGTAGCCCATGATCGCCGTGGACACGGTCGCTCGGCTCAGGTCGATTTCGGGCATGACATGGATCATTATGCCGCCGATGCGGCCGCAGTCGCCAAGCATCTGGATCTGCGTAACGCTATCCACATCGGCCATTCCACCGGCGGCGGCGAAGTGGCGGCCTATGTCGCTCGCTTCGGCATCCCGCAAGGGCGTGTCGCCAAGGCCGTGCTGGTGAGCGCGGTGCCGCCGATCATGCTGAAGACGGATCGCTATCCCGGCGGCCTTCCCATGGATGTATTTGACGGCCTGCGCGCCAGCCTCGCCGCCAACCGCTCGCAATTCTTCCAGGATGTCGCCGCCGGGCCTTTCTATGGCTTCAACCGTGAGGGCGCGGAAGTGAAGCCCGCCGTCATCGACACTTGGTGGCGGCAGGGCATGATGGGCAGCGCGCTCGCCCATTATGAAGGCATAAAGGCCTTTTCCGAAACCGACCAGACCGACGACCTCAAAGCAATCACCGTGCCAACGCTGGTGCTGCACGGCGATGACGACCAGGTCGTGCCGTACAAGAATGCGGGCGTGCTACAGGCCGAACTGCTGCCGGACGCTGCGCTGAAGATTTATGAGAATTTCTCGCATGGCATGCTGACGGTCAACGCCGACGTCTTGAACGCCGACATTCTGGCCTTCATTCAGGCTTGATAACCAGGAGCGGGAAAACGGAGATGAAAGCCTATATTCTTTCCCTCGGCGCCGGCCTCATCGTCGGTATCATTTACAGCCTGATGGGCGTTCGCTCTCCCGCACCGCCGGTGATCGCTCTGGTCGGACTGGCGGGGATCCTGCTCGGTGAGCAGATCATCCCGGTCGCGCAACGCCTGAGCAGCCTGCCGGAACTGTCGCGTTTTGTGCGCCAGGATTGCATGAACCACGTTCTTGGCAAGCTGCCGACCAACGAAAAGCGCGACGGATGATGAACCGCCGCCAGCTGCTTGGCAGCGTTGCCGCCACTACCACCCTTCTCGCCACCTCCGAAAGTTTCGCCATGACCCACACCGACCTGATCCTGACCAACGCAAAGATAACCACCCTCGACCGCGAAAATCCGCAGGCGCAGGCGGTGGCGATCCGCGACGGCAAGTTTCTCGCCGTCGGCTCCGAGCAGGAAGTGCGCGCAGTCGCAGCGCCCGATGCCCGCGTCATCGACGCCGGTGGCCGCCGCCTGATCCCGGGCCTCATCGACAGCCATATTCACGTCATTCGCGGCGGCCTGAACTATAATATGGAACTGCGCTGGGAAGGCGTGCCGACGCTCGCCGACGCCATGGCGATGCTGAAGAAGCAGGCCGAAAACACGCCGCCGCCGCAATGGGTCCGCGTGGTCGGCGGTTTCACCGAGCATCAGTTTACCGAGAAGCGCCTGCCGACACTGGCGGAGATAAATGCCGCCGCGCCAGATACGCCTGTCTTCATCCTCCACCTTTATGACCGTGCGCTCCTCAACGCCGCTGCGCTGCGCGCCGTCGGATACACAAAGGATACGCCCAATCCGCCGGGAGGCGAGATCGTTCGCGATGCGGCGGGCAACCCCACAGGCCTGCTGCTGGCCCAGCCCAACGCGACCATCCTCTATGCGACGCTGGCAAAGGGTCCGAAGCTGCCGCAGGATTATCAGCTCAACTCCACCAAACATTTCATGCGGGAGCTGAATTCGCTGGGCGTTACCAGTGTGATCGACGCAGGCGGCGGGTCGCAGAATTACCCCGACGACTATGAAGTCATCGACAAGCTGCACAAGGACGGCGAGCTGACACTGCGCATCGCCTACAATCTGTTTACGCAGAAGCCGAAAGAAGAGCTGAAGGATTTCGCCAGCTGGTCAACGCAGATCAAGCCGGGCGATGGCGACGACAGCTATCGCCACAATGGCGCCGGGGAGATGCTGGTCTATTCGGCAGCGGACTTCGAAGATTTTCGTGTCGCCCGCCCCGATATGCCGCCGGAGATGGAAGGCGATCTCGAACCCGTCATCCGCTTGCTCGCCGAGCGCCGCTGGCCCTGGCGTCTCCATGCAACTTATGATCAGACCATCTCCCGCGCGCTGGACGTTTTCGAGAAGGTGAACCGCGATATCCCGCTCAAGGGGCTCAACTGGTTCTTCGACCATGCCGAAACGATCAGCGAACGCAATATCGACCGGATCGCCGCACTGGGCGGCGGGATCGCGGTTCAGCATCGCATGGCCTTTCAGGGCGAATATTTCGTCGAGCGTTATGGCGCAAAGGCCGCGGAGACAACGCCGCCGATCAAACGTATGATGGATGCAGGCGTACCTGTGGGCGCGGGCACCGATGCCACCCGCGTCGCCAGCTACAATCCCTGGGTGTCGCTCAGCTGGCTCGTGACGTCAAAGACGGTGGGCGGGCTGACGCTTTATCCCACCCGTAACCGGCTCGATCGTGAGACTGCGCTCCGGCTGTGGACCGAGAAGAACAGCTGGTTCTCCAACGAGGTCGGCAAAAAGGGACAGATCAAGGTTGGACAACTGGCCGATCTAGCGCTGCTTTCGGACGATTATTTCAGCGTGCCGGAGAGCGAGATTGCGCATCTGCACTCGGTCCTGACCGTGCTGGGCGGGAAGATCGTCTACGGTGAAGGCAGTTTCGGCCCGCTCGCCCCCGAAGCGCCAAAAGCGATGCCAGACTGGTCCCCGGTCGCGACCTTCGGCGGCCACTGGCGGCGAGATGAAGCGGCAAAGAAGCTGGCTTCGGCCTGCGGATGCGCCTCCGCCTGTAACGTTCATGGCCACGATCATGCCGCAGCGCTCGGCGGCAGTATGCCGACCGCCGACGTCCAGAGCTTCTGGGGCGTCATGGGATGTGGCTGCTGGGCCGTCTGATAGGGGCAGCGCTCCTTTCCCACGAGGACCGCTGTTTCCACATTCCATAATATCGAACAACACCTCCTATTTTATTCGGATCGTTCGGATGTGCTTGGCTGAGTAGATAGGGCTCACCAAGCTACCGGAGAAATAGAAATGAACCGCACCGTTCAAAGGAGGGCGACCGCTCCGGTCGCCACCAATCCCATCGCTGCGCCCGCTCGAACCACCAACGCACCCCGCTTCGTCACCGTGATCCTCGACTGGCGTCCCACATGGTTCCTGGCCCGCCTCGCACTGGTAGGTGCTTACCTGCTGGGCGGCATCGTCAAGCTCACCGACTGGCCCTCAGCCGTCGCGGAGCAGGCGCATTTTGGCATGACGCCGCGCGCCTTCTGGGCGGCACTCACCATCGGCATAGAACTTGTCGGACCGATGCTGATCCTCAGCGGCCGACTGGTCTGGCTGGGCGCGGGCATGCTGGGGGTGTTCACCCTGCTCGCCGCGTTTACCGCGAACGCCTTCTGGGCGATGCCGACGGGGCAGGAGCGCTTCATGGCGACCAATGCCTTTTTCGAACATATCGGCCTGATCGGCGGCTTCGTGCTCGTTGCACTCGTCGCCCGGGGGTGGCGGCCCCATGCTTAGGATCCTCATCGCGGCCGGGTTGCTGGCCGGGGGTCTCGCGGCACCGGCCAGCGCCCAGCACAAGGAAGCGTGGGAGGCACCCACGCTCAGCATCACGCGCTATGACGAGGACTGGTCCGACCTTGCCGATGCGAAGAAACGCGCAGAGCACTGGACCGGTCCACTCAAGTACATCCCGCTCGGCGACGACAACTGGCTGTCGACCGGCATCGAACTGCGCGCGCGGAGCGAGAGTTATCGAAACAATCTGTGGGGCGGAGCGGACGCACCCGGTGACAGCTATCTGTGGCTGCGCGCGCTCCCCTATGCCGATCTCCACGTTGGCAAGGCACGGGCGTTCGTACAGCCGATCCTGGCCTATGCGGTCGGCGTCTCACCCTCCGCCAGTCCCATCGACCAGACGCGGGCCGATCTGCTTCAGGGATTTGGCGAGGTCGATCTCGGCCCTGTCACCGTGCGCTTCGGCCGCCAGATGCTCTCGCTCGGCACGGAGCGGCTGATCGGCACGCGCTACGGTCCCAATGTCCCGCTGGCCTTCGATGGCGCGAGGGTCGATGTTGCGATTGGAACACCCAAGCTCAGCCTGATCGCGGCACGGCCCGTTCAGCCCGGGCCAGACAGCTTCGATGACGCAAGGTCGGGCGACAAGGCGCTGTGGGGCGCCTATGTTGCGCTGCCGGAACTGGACATCTATTATCTCGGCTATCGCAACCGGCTCGCCCGTTTCGATGAAGTGAAGGGGCGCGAGGTTCGACACAGCCTTGGGCTGCGATCGCACGGCGTCCGTGGCGACTGGCACTGGAATGTCGAGGGTGTGGCGCAATTCGGTCATTTCGAGGGGCAGAGGATCGCCGCCTGGACACTCGGCACGGAAGTCGGCCGAAGCTTTCCCGCTCTCCCCCTTGCTCCGGACGCGACGCTGCGCGTCAACATCGTCAGCGGTGACGGTAAAGCGGGTGACGGCAAGATCGGCACTTTCAACGCCCTTTTCCCCAAGGGCAAATATTTCGGCGAACTCTCGCCGGTCGGTCCGACCAACATCATCAGCGTCAATCCCCGCGTCAGCGGTTCACTCGGCGATGGCGTCTCCTTCGGTCTCGCAGCCATGGCCTATTGGCGCTACAGCATCGCAGACGGTGTCTACAACATACCCGGCACCCTGATACGCGGAGCGGGCGACAGCCATGCGCGCTTCATCGGCAAGGAAGCCGAAGCGACCATCGACTGGCAAGCGACGCCTGAGTGGGAATTGTCTGCATCGTTGTCCGCTTTCGCCCCGGGCGCCTTCATTCATGAGACTGGTCCAGCAAAGACGGTCGCCATGCTGGGAGTGGAAAGCAACTTTCGCTTCTGACACAGTGTTCCGGTTAATCGAATGAAACTATCGATATTATTCGGCTGCATCGATGGAATGGTGGCGATTAAAGAAATGGCCATCGCACCCACGGAGACCGTCATGACCACCGACAAACCCGCCGCATCGCCGCTTGCCTGGCTCCTACTGCTCCTCTCCGTGACGACAGGCCTTGTTGACGCCACCTCGGTGCTCGGTCTCGGAAAAGTCTTCACGGCGAACATGACCGGTAATGTCGTCTTTCTCGGCTTCGCCGCCAGCGGCGCGCCGGGCTTCAAGATCGCACCCTATATCGTCGCCATCGCATCGTTCATGGTCGGCGCGTTGATTGCCGGACAGGTTGGCAAGCGGCATGCAGGCTCACCTCTTGGGCGCTGGCTGATCATCGCCGCGTCGGTCGAGGCAGTCCTCCTCTGGATCGCGGCTGGCGTGGCCGTGGGGTTCGACATCGCGACGCAGACGCCGGGTTTCAGCGTCTATATGATTATTGCGCTTACAGGCCTCGCCATGGGCTTTCGCAACGCGACCATCCGACAGCTCAAGGTGACCGACCTCACTACGACCGTCCTGACGCTCACCATCGCCGGACTTGCCGCCGATTCCAGCCTCGCCGGCGGCGCAAACCCCAATTGGGCGCGGCGCATCGGCAGCGTTGCCGCCATTTTCCTTGGTGCAGCCATCGGCGCATATCTCGTCACCCATGGCGGGCTGGTCGTGCCCCTCATCCTGGCCGGCGGGCTGATCTTCGCAGGCACCCTGGCCTGCACCCTTCACCCCGTCGCATCCAAGCCGCTTTAGTCTTTCAGCGCGCGCTCGATCCTGCGATCGGGCGCGAGCCAGAACAGCAAAACGACGATGTACAGAATGATCGCCACCGGCCGCGCGAAGAAGGCAGCCGGTACGGCGACGGCATAGATGGCAAGGCTGATCTTGCCCTTCCAGTCACGACCAATCGCCTTGGCCACGGCCGACTGACGGCCGTTGCAGGCGATGATGAACCGCTCCGTCAGTTCATAGCCGATCGCCGCCATGCCCAGCACGACGCCATAGGACGCCGTGGCCATCGGCGAGAAGCCGCTCGCATCCAGCCATCGGATGACGAAGGGGACGAGCGACAGCCAGAACAGCAAGAACAGGTTCGCCCACAACACACGTCCGTCGATCCGCCCGGTCGCCTGCATCAGATGGTGGTGATTGTTCCAGTACAGTCCGACATTGATGAAGGACAGGACATAGGCGAGCAGGATCGGCAGGCTGTCCGACAGCGCTTCGAACGTCCCTTCCTCCGGCACCTTCAATTCGAGCACCATGATCGTGATGATGATCGCGACAACCCCATCGGTGAAGGCCTCCAGCCGCCCCGACCGCATGCCCCGGCCCGGTCGATCTTTGGCAGGATCAGACATCGCCCATGCCCTCCAGCTCCTTGTCGTCCGAGCCAAGCGCGACGAACTGGTCGAGCAGCCATGAGGCGGCGGGTCCGGGCGGCGAATCGCGGCGCCAGACGCCGGCGAACCGATAGGTTCCGCCAAGGTGATCCGGCATGACTAGCCGCACCAGAGTGCCATCGACCAGGTCAGGCTCGATCATCGGCAGCGGCATATTGCCCCACCCGATCCCTTCCCGCAGCAGGGCATGCTTCGCGCCCAGATCCGCCAGGCGCCAGGTCTTGGGACTCATCACTGAATAATCCTGCCCCTCGGTGAAGCGAGAGCGGTCCGTCAGCACCAGCTGGGTATGCTCGCGCCCGGCACCGGGCGGAATGCGCTCCATGCGGCCGAGCGGATGATCGGGCGCCGCCACGGGCACCATCGGCACCGAACCTGCGGCGATGCACTCGACCCCTTCCACGCCGGCCGCCAGCGGTCCTGAAATTCCGATCGCGGCCGTGCGGTCGAGCACCATGGCCGTGATCGCCCCAAGAGCCTCGACATGCAGGCGAAGCTGGACGGTGGGGAACTCCGCCGCGAAGCCGCGCAGGATCTTGCCCAGCCGTTCGGACGGCACCATGACATCGACAGCCAGGTCCACCTCCGCTTCCAGCCCGTCGAGCAGGCCCTTTACCTTCGCGCGCAGCCCGTCGAAACCGTGCGATATGCTGCGCACCTCCGCGAGCAATGCGCGCCCTTCGACCGTGAGCTGGGGTTTGCGCGTACTCTCCCGGTCGAACAGCGTCAGCCCGAGCTGCGCCTCCAGATTGGCGATGCCATAGCTGATCACCGAAACCGCACGATTGAGCTTGCGCGCAGCGGCGGCGAAACTGCCTACGTCGACGATGGTGAGGAAGATGCGGAGCTGGTCGAACGTCGGGGTGCCGGGCGTATTCATCGTTCCACTTTCTCGAATAAATCGGCCGGTTTTATCTATCTGCATAGAAGTTATCGCAAGCTGTAAAAGGTCTCCAACGACAGCCTGATGCTGTCCCCAAGGAGACATCACATGATCGAGATTCGCCCCTTCGCAGCGCTCGGCGGCGCCAACCATGGCTGGCTGGACGCCAAGCATCACTTCTCGTTCGGCGGGTATCACGATCCGGCCCGCATGAACTGGGGCAATGTGCGCGTCTGGAACGACGACACGATCGCACCGCACACCGGCTTCCCACCCCATCCGCACCGCGACATGGAGATCATCACCTATGTCCGCGAAGGCGCCATCACGCATGAGGACAGCCTCGGCAACAAAGGCCGGACGGAAGCTGGTGACGTTCAGGTCATGAGCGCCGGATCGGGCGTCCGCCATTCCGAATATAATCTGGAGGATGTCACGACGAAAATCTTCCAGATCTGGCTCGTACCTACCCGCAACGGCGATGCACCGAGCTGGGGCGCTCGTCCCTTCCCGAAGGCTGATCGCGCCGGCCATTTCATCACGCTGGCTTCCGGGTACGAGAATGACAATGACGCGCTGCCAATCCGAACCGATGCCCGCATCGTCGCCGCGACACTGAAGGCTGGCGAAAGCGCCGAATATCCCATCGGCAAGGACCGGAAGGCCTATCTCGTTCCCGCTACCGGCGCGATCACAATCGACGACGTGCGAGTTAATGCTCGCGACGGCGCCGCGATCCAGGACGTCGATGTGATCCGCGTCCTCGCGGTCGAGGATAGCGAGATCGTCATGGTCGATGCTGCCTGATTACCTGGCCGGGGGGCAAAGGGGTGCCCCGGCATGGCCGACGTCCCACGCGCTCTGGATGGATCCACGAATGGCCGATATCGGCGCAACCGGACGTTCCCCGTCGCGACGCCCAGCGACAGCTTCGTCCCAAAAAGCCCGGTGAAGTGGCCCCTCACCGGAAGCGAGGAACCAGCAGTTCAAATTTCGGTACTTTCGGCAAGCGCAATACATAGAATTCCGCAAACGCTGGTTTTCTGACAAGCCAATGACGGGTTTCGGACGAACCGTCCGGCGCCTCTCGACCAGATCAGGACATTTCGTAGCCCAACCTTGAACGGCTGCTCTCGTCCAAACCAGTCACTCGTGACTGCAGATAGCGTAAAGGATCGCCTCTAGAATCGGTGCCTGAGCAGCGGGCGCGCACGGGCTTCCATGAGATGCATCTTAGGAGGACGAGCCACCCTCGACGCAATCTCCGTCCGATCATCGGAGGCTGGACCATGAATCCTCAGCCATCGCCGCCGCCGAGCGCAGTGTAGAGCGACACGCCATTTTGTAGCTCTGTAGCGCGCAGCCTGATGAGTTGTTGCTCGGCGGAGAACAGGTTGCGCTCGGCGTCGAGCACTTCGAGATAGATGGCGATGCCGTTGTCGTAGCGCAATATCGCCGTCTCGGCGAGGCGCCGCTGGGCGGCGACCGCTCGCTCCTGTGCTGTGATCTGCTCGCGATAGCGCTGTCGCCCCACCAGAGCGTCGGACACTTCGCGAAACGCATTCTGGACGGTGCGCTGGTAGGTCGCCACCAGCTCATCTCGCCGGGCCTTCGCCGCGTCGAGTTGTCTCTCGCGCCTGCCCCAGTCGAAGATGGGGAGCGCGGCCGATCCGCCGAATGACCAATTCTGGTTGCTGCTATCGAAGAGACCTTCAAGCTTGGGCGAAACGAACCCGAATGCTCCGGTCAGCGATATAGTCGGGAAAAAGGCTGCACGGGCGGCTCCGATATCGGCATTCGCGGCTAGCAACTGATGTTCCGCTTGCAAGATGTCCGGACGGCTCCGCAACAAGGTAGAGGGCAGACCCGCATCAAGCGCCGTGAACTGTCCCGCGTCGGCAATCGGGCGGCCATCGGGAGTCGGCGCGTTTGTCGGCCCGCCGATCAGGACAAGCAGTTGGTTGCGCTGCTGCTCGGTTGTCCGGCGGAGATCGGCGAGTTCCGTCTGCGCCTGCGTCAGCAAAGCGGTAGACTGGTCGTAATCGACCGAGGAGGTGACGCCTGCATCCATCCGCAGCTTGGCTATGGCAAGGCCCTGGCGCCGGCTCGCGACCGTGCGCTCGGCCAGCGCGATCCCCTCCTCGCCCGCGCGGATGCTGTAATAGATCGCCGCGACATCGCCGATCAGCGACAGGCGGAAAGCACGCCGCGCTTCGACTGTCGCAAGATAGCTGCTACGGGCGGACTCGCTAAGATTGCGGACCCGACCCCAGAAATCCAGTTCGAACGCGCTAGCCGCGACGCGCACGGAATATTGGTTGTAGGTGATCGCGCCGTTGCCCATGCTTTCGCCCAAGCCAAGGGACCCCAACGGTGCCTGCGTCCGGGTGGCGCCCGCGCTACTGTCGATCTGCGGCAGGCGTCCGGCCTGCTGGATCCTGAACTGCGCTCTGGCTTGCTCGATGCGGGCGGTTGCGGCCGCCAGATCCCGGTTATTCGAAAGCGCGGCGGCGATATAGACCTTGAGCTGTGGATCGCCGAAGAAGCGCTGCCAGCCGACCGCCGTTGCGGCTTCTCCTCCGCTCGAAGTGGCTGCGGGGAAGGTCGCCGGAACGGGCGGAACTGGCTGAACGTACTTCGGCGCCATGTTGCAGCCACCGAGCAAGGCAACAGCGAAGAGGATGTGGGCGGGATTACGCATGGGCGGTCTCCCCGTCGTGACCGGCTCTTTCTCGCGCCTCCTCCTGCGCATCGGCTGCCTCATGGTCGCGCTTGCGTACAAGCCATAGTCGCATCGCGATGTAGAAGACCGGCGTGAAGAAGATGCCGAACAGCGTCGCGGTGATCATGCCGCCGGCGACGCCGGTGCCGACCGCCTGACGGCTTGCCGCCCCGGCACCGCTGGCGATGACGAGGGGCACCATGCCCAGGATGAAGGCGAGGCTGGTCATCAGGATCGGTCGCAGACGCAGGCGCGCCGCGTTGATCGTTGCCTCGAGCGGGGCGACGCCTTCGGTCTCCTGTTCGACAGCAAACTCGACGATCAGGATCGCGTTCTTGGCGGCCAGGCCGATGATGGTAATCAGGCCTACGTTGAAGTAGACGTCAGCCGAAAGCCCACGCAGCATCGTGAAGATGACTGCACCCAGCACGCCGAAGGGCACCACCAGCAGCACCGCCACCGGGATCGGCCAGCTTTCGTAAAGCGCCGCGAGCAGCAGGAACACGACGACCACGGAAAGACCGAGCAAAAGACCGATCTGGCCGCCTGCCTGCTTCTCTTCATAGGCAGTCCCGGTCCATTCGTAGGACAGGTTGCCGTTCAGCACCTTGTCGGCGATGCGCTCCATCTCCACAAGGGCCGCGCCGCTGGATTGCCCCGGCGCCGCCTGGCCCGACAGAGTGATCGACGGATAGCCATTATAGCGTTCGAGCTGCTGCGGACCTGCCGTCCATTTGACCCGTGTGAAGGCAGAAAAGGGCACCATCAGACCCTGATCATTGCGAACCCGCAAGGCCGACACATCCTCCGCGCGCATCCGCTGCCCGGCATCGGCCTGGAGATAGACGCGCAAGACATTGCCGTCATGAACGAAGTCGTTTGCATAAGCCGAGCCGAAGGCAACGCCGAGCGTCTGGTTAACGTCGGCTATGCGAAGCCCGAGGCTGCGCGCCTTGATGCGGTCGATGTCGACATGGAGCTGCGGCGATGGCGGCAGCCCTTCCTGCCGGACCATCGCGAAGACCTTGCTCTTGCCGGCTTGTGCGAGGATCTGCTGCGCGGCTTGCTGAAGCGCCATGCCGCCTTCGCCGCTGCGATCCTCCAGCTTCATGGTGAAGCCTGTCGCATTGCCCAGCGCCTGGATTGGCGGTGGGTCGAGGGCGAAAACCATGGCGCCGGTTATGGTCGAAAAGGCGGCATTGGCCCGCTGCACGAGCGTGCTCGCACTTTCATCGGCGCCCTTGCGTTCATCCCACGGCTTGAGATCGACGAAAGAGAGCGCAGCCGACTGGCCCTGGCCAAAGAAGCTGAACCCGACGATCGAGACCACGTTGCGCACCTGCGGCTGCTTTCTGAGGAACGCTTCCGCCCGCTCCACCGCCTCCTGTGTGCGCTGAATCGTCGCGCCCGGCGGAGCGGTGTAGCTGGCAAAGATATAGCCCTGATCCTCCGTCGGCAAAAAGCCGCCCGGCAGGCGCGTGAACGCCACGACCGTAACGGCGCACATCACGGCGAAGACCGCCAGCCAGCGCCCCGGTGCGCGTATCATCGTGCCGACGCCTGCAGTGTAGCGATCAGTGATCCGGCCAAACCGATCATTGAACCATGCGAAGAAGCGGTGCGCCCACCCCGCAAGGCCCGCTTGGGGAGTGTGCGACCGGCTGCTGTCATCGCCATGCTCTGCCTTGAGCAGGGTAGCGCAAAGCGCCGGTGTCAAGGTCAGGGCCAGCAGGGCCGAGAAGAGAATTGAAATCGCGAGTGTCACTGAGAACTGGCGATAGATGCCGCCGGTGGAGCCGGGAAAGAAGGCCATGGGGATGAACACCGCAACCAGCACCAGCGTGATGCCGACGATCGCGCCGGTGATCTGGCCCATCGCCTTTACCGTGGCGCGCCGGGGATTGAGCCCTTCTTCGCGCATGATGCGCTCGACATTCTCGACCACCACGATGGCGTCGTCGACAAGGATGCCGATCGCCACAACCATGGCGAACAGCGAAAGCACATTGATCGAATAGCCGAACAGGTAGAGGCCAAGGCAAGACCCAGCAAGCGCGACCGGCACCACCAACGCCGGGATCAGCGTGGCGCGCCAGTTCTGCAAAAACAGGAACATCACGAGGAAAACCAGCACCATCGCTTCTACCAGAGTGTGAATGACGCTGTCGACTGAGGCGGTGATGAAGGGCGTGGTGTCGTAAGGAACAGTCCAGCTCAAACCCGGCGGGAAAATCTTCTCCAACTCGGTCAAGCGGGCCTTTATGGCCTCTGCCGTGCCCAACGCGTTTGCGCCACTAGCCAGCTGAATTGCCATGCCCGCCGTTTCCCTGCCGTTAAGCGTCAGGCGGAAGCCGTAATTGTCCTTGCCTAACTCGACGCGCGCGACATCCCCGAGCCGGATCGTCGAACCGTCCGGATTGGACCTGACGATGATCTGGCGAAATTGTTCGGGGGTCGAAAAGCGGTTCTGAGTGATGATCTTGGCGTTGATTTCGGCCCCCCCTGCAAGAGGCTGTTCACCAAGCCCTCCCCCGGCGGTCTGGCTATTCTGCTCTTGAACGGCTGCAAGGGCGTCGGCCGCCGAAATACCGTAGCCAGCAAGCTTCTCTTCGTCGAGCCAGACGCGCATCGCATAGGGGGAACCGAACAACTGCACATCGCCAACGCCAGGTACACGGCGCAATTCATCCATGATCTTGCTCGAGGCGAAGTTGCCCATATCGAGCGCGCTCATCGCGCCATCCTCGGCTTGGAAGGCGACGAGCATCAGGAAGCCGGAACTGGACTTGGTCACGCTGATGCCGAGCTGCCTGACCTCGGTCGGCAGGCGTGGTTCGACGCGGCTCAGACGATCCTGCACCTGCGTCCGGGCGACGTCCAGATCGGTCCCGGGCTTGAACGTAACGGTAACCTGCGCCGTGCCGTTCGACCGGCTCGTTGAGGACATGTAGAGGAAGTTTTCAACGCCGTTCATCTCCTTCTCGATGATCGATGTCACCGTCCGGTCGAGCGTGGCTGCGTCGGCGCCGTTGTAGGTGATCTGGAGATTGAGCGCGGGCGGCGCGACCTGAGGATATTGCTCGACCGGCAGAAGCCGCAGGCCGATAATGCCGAAAAGGGCGACGAAGATTGCGACAACCCAGGCAAAGACCGGATGATAGACGAAGAAGCGTTTCATGGGGGTCTCCTGTCGGTCAGCGCTTGCCGAGAGCGGCGCGGGTCGCGCCCGCTTTGCGCGGCGTGACCTTTTGGCCAGGCTGCACCTTCATCCAGCCGTCGACGATGATCATGTCGCCGCTTCTGAGACCCGACAGAACCACCCACTTGCCGCCGCTCCGCCCACCCAGTTCGATCGTACGCTTGGCAACGAGATTGTCGCGTCCGACGATCAGAACCGATGCTTCCTCATTACTGATCTGAACGGCTCGCTCGGGGATTGCGATGCCGTCGCGGCGCGATCCGGCGATGATGCGCGCACGCACGAATTGACCGGGCAACAGCAGCCGATCCGGATTGGGAAAGCGGGCGCGCAGCGTCTGGCTGCCCGTGGAGGGATCGACGGTCTGATCCGCGAAATCGAGATGTCCAGGCAGGCCATATTGCGTGCCGTTCTCCAGTACGAGGCGTACCTCAATAGCGCCCAGGTCAGGGAGGCGAAGCGCGCCAGCCTTGGCAAGCTGCTGCACATCGAGCAATTTGGAACTGGACTGGGTGAAGGTCGCGTATATCGGCGACAGCTGGTTCACCTGCGTCAGCAAGGTCGCGGATGAAGCGCTTACCAGAGCGCCTTCGGTCACCTGCGCCTTGCCCACCCGGCCTGCGATCGGCGCTCGCACCCTGGTGTATCCCAGCTCGAGGCGCGCCCGGTCCAGCGCGGCGCGCGCATCGCTGACGCTGGCGTCGGCTTGCCGCGCATCTGAAAGCGCTGCATCATATTCCTGCGCGCTGACCGCCTTGCGGCTCACGAGCGGTTCGTAGCGAGCGACGATAGCGCGGGCATTGGCGCGTGCGGCCGTCGCCCGATTAAGCGCGGCCTGCGCTTGCGCGAGCTGCGCCTCCTTGTCGCGCGGATCGATCTGAAACAGCGGCGCTCCTGCGGGTACGTCCGATCCTTCCTGATAAAGTCGGCGCTCCACGATGCCGTCGACCCGGGCGCGCACCTCGGCCGTTCGCACCGCCTCAATCCGACCGGGCAGTTCGGTGATGTTGGGAACATCGCCCGTCGTGACCGCCACCACGTCAACCACAGGAGCGGGTGCCGCCTGCTCCTCCTGATGCCCGCAGGACGCGAGAAGGAACAGCGTGGCCACGCCGCCGCATGCTCGGCGGCGCAGGAGGATCGGGAAGGTCGGCATGGGGAAACTCCTCGGCAGGTTAGGCCATGGTTGCTCTGGACCTGGCGGGCATTCCTCTCCAGAGATCCCGTGCGAAGCCATTCTTCCGTGGCGGCGCAAAAGGGTGTAACCGGACATTGATGTCCGGTTATTATGGGAAAGCATGAGGCCCGTCAAGCATGAGGAAAGACGCACAGGAGAGACGAGCCAAGCTGATTGCCGTCGCCGCCGACATGTTCGAGCAGCAGGGCTATGATGTGCCCTTGGAGGCAATCGCGGAAAACGCCGGTATAGGGCGCGGTACGCTTTATCGTAACTTCCGGGACCGCTCTATGCTGGTGCTTGAGGTCGTACGCAGTCGGCTCGACGCGTTGATCGCTCAGGCCGCACTCATCACTGACGATCACGACGCCTTCCGTTTCTTCTTGGTCCGCATCGGGCTGCTGTCGGCCATACATGCCTCCGGACTGCGAGGTCTGGAGAGAGATCCGTCGCTAAAGCAGGAATGGCAAGAGTTCGAAATCCGCGCTCGGCAACTCATGGCCCTGCCTCTCGAGCGGGCGCAGGATGCAGGCATCGTTCGCGACGATCTTTCGGTCGACGATATCGGTCGGATTGCCCAGATGCTTCAGGCGGTCGCGGTGGATCTGCCTGCCGAAGAGAGAGATAGCGTCTTGTCCCGCGCAGTCCAGTTGCTGATGGAGGGAATCTCTGAGGGCGGAAGTTCGGCAAGATAGTGAGCGACGTGCATTCCAGCGCGCTTACCCCTCAGATTGTCGTGTCCCAAAGCCTGGCGATCATCAGGCTAGATCGGAACTCGTGGACTTGTAACAGTTTTGTGGCGGTCACTTGAGAGTTTGGAGCTCGATCAAGGAGACCGACGAGATGATGAAGCATAGCGAAGAGTTCAAGCAGGAAGACCGATGTCGACGTGGCGGTGCCCGTCCATCCCTGGTGGCGCGAGGAAATCGGCAAGGTCGAGAAGAAGGCCGTCGCCCTGCTCTACGATCGGTCAGGCCGCCCCTTCTCCGGCGAGGATCGGATTCAGGAGCGCATTCGTCGCCTGATGCATGACCTCGGCCATGTCGATGACGAGAACCAGCTGCTCTACACCTTCCACGGCCTGCGCAAGAACGCCTGCTGCTACCTGCTGGAAACGGGCCTCAGCGACACAGACGTTGGCGCCATCCTGGGCATGACGCCAGAGACCGTCCGCCACTACGGCAAGCGCGCGCGCGTACATGATCGCCGTCGGCGCATCTGAAAAGATGAGCAGCGTCACGCCGTTGAAGATGGGACGTTAATCACAACCGTTGCTAGGGTTTGAGGCCCGGCCGATAGTTGGGCATTGCTTTCGCAGTTCCAAATGCATTTAGAAGCGCGCGGCGTATCGCCCGCTGATCGCTCTTGTTCGTCCTAGCGCGGGTGGGTGTAAACACCGACGCATGAGCAGGCTTATCCGCCTCTCCGGTATCATAGATCCTGCACATCGGCCCGGAAGGATTATCGAGGCGCAGTGCCCTTATGGACTCTGCTGACGCGTGCATCACCGCGACGATGGACCGCGACTGCGGCGACTCCTTACCCCAGCCCGTATTCTTGATCTGATCGATGGCAAGCTGGATCTCTTTATCGGTCGCAAGCTCTTCGCGAAACAAGGACAAATCCAAACTGTACGCATCCGTAAAAGCCGCCGGACTGACCACGCCTTTGTCGATGTGGATGGGGTCGACGATCAGTTTCGTAAGGATCTCGTCATCCGCCACAGGACCATGGGAGTGTTCGCTAATGGAACACTCCTCGCACTCACCTTCCGGGAATGAGGCATGAATTGCATCTTGAAGGTCCTTACCTGTGGCCCCCGAGCCAAAGACCGCACGGCAAGCGTCCTGCATATGAACGTACTACCGGTTTTTGAAAGGATTGGCCGCGATCAGGGCGCCAAAGATGCTCGGCGGAATACCCCGCTCGGGCATATCGACTTCATTGTCCTCCGGATCTCGGTCCCCGACCTGCAAAAGATAGCCGATCCTCCCGTCCTCATACAGCTCGACGTCGGCGTAGACCTTGTCGTTCTTCCAATAGAGGGTGGCGTTGCCATCACTACCCACGCTGGCCATCGGGATCGGGAACGGTAGATATTTGAGGCTCTGTAAGAAATGGATCGCCGCGCCTAGAGATTCTGGGTTCGGAGCCTCAGCTTCGCGTCCGTCCCAGCCCTTCTTACGACTTTTGAAATTGACCAGGCGCCGAATTTGGCGATCTGCCTCGTGCGGAGATTCAGCCTCAATGTGGCTCCGGTCCGCTAGCGCAAAAGAGATCCGCGCACCCTGCAACTCCGATATAGAAGAACAGGTCGAGGAAAAACTTTGCTGGAGCGCTTGACGCAAAGCGGCCGAAATGATCGCTTGTGAAGCAGGCGGTTGCTGATCGATAATCTGGTCAGTCGTTTTCATAATCAGTCCAGGGCACCAATTGCACGAAGATAGTCATCCTGGAGCACATTATTCAAGATTTTCCGCTGGCGCTCGTGCGATATCGAAAGCGAGCGACGGGCATATTCTACGCCTTCCTCAGGTGACGAGAACGTCAGCGGCTCCTGCTGAGGGATGTCATACATGTCCCCTACAAGCACAGTGATCGCTGCGGCGCGGCGCTCCACCTGCTCTGACGGGATGACCATATCCAAAACATTCACGTTTACATTAACGAGCTCGCGATTGTTTGGCCGATCGCGCGCGACAAACATTCCGAAATGCGAATGCCAAGGATCTTTCGATCCTTTGTGAGAAATATTTACCCACTGGGTATCGTCACGGAACAGAGCGTTTGTGCTCACATCATTGTCAGCGGCCCAGAACTTATCCTCGTACTGCAACAATACCGCTGCGAGCACAGGGAATGTTTGCATATAAAGCTGCAACGCCGGGAAAAGAGTCCTCTCGGCAAAGGCCATGAGGTCTGCCCACCGATCATATTCACGAACAGTGAGCGTTATTGCCTGAGCTTCGCATCGCAGCTCCGCCTGGACCTTTCCGTCTGGCGCGAAACGCTGAAATAACCAGCCCCCCGTCACCGGCGGAGGGGGCGCAGCTACCCCCTGCGGCCCGAAGAAAAACGTTGCCCCCGTCATTGCATGCTTCGAAGGAAGATCAGCAGCAGACGCGATTGCGAACAGTTCCTCGCGCAAGCGATCCATGCTTTCTGGATCGAGCGGCTGAAACAAGCGGACGACCATCGCGCACGCTTCGATGGCGTGCTGGTCGGCTATAGGCGTAAATTCGAGTGACATTTGATCTCGCAGGCTCTCCGTCGTGAGCAGGACCACATCTGCAACGAAAGCGCAATCCCGAAAGGCGGACACTCTCCATCATCGCCCTTAAGAATTCACCAAGAGCCATGGACTGATGAAGTGGGGGAACATTTCCCCCACCTGCTGGGGGAACTGATCTCGGCGGAGATGAAAAAACCCAGCAAATGCTGGGTGGTGACCCCTACGGGAATCGAACCCGTGTTTCAGCCGTGAAAGGGCCGCGTCCTAACCGCTAGACGAAGGGGCCACATGCAGAACTGCCTGGGCGGCGCTGCGAAGCGAGGGCGGCTTTAGGGGGGGAGCTTGCGGCGGTCAACCCCCTTTGGGGCAGGAAAACGACCACTTCTTTCAATCGGCCCAGGCTGCATCTTCCAGATGCAGTTCAGCAGCGGGTCGGCTGCCCCAATCGTCGATCTTTGCACGGCCCGCGACCCACAGGCGGCGGTCGCGCGGTGCGCCGAGAATGGCTTGCCCCAACTCGCTCTCCGCCTGGCGGAAGGCGATGGTCTTGATGGAGCGACCATCGTCCCCCGCCATGACGGCGCGCAGATGACCATTGCCGACGACATCGGCCTTGATGACGCGCATCGGTCCTGCCGCGATGAGCGGAGAGGGCCAGCCAGCGCCATAGGGGCCGCCTGCCTCGATCGCGGCCACGAAGTCCGGGTTGACGCCCGCCGGGGCAAGCACGGCGTCGATCAACAATGCGCGGTCATCGCGGGCACGGGCGACGGCAGGAGCGAGCCTTTCGTCCAGAAAATCAGCCAGCGCATCCAGCTTGTCAGCCGCGACGGTCAGCCCTGCCGCCATGGCGTGACCGCCACCAGCAACCAGCAAACCGCTATCCTTGGCCGCCAGCACGGCCGCGCCAAGATCAACGCCGGAGATCGAACGGCCGGAGCCCTTGCCCGTACCCGCCTCGTCAATCGCCACGACGATCGCGGGACGCCCCGCCTTCTCCTTGATGCGTCCGGCGACGATGCCGATCACGCCGGGATGCCAGCCAGCTCCAGCGATCAGCGCCACGGCCCGGTTGCCCTGCGCCGCGAGCAGTTCCTCTGCCTCGACCTGTACCGCCGCCTCGATCACGCGACGTTCCTCGTTGAACTGGTCCAACTCGGCAGCGATGCTCGCGGCCTCGATCGGATCTTCCGTCGTCAGCAGGCGCACGCCCAGATCAGCCTTGCCTACCCGCCCGCCAGCGTTGATGCGGGGACCAAGCGCAAATCCCAGATCATGGCATAATGGCGCACGGCTAAGGCGGCTCGCGTCGATCAGCGCGGAGATGCCGATGTTGCGGCGCTTTGCCATGACCTTAAGGCCCTGTGCGACAAAGGCGCGGTTAAGCCCCTTGAGTTGCGCCACGTCCGCCACGGTGCCCAGCGCCACGATGTCGAGCAATTCCATCAGGGCAGGCTCGGCCCGTTGCGCGAACCATCCCCGCTTGCGTAACACGCGGATAAGCGCGGCGCCCAAGAGAAATGCAACCCCCACCGCCGCCAGATGGCCATGAGCGGCCGCCTCCTCAACCTCGTCAAGCCGATTGGGGTTCACCAGCGCAAAAGCCTCGGGAAGCGCGGCGGCGCATTTATGGTGATCGACCACCACGACATCGACGCCCACAGCCTTCGCCATTGCAAGCGCCTCGAACGCCTGGGCGCCGCAATCGACGGTGACGATCAGCGTTGCCCCTTCCCCGGCCAGCCGCACCAATGCCTCGCCCGAGGGACCATAGCCTTCCATCAGCCGATCCGGGATGTAGGGCCGGGCGGACAGGCCAAGGTCACGCAGCAGACGGATCAGCAAGGCCGCGCTGGTTGCGCCGTCCACATCATAGTCGCCGAAGATACGGACGTGCTCGCCGCGCTGCACCGCATCCGCCAGCCGTTCGGCAGCGCTGTCCATGTCGCGGAACAAGCTGGGATCGGGCATGAAGTGGCGGATGGTCGGGTTGCGATGCGCCTCCACGGCTTCGCGCGGACAGCCACGGGCCAGCAACAACTGTGTGACCAGGTCGTCGGGCAGATAGCCGGGCTCCCGCGCATCCGCGCCTGCGCCCCGCCAGCGCCACGGTTGTCCAAGGATAGAGCGGGATACATTCAGCGCTATGGTCATTTCTGATCCCTAAACCGGGCCGACGCCCGAGGGAAGCGGTTCACGGCCCACGACGGAACCGAAACAAGCCTTTGCGCGTATTCGTCTTCCCCGCGTGCACGGCGGACGGAAAGGGGCGGCTGAATTTACATGGGTTTCAGGCAGGCGAAACGCGCCCGGCGTGCCTTGGGCGTTCTGATGATCGCTGCGTCACCCCTGTCGCTGCAAGCCCAGACATCTGCTGGTACGGTTGCTGCCGGGCAAGAGCCGCCAATCCTGCCCGACGACGAGTTTGAAGCGCGATTACCCAAGGCTGGCGAGAGTAACCCCGCCAACCCTGCCAGTCCGCTACCCTCGGTAGACAGCTGGATCGATCAGCAAATGCCGCAGGCCAGCGCGCCCGCCGAACTGCCGCCCGCCACCGAACCCCCAGCGGAAGCGGAACTGGTACAGCCCTTGGCCCCGCTCGACAGCGTAACCGTGCCGACTGAGGTGGCAAACGACAGCCCGCACGAAAAGACGCCCGAGATCCACTATGCCGTTGAGATCGACGGTTTCGGCAAAACCGGCCTTGAGGACGAATTCCGGGGCGAGTCAGCATTGGTCGATGGCAAGGGGCGCGCCGATACCGCCGCCATGGTGCAGGCGCGCGCGCATGAGGATGAAGCTCTCGCCGTGCGGCTGCTTTATTCGGAGGGCTATTATGACGCGACCGCGCTCGCCTCGCTCGACCAGAGCGGCAACGGCACGCTGAAGGCTGTGCTGTCCGTCACGCCAGGCAAGCGGTACAAGATCGGCGACATCGTCATCAACGCCGGGCCAACGGTGCCGCCAGGCCTTGTCCGCGACAGCCTGCCGCTCAACACCGGCGACTATATCGTGGCCGCTGACGTGGAAAGCGCGGAGGCCAATGTCGGGGTGAAGCTGCCCGAAAATGGCTATCCCTTCGCCAAGGTCGGGGAACGGGACATATTGCTCGACCCCGCGACGATCACCGGCGACTATACCCTGCCTGTCGATGTCGGCCCGCGCGGATCGTTCCGTGGGATCACAACCTCGGGCCGCAAGCAGGCCTTTGGCGCTGACCATATGAAGGTCATCAGTCGCTTCAAACCCGGCGAGCTTTACGACAGCCGCAAGGTGGATGACCTGCGCCGCGCCCTCGTCGCGACGGGCCTCTTCTCCAGCGTCGCGGTCGATCCGGTGCGCACCAACGAACCCGGCCCCGATGGCACCGAATATGTCGACCTGCATGTCGATCAGGAGGCGGGTCCGCCCCGCACGCTGGCGGGCGAGCTTGGCTATGGCACGGGGCAAGGCTTCCGCGCCGAAGGCACATGGACGCACCGCAATCTCTTCCCGCCAGAAGGCGCGCTGATCGCGAAGGTGATCGCGGGCACGCAGGAACAGGGCGTTGCCGGCACCTTCCGCCGCTCCAACGCCGGCAAGCGGGACAAGACCTTCCAGACGGGCGTCCTGCTCAACCACCAAAATTACGATGCCTATGAAGCCTTTACCGCGGGCCTCAACATCAGCTGGGCGCGGCAGTCCACGCCGATTTTCCAGAAACGCTGGACCTACACCTACGGCGCGGAAGTCCTGCTGTCGAACGAGCAGACGACCATCGATCTGGCAACGGCGGAAAAGCGGCGGCTGACCTATTTCATCGGCGCGCTGCCGGTGCAGCTTGGCTACGACCGATCGGACGACCTGCTCAATCCCACCAAAGGCTTCCGCGCCAATCTGCGCCTGTCACCTGAAGCGTCCCTGCAAGGCAATCTGTCACCCTATGTGCGCGGCACCTTTGATCTCAGCGGCTATTATCCCGTTTCCGATGCGCTGGTGATCGCGGCTCGGACGCGGCTTGGCACGATCAGCGGCGCATCGCGTGACCAGATCGCGCCTTCCCGCCGGGTCTATGCGGGCGGCGGCGGGTCGGTGCGCGGCTTTGGCTATCAGGAACTGGGGCCAAAGGACGTCAATGACGATCCCGTAGGCGGCCGATCCGTCAATGAGTTCGCCGTCGAGGGCCGTTACCGTTTCGGCAATTACGGCGTGGTCGCCTTCGTTGACGCGGGGCAAGTCTATGAAAGCGCCATCCCGAAATTCTCCGACATTCGCTATGGCGTAGGCTTGGGCGGCCGCTTCTATACCGACTTCGGTCCCTTCCGGGCAGACATAGCCATGCCGATCAACCGGCAGCCGGGCGAGTCCAAATTCACCCTCTATATCGGCATTGGGCAGGCTTTCTGATGGCCGAAGACACGCCTCCTTCCGCTCCGGAAAGCCAGACCGTGGTCATCCGGGAAGGACGGCCGCTCTGGCAGAAGATCGTGCTGGGCGTCGTGGGCCTGATCGTCGGCCTCGTCGTGCTTGTCGCGGGGTTGCTGCTGTTCCTCAACACGCAGCCAGGCAAAAAATTCCTGATCCGCCAGATCGCGGCGCTCAAGCTCGAATCTGGCATGGCGATCGAAGTCGGCCGCATCGAGGGATCGGTCTATAGCGACATGGTCATCCACGACCTCGTCCTGCGAGATCCCAAGGGGCCTTTCGCCGTATCTCCCCGCGTCCATGTCGTGTGGAGTCCCTTCCGCTACCTCAACAACCATATCTCCGTCCGGCTGCTGGAAAGCCCGCTGGTCGTGCTAGCCCGCAGCCCGCAGTTCAACGTCACGAAAAGCGATCCCAATGCGCCGATCCTCCCCGACCTCGACATCGACGTCGATCGGCTGAAGATCGCTAAATTCGTGCTGGCTCGGCCCGTGATCGGCCAGAAGCGCGAAATCGCCATCGATGGCGTCACCCACATCGCCGACGGCCGCGCGCAGCTTAGCGCCAACGCCGTCGTCGATAGCGGCGACCGGCTTCAGGCCTGGCTCGACGCAGTCCCCGAACAGAATCGCCTCGCCATGAAAGGCACGCTGACCGCGCCCAAAGGCGGCGTGATCGCAAAGATGAGCGGGCTTACCGATGGCCTAACCGCAACGCTCGACGGACGCGGCACATGGCAGGCGTGGAACGGCCGGATCGTCGCAACCTCGCCAAAGGGGCAGCTCGCAAACATCGCCCTTGCCGCACGTGACGGCAACTTCACGGCCAAGGGTCCAGTGCGCCCGGGCCTCGTCTTTGCCGGAACCGTGGACCCGCTGACCGCACCAGCCCTCGATGTCGATCTCTTCGCCGGGCTCAATGAGCGGCGCGTGAACCTGAAGGGTACGTTGCGCTCCACTGCCCTCGCCGCCACGGCGAATGGCCTCATCGACCTCGGCAAAAGCCAGTTCAGCGGCCTCAAGATCGACGCCGCGCTGCTGACGCCCGGCGCAATCATGGAAAAGGTGCGCGGCAACGATGTGCGCGCTTCGATCATCCTCGACGGGCCGATGGCCACACCCTTCATCGACTATGACCTGAGCGCCGCGATGCTCGCCTTCGACCAGACCGGGATCGAGGGCCTGAAAGCCAGCGGCCGCGCAGTGATCGACGCTGACCGCATCCGCATCCCCGTCAACGCGACCGCGCAGCGCGTCACCGGTCTCAATGCCGCAGCGGGTGGGCTGCTCCAGAATCTGCGCGTCAAGGGCGACTTCGCCTATTCAGCCGGCAAGCTGATCAGCGACAACCTCAAGATCGACAGCGACCGGGTGGATGCCACCGCCATTGTCCTCGCCGACCTCGACAAGGCCATCTACCGGGGCGCGCTCAAGGGGCGGGTGAATGATTACAAGATCGACGGCGTCGGCATCGTCAACCTCAACACCGATGTGAAGCTGGTGCCCGGACCCAAGGGCGGCTGGGGCCTTTCGGGCAAGTTCGGCGTCCGCACGTCACGTTGGGAAAACGCCTCGGTGCGCGATTTCCTGGGCGGCAATGCCATCGCGTCGGGCCGTATCGGCATGACGCCGGAAGGCAAGTTCACGCTGATGGACCTCAAGGGTGCCGCGCCCAATTTCCGCATCCATTCCGGATCAGGCAGCTACGACACCAATGGCGCGATCACCTTCGACGCCGCCGCCACGTCGAACCAATATGGCCCGCTCGCGCTCAGCGTGCGCGGTACGATGGAGCGGCCCCAGGCAGTCCTGCGCGCGGCTCGCCCCAATGTCGGCGTGCAGCTCTCCAATGTCGTCGCCAAGCTGAATGGCGAGGCTGGCGGCTACCGGCTGGAGGCGACCGGCGGCTCTGCCTATGGCCCCTTCTTCGCCAATGTGCTGATCCGTACGGCCAAGGGTCCGCTCACCATCGACATCACCCGCGCACGCTTCGCGGGCATCGACATGAACGGCCGCCTCCAACAGACCGCCGCCGGACCTTTCGCCGGACAGTTGGCCATGAACGGGTCCGGCATCACCGGCGCGGCGCGGCTCTCCGCCATCGGCAAAGCACAGGGCATCGCGGTGAACGCCACGGCCAGCAACGCCCGCCTGCCCGGCGAAGCCGACGTGGTGATCGGCCGCGCCCTCGTGACGGCGGACATCGTGCTCACCGACCAGCCACGCATCACCGCCGATGTCCAGATGGCGAACGCCGCCTATGGCGACTATGTCGTGCGAAAGAGCCGCGCCCGGATCAATTATCAGGGCGGCCGGGGCCGCGCGCAGTTGGTCGCCGACGGATCGACCGGCGTGCCCTTCTCCATCGCCGTCAATGCGGCGCTGCGCCCGAACCTCTACGCCGTCGCGCTGGAAGGCAAGGCGAGCAACATTCCCTTCCGCTTCGCCCAGCCCGCGATCATCCGCATCGAACCCCAAGGCTACCGACTGGAGCCAGCAACGCTCGTCATGCCTCAAGGTCGGGTCGATCTCGCCGGACGCTTCGGCAACCAGACCGCCCTCCAGGCACGGTTCAAGGATTTCGACCTCGCCATTATGAACATCTCCAGCCCCGGCCTCGGCATCAGTGGCAAGGCGACCGGCGCGATCGATTTCAACCAGAGCGGCAATTCCTTCCCCACCGCCACCACACGCGTCGCGATCAATAATTTCCGCCGCTCCAGCCTGTCAGCCGTCTCCGATCCGGTCTCCATGGCGATCGAAGGCCGTCTTTCGGGGCGCGGCGGCGACCTGCGCGGTCTCATCCGACGCGGCAACGCGCCATTAGGGCGCTTCATCGCCACGCTCGCGCCTTCCGGCCCCGGATCAAGCTGGACAGAGCAGCTTCAATCCGCACCCCTTGGCGGCGGCATACGCTATGCCGGGCCTGCCGACGTGCTGTTCTCCTTCGCCGGTCTCGCTGATCAGCAACTGACCGGCCCCATCGCCCTCGCAGCAGATTTCAGCGGCCGCCTCACCGCCCCGCGCCTCAACGGCCTCGTCCGCGCCAACGCGCTGACATATGAAAATGAAACGTTCGGCACGCGCCTGACGCAGATGCGTCTTGATGGCCGCTTTACCAACGATCGGCTGGAGATACGCGACTTTTCGGGCCGAGCTGGCGACGGCACGGTGCAGGCCAACGGCTCCGTCGGGCTCGCGGCCGAAAGCGGCTATCCCATGAACATCGCGATCAAGCTGGACCGCGCCCGCATCGCCCGCAGCCAGGCCATCACCAGCGTCGTCACCGGCACGATCAACGTGAGCAACAGCGCGGCAGACGGCGGACTGATCAAGGGCGACCTGTCGCTTCCCGAAACCCGATACCGTATCGCCTGGCAGGGCGGTGCCGACATCCGCCAGCTTCAGGGCGTCCGGCGCAAGGGCGAGGGCACCGACCTGCTCGACCAGCGCGTCGCGTCGCGGCAGGCAGCGGCCAAGCCCGCCGACTGGAAGCTCGACGTCCGGGTGCGCGCCGACAATGAAATCTATCTGACCGGCATGGGCCTTGATTCCGAATGGAAGACCAACATGCGCATTACCGGCACAACAAAGGCCCCGCGCGTCGTCGGCAAGATCGAGGTGATACGCGGCCGCTACAGCTTCTCAGGCCATCAGTTCGACCTTGAACAGGGCATCATCACCTTCAACGGGCCGATGATGAACCCGGTGCTGGCAATCCGCGCCGAAACCCGGATCAACACGGTGGCGGCAGGCATCGCGGTCGGCGGCACGGCGCAGAAGCCGGACATCAGCTTCATCTCGACGCCCACCCTGCCGCAGGACGAGATTTTGGCCCGCATCCTGTTCGGCGACAATGTCGCGAACCTGTCTGCCACCCAGGCGATCCAGCTTGCCGCTGCGCTCAACGGCCTGCGCGGCGGTGGTGGCGGGCTCAATCCGATGGGCAAGTTGCAGAATGCGTCTGGCGTCGACCGCATCGGCATCGTCAGCGGCGACAAGGAAACCGGGCGCGGCGCATCGCTGGCAGTGGGTCAGCACATCTCCAACAATATTTATGTGGAGGTGATCACCGATCCCAAGGGCTTCACCGCCACCCAGCTGGAAATCTCCCTGTCAAAGACGCTCAGCCTGCTGTCGAAGACCGGCACCAACGCCGGATCATCGGCAAACCTGCGCTATTCGAAGGATTATTGAAGCCGCTCGGCGCGGTAGCGGGCGATCAGCCCCTCATATTCGTCCATGCCGGGGAAGCGTTCGAAGCTGACCACCGCGCCGGTATGCGCCCAGGGCAGCTTTTCTGCCGTCTGCGTTTCCATCCATGGCGCGAACCAGCTCGCATCGTCCAGCATGGTTGCTCGCACATTGACGAAGCCCATGTCGGCGACAGGCTTGGTGAAGACCCAGCTCTTGCACCAGTCGCAATGATGATGGTGCACGTCTTCGCCATGCAGCCCACCAATCACCGTGGCGCCCGCAATCAGTTCAAAGCCGCCCGAAGGCATGATGATCGTGGTGGAAAAAGCGCTGCCCGTCATCTTCTGGCAGCCGGTACAATGACAAGCCGCCTCACCCCAAGGCGCTTCGCTCAACCGGAAACGCACACGCCCGCACCGGCAACCGCCTTCGATGGGGAGATCGGGAATGGACATGGGATTCTCCTGTTAAAGCGGACACATTAATCCTCCCCAGCGGAAGATGGGGAGGGGGACCAGCCGCAGGCTGGTGGAGGGGAAGCCGCGCAGGTCGTGCCATTTCCCCTCCACCACCGCTGCCCGGCGGTCCCCCTCCCCACGCTTACGCGCAGGGAGGATTTTGATCTTATCCTCGCCCTCAATGAAAGTCCCGAGACCTGGGCAATATCCGCACATTGCGCGGATGGCTGGACGTCCGGGGATGCTGAGGATGCACAAACTCATCCGCCCGCGACAAAGCGATCTGCGGCTTATGCGTATCCGACAGACGCGACAGCTCGGCGGTGCGATCATGCACCCGGCTCGCCATCAGGTGGACGACGCCCTCCTTGCTCCGCTGCACCTCGCCTTCGACCAGCATCAGCCGCGACGCCATCACCGGCCGCCGCTGCATTTCAAACAGTCGCGCCCACAGCAGGATGTTGGCGATCCCCGTTTCATCCTCGATCGTGATGAAGACGGCATTGCCCTTGCCCGGCCGCTGCCGCACCAGCACCACGCCCGCCGTCCGCACCTTCGTCCCGTTCTTCGCGGCCGATGT
The DNA here is from genome assembly GCF_015693305.1 of Sphingobium sp. Cam5-1. Lineage (NCBI taxonomy): Bacteria > Pseudomonadati > Pseudomonadota > Alphaproteobacteria > Sphingomonadales > Sphingobiaceae > Sphingobium > Sphingobium sp. Cam5-1. Next base: position 2,740,153 of record NZ_CP065138.1, on the reverse strand, counting down.
CTGCGCGCAGCTCAGCACCCCCTCGGCGGCAAAGACCGGGCGCAGGAACTCCATCGGATGGCCTTTGAGCGACAGGCGTGTCATCTGATAATCGGCCGCGACTTGTTCGGCGAGCGGCATGGCGGGCAACATCGCGTCCGGCTCCTGCCCCAATTCTCCCGCCGCCTTCTGGTCCCGCTTCCGGGCAGCAGCGAACAGCGGCAATTCATTGGACGGCGTCCGCCGCGCCTCCCACAGCGCCTCCCGCCGATCCTGCCCCAACGACCGGCACGCGTCCGCATCCGCCAGCAAGCGCAGCGCCCGCGCGGGCAACCCAGCCCGCCGCGCCAGATCCTCAAGGCTGGTGAACAGCCCACCTTCCCGCGCCTCCACCATCTGCGCCGCCCAAGCTTCGCGAAAACCATCGATCTGGCGAAAGCCCAGCCGCAGCGCCAACGCCCGCCCCTCCCCCTCACCCCGCCGCATGTCCCGCGACCGCAGCAGCGGTTCGAGCGCATTGTCCCACCCGCTCATATTCACATCCACATCATGCACCGCGACGCCATGCTCCCGCGCATCCCGCACGATCTGCGCGGGCGCATAGAACCCCATCGGCTGAGAATTCAGCAGCGCACAGGCAAAGACGGCAGGCTGGTGGCATTTGATCCAGGCCGACACATAGACCAGCCGGGCAAAGGACAGGGCATGACTTTCAGGAAAGCCATAGCTGCCAAACCCTTCGATCTGGCTATAGCAACGCTCGGCAAAGTCACGCTCATAGCCCCGCCGCACCATACCGCCGATCATCTTCTCCTTGAACTTGTCCATGCCCCCCACTTGCCGGAAAGTCGCCATCGACCGCCGCAGCTGGTTAGCCTCCGATGGCGTAAATTCCGCCGCGACAATGGCGAGCTTCATCGCCTGTTCCTGGAACAGGGGGACACCGTAGGTATCCTTCAGCAACTCCCGCAACTCATTGGGATTATGTGGATAGCCGGGGGAAGGAAATTCCGGCTTTTCAAGGCCCGCCCGCCGCCGCAAATAGGGATGCACCATGTCGCCTTCGATCGGCCCAGGCCGAACGATCGCAACCTGCACTGTCAGGTCGTACAGGTTCTCCGGCTTCAAGCGCGGCAGCATGTTAATCTGCGCCCGGCTTTCCACCTGAAACACACCGATGCTGTCCCCCTTTTGCAGCATGGCGTAAACAGCAGAGTCTTCGGAATCGAGATCGACGGTCAGGTCATGATCGCCCAGGCCATGACGCCGCATCAATTCATAAGCCCTGCGAATGCAGCTCAACATGCCGAGCGCGAGCACATCGACCTTCATCAGGCCCAGCGCATCGATGTCGTCCTTGTCCCATTCGATGAAGCTACGATCCGGCATCGCAGCATTGTGAATGGGCACCGTTTCATCCAGCCGGTTCTGAGTCAGCACAAAGCCGCCGACATGCTGGGACAGATGCCGGGCAAAAGGCGCTCGGATCAGTTGCTGAACCAGCGATCGCAACCGCAGTATCTCCGCATTGTCGAGGGAAAAGCCCGCATCGATGAAACGCCCATCGCCCAAATCGCTTGAGTAGCTGCCCCAGACGGTACTGGACAGGCGCGCCGCGATATCTTCGCTAAGGCCCAGTACCTTCGTCACTTCGCGCAGGGCGCTGCGAGACCGGTAATGGATGACGGTCGCGGCGATCCCCGCCCGCTCGCGCCCGTAGCGGCGGTAGATATATTGCATCACCTCCTCACGCCGCTCATGTTCGAAATCGACGTCGATGTCGGGCGGTTCGTTGCGCTCTTCTGACACGAAACGGGAAAAGAGCAGGTCGTGCTTCATCGGATCGACGGACGTGACGCCCAACAGGAAGCAGACAATCGAGTTGGCGGCGGACCCCCGGCCCTGGCAGAGAATGGGGGGCTTCTGCGCGCGGGCGAAGCACACAAGGTCGTGGACGGTCAGGAAGTAATAAGCATAGCGCTGCATTCGGATAAGGCGCAGCTCCTGTCCTATCAGCGCCCTTACCTTGGGAGGCAATCTGCGCCCGTAACGGCGCTTTGCCCGGCGACGCACCAAATCCTCCAGCCAGCCATCGGGTGACCAGCCGGACGGCACCGGCTCATGAGGATATTCATATTTTAGGTCAGTGAGGACGAAATCGATCTGATCAACGAAGCGGATCGTTTCAGCCAGCGCTTGCGGATAGGCAGCATAAAGGCGGGCCATTTCCTGCGGAGATTTGAGATGCCGCTCAGCATGTGCTTCCAGCCGTCGCCCCGCTTGCTTGAGCGTCACGCCATCCCGAATGCAGCTGAGCACGTCTTGCAAGGGCCGCGATGTCGCTTCGGCATATAGCACATCATTGGTCGCGATGACTGGCACACCCACCTCACGGGCAGTCTGCTGAATAGCGGTGGCATGTCGGCGGTCGCGCCCATGATAGCGCAGGGTCAGGCCAAGCCACACACATCCCGGCGCCTTGTCATGCAACAGGCGCAATGCATCCTGCCATGTGGGCGGAGACGCAGGCGGCACCAGTTTCAGGTGAGAGATGGACACCACCTCATCCCCGGACGGATAGGCCGGGGGAGCCTTGTGTACCTCTTGGGGCCGAGCCGTGGATAGCGGCAGGACAATCAACAGAAGGTCGTCAAGATGGCTAAGCAAATCACCGAAGGTAAGAATGCAATCTCCCTTCACCGCTTCCATATTGCCTTTGGTCAACAGACGGGTAAGCCGTCCCCACCCAAAGCGGCTTTTGGGATAGGCCAGAATGTCAGGCGTACCATCGACAAAGACCAGGCGAGCGCCCACCACCAAGCGCAGATCGGTATGACAGGCAGCCTCTTCCTGGGCGGTCAGTTCGACTGATTCGCCCCTCTCCTTCTTTTCTTTGATTATGGCGGCGCGGGCCTTGTCCGGCGCGTCGCGAAGGGCAACATAAGCGCGCACCACGCCAGCCACGCTGTTCCTGTCAGCAATGCCGATGGCGCGTAGCCCCAGATGATTGGCTTGTGCAACAATATCTGAAGGGTGTGAGGCGCCGTGCAGGAAGCTGTAATTGGACATGACGCCCAATTCGGCGAAGGCAGGCCCCTCCCTCGACACTGGCGGTCTTACAGCCTGTCGTATCTTCTCCCTTGCCTCAACCTCGTCCAACTCCCGCCGGTCGGGCGACCTGGGCTTGGACGGGTCAGGTCCCTTTCCGCGTTTCATGCGAACAGGCCGTGGATGTACCAGCCGGGATGCCGCGCCTCCGTGCCGTAAAGGCCATGGCGGAAGATCCAGTAGCGGCGACCGCGCGCATCCTCGATCCGGTAATAGTCGCGCGTCATGCCCGCACCTTCGCCCGCTAGTGCGCCGTCCTTCGCCTTCCACCATTCGGGCGCGATCCGCTCTGGCCCTTCATAGCGAGTCACTTCATGCGCGCTACGCCGCCAGCGGAAATGATGGGGCGGACCGTCGGGGACCTCCGCCACTACCTCGATCGGCTGGGGCGGGTCGAACAGATGGATGGGGCGCATCGGCGGGTCGCCGGACTCTTCCTGACGCGGCCAACTGGACGGGGTGCGGCTTTCGATCGCGGGCAAGGCAAGCTGCGCCTGCTCGGGAATATGGCTGTCGCGCGGTTCCAACCGCTGGATGCGGTTGCGGCCAGCGCGGACGGACAGCCGATCGATCAGCGCCGCGACCGCTTCCTCGCGTCGCGCCTCTCCCCCTTCCAGCGCCAGTTGGGTCGCGGCCATCGGCTCGGTCTGCGGCACGGTAAGGCGCAGCATGTCGAAGCCGAAGCCGGGATCCAGCGGATCGGACAGGCTGTCGATCCGCTCCCGCACCAGCCGCATGATCGCAGGCGCATCCCGCACCGGCAGGCCGGTTTCCACCCGCAGCGGAAAGGCGAGGCCATCGGCGCGGAAGAACAGCAATTCGAACCGCCGCCCGCCCTCGCCCCGCTCAGTCAGCCGCTCGCCCGCTTCGCCCGCCATCTCCTCAACCCGCTGCAAGGCATAGGCGGTGCTGCCCACAGGCTCGGCGAAACGACGCTCGATCCGCAGGACGGGACGCGGACGGCGGGGGCTAAGCGGGCGATGCCCCAGACCCAGCAGGCGATGCAGCGCGTCCACCGCCTCCTCGCCAAAGCGCGCGGCTAGCGCAGCGGCGGGGCGGGCGGCAAGATCGCCGATGGTGCGCAGCCCCGCGCGTCGCAACGCCACCCCGCTCTCCTGCTCCAGCTCCAGCGCCTCGACCGGCAGGCGACGCAGCGCAGCCTCCTCATCTGGCGCTGGCCCGGCGGAAAAACGGCACAGCGCATGCGCGCCCTCAGGCGTGCCCGCTACTGCATGACGCACTTCCATGCCGTGCCGCTCAAACCGCTCCACCGCCTCGCGCGCCAGGGCCTCCTCCCCGTTCCACAGATGCGCGCAGCCGGTGATGTCCAGCATCAGCCCATGCGGCGGATCGATCGCGGCCGCCGGCGTATAGCGCGCGCACCCATCGCACAGCCGCTCCAGCCAATCCTGATCGGCATGATGATCCGCTTCGAAGCTGACCAGATCCGGCTCCTGCGCCCGCGCATCGGCCAGCGTCATGCCTGCGCTCAGGCCCAGCGCCAGCGCATCGGCATCCGGCGTCACAAGGCGCATGGCCCCGCGCACAGCCTCCACGATGACGACCGGCCCGGCGCCGCCCTGTGCCTGCCACAGATCAGGCCGCGCGATGCGCAGGCGGTCGACCGGCAGGAAGGGGAACCACAGCGCCAGGTAGCGCCGCCTCTTCAGCGCGTTCTCCGCCTGCCCGTCCATGCTCATGGCGTTCATCGCACTCTTCTCCAAAATCTCCCCGTTCGGCATTCCACACCATCCGCCATGTCATGCCGTCTGCCCCCGAACGGCGGCGCAACAGGTGGAGCGAAAAGGCGCTCATGCCCGGCGCATTGCCCGGCAACGGCACGGATGGCGCAGCCTCCACCCGCCACCGCGTCTCCGCCGCGCTCGGCACCGGATCGCCGCCGATCCGCAGGACGAAGGCGGTAACACCAGACGTCTCCGCCGCCAGCGCCAGGCGGCGGCTGGCAGTCAGGTCCATGAGCGGCGCGCGCCCGCGCAGTTCGATGACCAGCGCGCCCAGCGCCGGGCATCGCAACGCATCGACCGCCGCGCGCAGCAGCAGGGCCTCATCCTTCATCACGCCGACCAGCAAATGGGCTGGATCTATTCCAAGCGCGGCAAGACCCGGGCCATAAGGTTGTCCCGCCGCTCCATCTGGAAGGCGCAACCAGAACAGAGGAGCCTCACGCGCCGCAAGATGGGCAAGGATCAGGGAAAGACCGGCAGTGGCGCCTTCATCTTCAGCATTCCCGAACAATTCATGCACCCGCCCCCTGGCAAGGCCACCCTGCAATGCCTGATCAAAAGCCGCATGTCCGGTCGTGATACGCGCACCTGCTTTGACGGCCGGAATCCCTTCCAGTGATGCAATGTGCCGCCTGAGGGCTGCAAGCCTGTTCACCGAATCCACCATAGAATGTTCTCTATATGTTCTTTTCGACGATAGCGCACCCCCTGTCAATCAACTTGGCTGGCATCAGAAAAAAGGGAGGATGGTTTCAGCTTCTTACACACATTGGCCATCATCCGGAAAAGTTTCACACCCGGCATTCTGCCAAGCTAATCTGTGTCGATGGACACGTCCCACATCGCCTCACTGGCTCACGCGCCCTTCCTTTTGGCGCGCCGCATTGCTTCGGCTCGCAGCCTGCGTCTTGTTTCCAGCGCCGCGACCGCGCTCCTTGCCTCCTACCCGAAGTCGGGCAGGACCTGGCTCAGGTTTATCCTGGCGCAATATTTCCTCGCGTCGCGTGCATATCCGCCCATTACGACCCAGAGCATGTTCACCTTTGCTCCCAATTTCGACCTGGATCCGGTGCGCGGCATACCGGCCTTTGTCCGCAGGTCGGAGGAGGCTTCTTTCCCCCTCATCCCTTCCACCCATCTGCGCTTCAAGCCGACCCTGCCCGGTCGGCTGCCCATCATATTCCTGATCCGCGATCCGCGGGCCGTACTTATTTCCGACTATCACCATGTGACCCGGCATAAGATGTCGTTTCAAGGCAGCGTTGATGATTTTCTCATGGATGAGAATAGAGGCCTGCCCCACTATATCAAATATATGAACAGCTGGGCCAATGGCCTCGAACGGCATGATCATCACATCATATATTATGAGGATCTACTGCTTCAAACGGAGGCAGAAGTCGAAAAGATGCTCAATTTCCTGGATGAGCCAGTCAACACCCAGGCTCTTCGATATGCGGTGGAAAACTCATCCTTCGAAAAGCTCAAGGCATTGGAACTCGCCCAGGGCATTCCCGGCCATGAATATGACAGATCGGATTCAGATGCCCTGCGGATCAGAAAGGGACAATCCGACAGCTTCCGCCAGGAACTGACGATCGAGCAACAAAAATTCATCGAGGATAGCTGCACGTCTCAGTTGAACCCCCGCATGTTGGCCAAGCTGGATCGATACGGCTTTTCGGACCCGCCTTCGTCATCCACCGTGAAATCGATTGGGATATCGCAATCCGTGGCGCCCGAAAAACAGGTCCATGATCCTGTAACCAAGCGCCGCCTTCCCTCTCTTGGCGTACAGCTTTTGAGCGAGGCGATGGTCATAATCGGCCTCGCCGCCATGCTCATCGCCCCGACCATTCTGGCGATAGAGGTAGGCGAATGGTTTTTCCGGCGGGAATGGGATGGGCATTCCCTGGAAGACGGCCTCGCCTTGTTCGGGATCGACCGGGTCGGGCCTGTAGAAACACCGACCGAACAAATACTCGACGTCTTTCTCGCGCTGCCCCTCACCATCGCCTTGTTCATGAACGGCCTCCTCATATTCCTGGCTGCCGTACATTTTGGAGATTGGGGTCTTCAGGGCGTACGGCTCAAGAAAAAGCTCGCCGTCGAGCAGAGCAAAAGGCGCCAGCGGAGCCACGCCAAAAATCCGCCCTCTGACCTCAAACCGGCAGGAATGGTGAGCCCCAGCCGCTGATCAATGTTCATTTAGAGCATCGTGCCTTTTATCTGGATCACTCAACCCCGTTCGGGCTGAGCTTGTCGAAGCCCTTCCCTTTCTAAAAAGAAGAAAAGCCCTTCGACAAGCTCAGGGCGAACGGTAACAGAGGAAGATTCTGATTTAAGGCACTATGCTCTAGCCCTGTTGAGCAAGCCTCGCCCTCTGCCCTCTTATCACGGTAAAAGGCCCGCCCCGCGAAAATGCGCGGGCGGGCCTTTTCAGTGCGTGAAACGAAAGGCGGGCAGAGCCGCGCGGCTGTCCTGCGGCTGATCCGGCCGCAGGCGTTAGCCGTGCTTATTCGCCATCATCCTCCGCTTCGGGTCCGGTCATCATCCCTTCGGCGACCTCTTCGGTCTTGCCCCGGATCACCTTTTCCAGGCGCTCCGCCATTTCGGGATTTTCCTTGAGGAAGGTCTTGGCATTTTCACGACCCTGGCCGATGCGGACGGAGTCGTAGGAGAACCAGGCGCCCGACTTTTCGACCACGCCCGCCTTGACGCCAAGGTCGAGTATCTCGCCGATCTTCGAAATCCCTTCGCCATACATGATGTCGAATTCCACCTGTTTGAAGGGCGGGGCCACCTTGTTCTTCACCACCTTCACGCGGGTCGCGTTGCCGACGATATCGTCGCGATCCTTGATCTGGCCGGTGCGGCGGATGTCGAGGCGAACCGACGCATAGAATTTCAGCGCGTTGCCGCCCGTCGTCGTTTCCGGATTGCCGTACATGACGCCGATCTTCATGCGGACCTGGTTGATGAAGATGACAAGGCACTTGGAACGCGAGATCGAACCCGTAAGCTTACGCAAAGCCTGGCTCATCAGGCGCGCCTGAAGGCCGACATGGCTATCGCCCATTTCGCCTTCGATTTCAGCGCGCGGCACCAGCGCGGCGACCGAGTCCACCACCAACACGTCAATGGCGTTTGAGCGCACCAGCGTATCGACAATCTCCAGCGCCTGTTCGCCGGTATCAGGCTGCGAAACAATCAGTTCGTCGATGTCGACGCCCAGCTTTTTGGCATAGACCGGGTCGAGCGCATGTTCCGCGTCGACAAAGGCCGCAATGCCGCCGGTCTTCTGCGCCTCTGCAATGGCATGCAGCGCCAGCGTGGTCTTGCCCGAGCTTTCAGGGCCATAGATTTCGATGATGCGGCCGCGCGGCAGGCCGCCGATACCCAGCGCGATGTCGAGCCCCAGCGATCCCGTCGAAATCGCCTCGATCTCGATCTTCTCGCGGCTGCCCAGCTTCATGGCCGAACCTTTACCGAAGGCGCGGTCAATCTGGGAAAGGGCAGCTTCCAATGCTTTCTGTCTGTCCATTGTCCCTGTCTTCTTGGAATCGATGAGTGAGAGCATTGCTGTCATCGGCCTATCCCCTGTCAAGCGGAAGCGCCGATTAAGTGGCGCCTTGGCCACCATGTATCCCCTTTGTTCTCAAAGAACAAGAGGGGAACGGAAATTTCCTATTTAGGCGGAAAGAACCTTCGTCAGCGCCCGCTCAACGGCGCCAATCGTATAAGGTTTTGCCAAAGTGGGCCGATCCGAATGCCCTGACGGCACATCATCAGCCATGCCCCCTGTCGCGAAAATAAAGGGGATACCGCTTTGCGCCAGCAGGTCCGCGACCGGCCAGCTTTTCTCACCCTGCAGATTGCAGTCCACCAACGCGGCGTCGAAGCCGCCCTTGCGCGCATGGTCGCACGCCTCGTCCACCGACACGGCAATGGCATGCAGGCGATATCCCAATGTTTCGAGATAATCTTCCAGCATCATGCCGATCATCGCTTCATCCTCAACCACCAGGATGGTCTTGCCGTCCGACATGTGCGATCCCCTATTTCGTTACGCTCGCTATCTTATCATCGGCGCGCGGACCAGCATAAACGCCTGATCGTTCAAGAAGTTCATTCCACCGCTGTACCCATTGCCAAGGCGTCCCGCGCCGCCTCGGCGAGCTGACTGACGGAAAATGGTTTGGGCAGGAAGGCGACATTGGCAAGGTCGATCGACTTGCGCAGCTGCTCCTCGGCATAGCCCGACATGAACAGCACGGGAAGGTCGGGATGCGTGTCCCGTGCCCGCGCGACCATGGACGGGCCGTCCATATTGGGCATGACCACGTCGGAGATCAGCAGGTCGATCTTCTCACCGCTCGCCAGTACCTCCAGCCCCTGCTCGCCATCATTGGCGGTCAGCACCTTGTAGCCCTGACGCGAAAGGGCGCGTTCGGCGACGGCGCGGACCATATCCTCGTCCTCGACCACCAGCACCGTGCCCGTGCCCCATGTCTCGCTGCGTTTGATAGGCAGCTTGGCGGGAATTGCCTGCTCCATGTCCGCGCCCTGATAGACGGGCAGGTAGATGACGAAACTCGCCCCCCGGCCAATTTCAGATTCGGCGAAGATATAGCCGCCCGACTGCTTGACGATGCCATAGACGGTGGAGAGGCCAAGCCCCGTGCCCTTGCCCAATTCCTTGGTCGTGAAGAAGGGCTCGAAAATCTTCGAAAGAATGTCGGGCGGGATGCCAAGGCCGGTGTCGGACACGCGCAACGCGGTATAATCGGCGGCGGGCAATATCTCCTGCCGCATTTCGCGCACCTTGCCGGCCGGAACCGCATAGGTCTGGATATTGAGGATGCCGCCTTCCGGCATCGCGTCGCGCGCATTGACCGCCAGGTTCACGATCACCTGCTCCAGCTGGCCCGGATCAGCACGCACCGCGCCCAGGTTGCGGCCATGGCTGACCTCCAGCTTCACGCTCTCACCCAGCAGGCGCTTTAGCAGGTTGGAGACGTCGGCAACGATGTCGGGCAGTTGCAGCACCTGCGGACGCAATGTCTGCTGCCGTGAAAAGGCGAGCAGCTGGCGCGTCAGCCCAGCCGCACGATTGCTGTTCGACTTGATCTGCTGAATATCGTCATAATCGCTGTCGCCCGGCGTATGGCGCATCAGCATCAGGTCGCAATGGCCGATGATCGCGGTCAGGATATTGTTGAAGTCATGCGCGACGCCACCAGCCAACTGGCCGATCGCCTGCATCTTGGTCGCCTGCGCCACCTGCCGCTTAAGCTTGCTTTCCTCGCTATTGTCCTTGAGGCTGAGCAGCACCGCTGCCTCGCCCAGGCCCCGGACGCCGGCCAGACTGAGTGCCGTCGGTTCCTCCGGCTCGTTGCGCAACCTGATGGCGATATCGCCCGACATTTGCGGGCCAACGGCAAAGCGGCGCACCGCATCAGCGACCGCTGCCTGATCCTCCCGCACGACCAGATCGCCGGGATAGCTCGGCCTCTCGCTACGCTTGAGCCCCGCCGCGCGGGAAAAGGCGCTGTTGAGGAACAGGACGCGACCATCGCGATCCGCCATGGCAAGGCCGAAGGGCAGCAGGGACAGCAGCGTTTCGATATAGGAAAGCGCCGATGTGCCGCCCGCGCTGCCCGCTGGCTCATCGATCAGCAGCAGCAGCATGGGACCATCTTGGCCCACTTGGCTACCAGCAGGCTGTGCCGTCCGACGCAATGGCACCTGCAACAACCGCAGCGGTAGCCCGCCCGACTCCTCACGCGCCAGAAATAGCCGCCCCTTGTCATCGACACGCATATGGGCGGCAAAGTCACGGCCGGTGATATTGGCGTCGATCCGGCCAGCGGCACGCAGCAGGAAAGCCCCATTTGCCGCGCGAATACGCCCTTCGCCGCCGATCATCACCGCCATGATCCCGGCCTCGCCCATCTGCCGCCCCGCGTCCCCGGTCAGCAGGCGGTGCACATCGTCGAGCGCGTTGGGCTGGCGAACCGGAGTAAAGCGCCACAGCAGATAATCTTCCGACCGGCCGGTGCGGCACAGATCGACGTCCAACCGGAGAGCGCCCTGCGCCACGCTTTCGACCCGCGCCTCTCCATCGCGCCAGGCCGCGCGGGCGGCAGCGCTCAGGCTTTCCGTCAGGCCCGGCTCGGCGGTGAGATTGGGGGGCGTCGGAAATCCGGGAAACCATTCGCCGAACAGGTCGCTGGCGCAGACAAGCCGCCCTGCCCGGTCGGTCACCGCGATGGCCATGTTGGACGCATCCGCTGCGGCGCGCGCTACCGTCCAGTCCGGCACCGCCTCGCCGTCTGCCGCCTCTTCCGGGAAAATGCGCCGATACCAGCTGAGCAGCGCAGCGATGGCAAGGATCATCGCGCCGAACCCTGTGGCCATAGCCGGGTTGCCGGTCGCATAGATGACGAGAACCGCCGAAAGCAGCGCCGCCAGTATCAGCAGCGGCAGGGACAGCCGCGAAGGGCGATCGCCCGTCCACGCTTCCTCATCCCTTTTGACGCGCGAGGCCATCGGCCGGCCTTCCCCCTGAAAACGCCTGGACTATTCGCCCTGCGTCAGACGCGGGCGACTTCTTCCAATGCGCTGCTTTCGGGTGGCTTGCCAATCCTCAATTTGCGCGCATGCCATTTCCGGCCCATCCGATGGCGCCAGATCCAGTCGGCAAGGAAATATCCGACAACAGCGAACGCGATCGAAATCAGCGCCAGCCCGAACAGCATGGCGGGCGCCGCTTCGGAAAACAGCCAGCCGCACCATTCGCGGATCGATGCGTGCTTATCCACCAGCGCCATGAAGCCCGAAGCGTCCGCGCTGCGCCCGAGGAACCAGTTGCCCACATAGACGGACGCCATCAGGAACAGCGGTGTTGTCGCCGGATTGGAAAGAAACGTCATCGCCGCCGCCAGCGGAATATTGGCCCGGAACGGCAGCGCCAGCATCGCCGCCCCGGCAATCTGCACACCGGGGATCAACAGAAATATCCCGACCAGCAGCCCCAACGCGACTCCACGCGGCACTGACCGGCGGGTAAAGCGCCACAGCGAGGGTTCCAGCACCCGGTGCGCGACCGGCGCGATGAAGCGGTTGTCTTCCAGCGATTCACGGGTCGGCGCATTGGCGTGCCACCATCGGGCAAGACGGCCCATGCTCGCCTTGGGACCCATCAGCGATGGTCCTTCATGATACGCTGCTGATCCCGCTTCCAGTCGCGTTCCTTGATCGTTTCGCGCTTGTCGTGCGTCTTCTTGCCCTTGGCCAGCGCCAGTTCGACCTTGGCCTTGCCACGGCTGTTGAAATAGACGCTCAAGGGGACAAGCGTCATGCCCTTGCGCTCGACCGCGCCGTGCATGCGCGCGATCTCCCGCTCGTGCAGCAACAGCTTGCGGGGCCGCTTGGGCTCATGATTATAGCGATTGCCGTGGCTGAATTCGGGGATGTTGCTGTTGACCAGCCACACCTGATCGCCCTTCACCTCGGCATAGCTCTCCGCGATGTTGCCCTCGCCGAAACGGAGCGACTTCACCTCCGTGCCTTGCAGCGCGATTCCCGCTTCGAACACATCCTCAAGGAAATATTCAAAACGCGCGCGCCGGTTCTCGGCGACGATCTTCTTCTTGTCGAACAATTCGGGACGAGGGCGGGCCATGGGACTCTTAACTAACTCACTTCACCATATAAGGCCGCAGCCCATTTAGACGAGACCCGCAATTTCCAAAGCCCGATCGACAGCGGCGCGGCTCGATTCCGAAGGCCATGTGATCGGCAGGCGCAATTCACCGGGCATGTCGGACCGCACGCGGCTGAGCGCATATTTAACCGGCCCAGGTGAAGAATCGCTGAACAGCGCGTCGTGCAGCGGGTAGAGCCGGTCCTGCAACGCCAGTGCACCAGCCCAGTCACCCGACGCACAAGCCGCCTGGAACTCCGCGCAGAGACGCGGCGCGACATTGGCCGTGACGGAGATGCAACCCTTGCCCCCCATGGCGTTGAATCCCAGCGCGGTTTCGTCATTGCCGGACAGCTGGCAGAAATCATCGCGGCAGGCGAGGCGCTGCGCGGTGACCCGCCCCAGATTCCCGGTGGCGTCCTTTATGCCGACGATCGACTGATATTCTTCCGTCAAGCGATGGATCACCGGCACGCCAATGTCGGTGATCGTGCGGCTCGGTACATTGTAAAGGACGATCGGCAGCTGGCAGCGCTCGGCCAGATAGGCGAAATGCTGATAAACGCCATCCTGGTTGGGCTTGTTATAATAGGGCGCGACCACCAGCGCCGCGTCCGCACCAGAAGCCTGCGCCGCGAACATATGCTCCAGAGCGATTCGCGTGTCGTTGGACCCGCAGCCCGCGATCACCGGCACCCGCCCCGCCGCCTGATCGACGCAAATCGCGACGACACGATTATGCTCCTCGACCGTCATGGTCGCGCTTTCGCCGGTGGTGCCGCATGGCACCAAAGCGCTGCTGCCCTCCTCGATCTGCCAGTCCACCAGAGCGCGAAACGCGGCCTCGTCCACGCTCCCGTCGCGAAATGGGGTGACCAGCGCCGGAATCGACCCGGAAAACATCAACAAACTCCTTCAATTCACCGGCATTCCGGGGCACACTGTCGAGTGTAGGCCTCGGCGCGCTATAGCGCGTCATTCAGGGCCTGATAAGGATGGAATTGCGATGATGTCCAGTAGGCTGTCAGCTCGCCGCCCCGAAACAGCAATGGTCCGCATGCCCTTGATCGCTCTTCTTCTTTTTACCGCGGGCGCCAGCGCCCAGACCCAAGCCCCCGTCGCGTCGCCCTATCCGGCGGGCGCGGTGGTGCAGCAACTGCCCGCCACGACTCAGGCATCGCCTCAGCCATCGCCCTGGAATCAGGTGAGCAGCCGAATCGGCGTCGCGTCCGATCCGTCCATCTCCGCGACGATCAGCCAGTGGCGCGCATTGCAGCAGAGCGACGGCTTGGGCTTCTCCTCCTATGCCAGCTTCATCCTCGCCAATCCCGGTTGGCCTGGGGAGGACCGGATGCGGCGGCTGGCGGAAACCGGCATCAACCCCAACAGCTATGATCCGCGTCAGGTGACGGCCTTCTTCGCCCGCTTCCCCGCGCGCACCGCCACCGGCCATGCACGCAATGCGCTGGCGCTGATGCAGATGGGCCGCATGCCCGAAGCGCGCATCGCCGCACGCAGCGCCTGGGTCGGCGGCACGCTTTCGCCCGATGACGAGGCTCGCTTGCTATCGCTCTTCGGTAGCAGCTGGACGAGCGCGGACCATGATCAGCGCGCCGACGTGCTGCTGTGGGGCGGCGACATCGCCGGAGCGCAACGGATGCTCGCCTATGTGACGCCCACGCGACGCCCGGTCTACGAAGCGCGTATCGCCTTCCGCCAGAAGGCGCCGGACGCCGCCGCCCGGATGCAAGTCGCCGAGCCAGTGGGGATTTCCGACGCTGGCTTCGTCGCGGACAAGGCGACTTGGCTGTTGAACACGGGCAATTGGATCGCCGCACGGCAATATCTCGCCAACCGACCCCAGCTGACCTTCCGCCCGGGCAATGCGGAAAAATGGTATGAGACATTGCTTGGCCAGGCGCGCGCCGCCGCCAATGACAGCCAGTGGAGCTTCGCCTATGGCATCGCCAGCAAGCTCGACGATGCCTATGCGCCCGGCACCGACGTTTCCAGCCGCCCGATTGGCGAGCGCGATGACTATACCAGCCTCGCCTGGCTGGCGGGATCGACCGCCTTCTACAATCTGAACCGCCCATCGGACGCGGCGGCGATGTTCCGCCGCTACGCAACGGCTGCCAAATCCCCCCAGACCCAGTCGAAGGGCTATTATTGGGCAGGCCGCGCAGCACTGGCAGCCGGTGATACGGCCACCGCGACCAGCTATTTCGCCCAGGCGTCGGTGTTCCCGGATCAATTCTACGGCCAACTTGCCCTGGAACGCATCGGAAAGCCGGTGCCCGCGCCTGCCCTTTTCGAACGGGCCGTGGAGATTTCCGCCGCCGATCGCTCCGCCTTCGCCAATCGCTCGGTCGTCCGCGCGGTGAAGGCGCTGGGGCAAATGGGCTATTGGGAGGATCAGAGCAAATTCGCCCGCGCCATCGCCAATAATGCCGACAGTGACAGCGACCATTATCTGGCCGCCGAACTCGCCAAGAGCATCGGCAGGCCCGACATGGGCGTGATGGTCGGCCGCCGCGCCGTGTCCAGCGGCCTCACCGGCTATGGCGAAAGCGCCTTCCCCCGCGTGCCCGTGCCGCCTACGGCCCAATCCAACTGGACGATGGTGCATGCCATCGCGCGGCAGGAAAGTCAGTTCGACCGGCAGATCGTCAGCCACGCTGGCGCGCGCGGCCTGATGCAGCTTATGCCGGGCACCGCGCGGGAACAGGCGGGCAAGCTCGGCCTTGGCTATGACCCCGGCTCGCTCAACGATCCGAGCTACAACATCATGCTCGGCTCATCCTACTTCCAGCGCATGCTCGACTATTATGGCGGCAGCTACCCGCTGGCCGTCGCGGCCTATAATGCCGGTCCCGGCAATGTGAACCGCTGGGTCAACGCCAACGGCGACCCTCGCCTGCCGGGCGCGGACATGTTGCGCTGGATCGAGCAGATCCCGCTTTTCGAAACGCGCAACTATGTACAGCGCGTGCTGGAAAATGCGGTTGTCTATGAAGCGATGAACCCCGAACGCGCCCGCTTCCGGGGTTCCAACACCCCCCTCTCCAAATATCTGGGCAAGCAGACCCCAGGCTGACGTCCGCAGAGGCGCGGAAAAGGGCCGAAGGCCAAAAATCACCTCCGCGCCTCCGCGTGAACCAAAAAATGCAAAACTTTTCTGCGTCCTCTGCGCCTTTGCGCGCATAATCCTAACCAGCAGCGAGTAGATGGCGCGCAGTCATCAGACTGAAGCTGTGGCTGCTTATCTTTTTCTCTTGTTCGCGCAGAGGCGCAGAGTTTTGAGTCCTTCCGAGACGCGGAGGTTTTTTGACCTCCGGCCGGATGTATTATGGCGGGAGAAAAGGCGCTAAAGGAGGCGGATGAACGCCCCTCACCCCAATTACATCAGCCCCGAAGGCTTCGCGAAGCTGCGCGCCGAATATGACCAGTTGCTTGGGCAGGAGCGGCCACGCATCGTGGAGATCGTCAGTTGGGCAGCGGGCAACGGCGACCGCAGCGAGAATGGCGATTATCTCTACGGCCGCAAGCGCATGCGTGAGATCGACGGCCAACTCCGCCGCCTGTCAAAAAAGATGAAGGATGCGAAAGTCATCGATCCCTGTCAACAACCCGACAAGACCCGCGTCTTCTTCGGCGCCACCGTGACGATCGCCGACGAAGACGACAATCACCGCACCGTCACCATCGTCGGCAATGACGAAACCGACGCCAGCGCGGGCCGGATCGGCTGGAGCTCCCCCATCGCGCGCGCTCTGCGCAATGCTGCGGTAGGCGACCTGCGCCGCGTCATGCTCCCCGCCGGGGAGAAGGAATATGAGGTGATGGAAATCCGCTACCCGGAGTGACGTGAAGCTCGTTAAGGGTTCAAGCCATCCCCTCTCCCCTTTAGGGGAGAGGGTGCCGAGCGCAGCGAAGGCGGGAGAGGGGACTGTAAGGGCGACGGTTACTCATCCCCCTCTCCCCGACCCTCTCCCCTAAAGGGGAGAGGGAGGAAAAATACCCTTCACCCAAAAAACCAACCAATCGCCTCACCGAACCATCTTCTTCCCAACCGGCTGCGCCTGCGCGATCACCGCACCCGGCTTCGCCGCCAGCCGCGCGATCGTCTTCAGGGCATAATCCAGCTGGAAATCCTCGATCCCCTTCTTCTTAAGCTCTTCGGCTGACATGGCAAAGCGCGGATCTTCCTTAGTGTCTTCTTCCAGCGCAGCATTGTCCGTCTTGATCTCATTGATCAGGTGGCGGCGCAGGTCGCTTTCGCGGAACTTCGGCCGGTTCTTGTAATCGGGGTCCGACAACTGCGGCACCCGGACGTCAGGCTCGATACCGCCTTCCTGCACAGACCGGCCGGACGGCGTATAATAGCGCGCCGTCGTCAGCTTGAGCGCGGTCGTATTGGTCAGCGGCAACATCGTCTGCACGCTGCCCTTGCCGAAGCTGCGCTCGCCCATCACCAATGCGCGATGCTGATCCTGAAGCGCTCCCGCGACGATCTCGGAGGCCGAGGCAGACCCGGCATCGACCAGCACGATGACCGGCAAGCCCTTCGCATCATCGCCGGGCTTGGCATAATAGCGCTCGACATCGCCCTTGTTGCGGCCGCGCTGTGATACGATCTCACCGCGCTCCAGGAACGCGTCGCTCACGGATACGGCTTCATCCAGCAACCCACCCGGATTGGACCGGAGGTCGAGGATGTAGCCGGTCGGCTTACGGCCCAGGCTCTTGTCGATGCTGCGGATCGCCTGCCGCAAATCGGCGCCCGTATTGGCGGAAAAGCTGACGATGTTGATCACGCCAACGCCGTTCTTCACTTCCCACTTCACCGGCTTCAGTTGAATGATCTCGCGCGTCAGCGTCACTTCGATCGGCTTGTCGCGGCCCGCGCGCACGATGGTCAGCTTGATCGACGTACCCGGCGCGCCGCGCATCTTGTCGACGGCTTCGTCCAGCGTGCCGCCGTAGATCAGCTGCCCGTCAAGATGTGTGATATAGTCGCCCGCCTTGATCCCAGCGCGCCAGGCCGGAGTGTCCTGCGTCGGAGCGATCACCTTGACCGCGCCATCCTCCTGCGTAACCGACAAGCCCAAGCCGCCATAGCTGCCTTCGGTTTGGGTGCGCAGATTCTGGAAGTCTCGCGCATCAAGGAAGCTCGAATGCGGATCAAGGCTGGCAAGCATGCCGTCGATCGCGCCCTTGATCAGCTTCTCGTCATCGACCTTTTCGACATAGTCGCTGCGGACTTTCTGGAAGACGTCCATGAACTCGTCGAGCGCCTTGTAGCTGCTCGCTTCCCCGTCCGCGAGCGCGGCCGTGGTGGCGGGGATGAGCGCGAGCGCGCCAAGGGCAGCGGCGCCCCGGAAGAAATTGGATTTCATTGCTGTCCTGAGTCCTGGCATCAAGCCATCAGTATAGGATGCTTCTCAGGCATACGCAAAGCATCGGTTACGGCGTAGCGCCGGGCGCAGCGCTATTCGTGCGGTCGTAAAGCCTGATTGAGATCCTCCATCACCTGCGCGATGGGCTCGACCACGGTGACGCTGCGGCCTTCGCCAAAGCGGATGCGGGTGCCGTCCGTGACGGACGATACGAAGGTGACCTGCGCGGCATTGATGGCGGTTTCGGTCCGGTCGGCGCCCACGAACATGACGAGCATGGCTTTCCTCTCCTTCTTGTTGGATGGAAAGGTTAGCCGCATTTGCGCATGGCGCCAGCCATTTTTCCTGAAGCCGACGTCAATCCAATCGAATAGCCTCGATAAAAAGGCTGGCCCGCGCATCCAGCCGCTGCGCTTCGCCCGCCAGTTGGCTTGCCGCATGCCGGATGTTGCGCGCGCCATCGACCGCCGCGTCGGCATTCCCGCTGATCTGGCTGGCGCTCAGCCGGACATGATCGCTGGACTCGCCCGCTTCGGCCATGCTGGCAGCGATGCCCCGGCTGAAGGCGCCATGACGCGCCACCGCGTCGAACACGGAAGCCGACAGCCGATCCGCCGTCTCAATCGCGCACCCCATCAACCCATGGCCCTGCGCCACATGACCGACAGTCGCGCGGATATGATCTATCCGGTCGGCAATTTCCGCCGCGGCTTCGCGGGTTTGCCCCGCGAGCAGCTTCACCTCGCGCGCGACAACGGCAAAGCCTTGCCCCGCCTCCCCGGCGCGCGCGGCCTCTATGCCCGCGTTCAGGGCCAGCGTGGCCGTCGCCCGCGCCACCGCGTCGATCAGCGCCGTCACCTCTCCGATGCCATCTGCCTGAACGCGCAATTGTTGGGTCTGTGCTGACCCCAGCCGCGTCTGTTCGACCGCCGCCTTGATCGCGGCGCCAGCCTGACGCACCTCATCCTCGATCGACTGGAACAGCAGGCCAAGGTCGTTGGCCGAACCAGCGATGCCGGAAAGATTGTCAGCGGTCTGCGCGGCGGCCACCGCCATGCCTGCTGCCGCCTGCCCGTTATGGGCCGCCCTTTCCGCCGCGTCGCTCGCCAGCCGGGACAGCATGTCCGCCATCCCCACCAGATCGGCGATCAGCGTCGCAATATCGTCGCGAAAGCTGCCGCTCTCCCGCGTTACGCGCTCCAGCCGCTCCGCCCGCGCGATCGCCACGCGCGCGTCCCGCTCCGCCGCCAGCTTTAGCAGCAACTGCCCGCCGACCATCCCGGCATAACGGCCGCCTTCTATGACGATCAGCCCTTCGCACTTTTGCCCCTGCGCTGCGTAGAGGTCGATCAGCATCTCAATCGTGGCGCTCCGCTCGACCGAGGCGCAGGGCCGGATATGGTCATCAAGCCGCCCGCCAAAGCTCGGGTTACGCAGCAGCGCATGGCCGAACGGGTTGAACAGTATCCGCCGCATGTCCCGCTCGTAGATCGCGCCCTTGGGCCGATCCGCTTCGTCCAGCACGGGCAGCAGCCGCAGCGAAGGGTTCTGCTGAAAATGCTCCACCGCTTCGCTCAACGGCCGTCCAATCTGGATCGCCGGGCTGGTGGAGACGAAGGGCAAGCCCTGCCAGCGAGGCAGCGACGGCGAGGGATCGAGCATCTTGGGCGCATACATGAGCCGCTGGTAGCGCCCGAATGGTAAATGAGCGGTTAGGTTTTGATGACAGATTTATGACAACGCACTGTTTTGTCTTGGTTTTTTACGGCAGTTGATAGCCGAACGCTTCCTTGGCGAGCTTCACCACCTCCGGGTCAGCGTCAGGAAAATCCATCGGCACCAGCTTTTCCAATGACTTGACGACGTATTTCAGCGCGGCGATACGCCCGGCCGCACGGTGATTATTGTCGATCACCTGCCATGGCGCATATTTGCTGTCCGTCTTCTTGAACATGTCGTGCATCGCGTCGAGATAGTCGTCGCGCCGCGCCCGGTTGCGATAATCTTCCTTGCCCGTCTTCCACCGCTTCCACGGCGTGTCGAGCCGCTGAGCCAGCTGCTTGTCCTGCGTTTCCTGGGTAATATGGACGAACAGCTTGATGATGTTCGTCCCCGCGTCCGCCTGCTGCTTTTCGAAGGCGTTGATCTCGTCATAGGCGCGCTTCCATTCACCCTTGGAGCAGAACCCTTCCACCCGTTCGACCAGCACGCGCC